>JAJQFQ010000195.1 GCA_021201035.1 Clostridiales bacterium
ATCCGCCTGTTTGGCGGGTTCTTTCTTTAAGTGGTACTCATGTTTGATTACTTACTGTCTTGGTGTACCAGTCTCCAGAAGTAAACGCTTTGAACTCCACTTTATACTTTGCCATATTGTGCCTCCTCGAGTGTTCATACTTTTCAAATGCCTATCTATCGCGTCACCGTTTTTTAATTTAATCTATTCATCAGTCTCCGGAGCTTCAACTGTTCCGCTCATAGAATAATCATTATCCTGATAATAAAGATAGACATTATACCCTTCTTCATTGTCTGCCGTATAAAAGCCTTCATAACTGCTCGCGTCGACTGTATAGCCCAGTTCAATACATTCATCGACATAGGCATTAAATTCATCCAAAGTCAAACCATAAGCATCAAACATAAATCTTACTTCATCATCCCTTCCGGCTTCTACAACTTTCACATCCGGCTTGGGAATCGCATCTCCAAGATCTGTCTGAGACCATTGATATGCCACCTCTGTGTCATCTTCGAAAGAATATTTTTGGGAAACGTAATCATAATAAACGGTATAGATTTCGTCTCCGTCAATGAATTTAACTGTCAGGATATCGGGTTCAACTAAATTATAGTGATTTATATCTTTCAGATAATAATATCCGCTATAATAGTAGCAGTTAATATTCGACGCAGATTCCCCTGCGTCAACTACTCGATCCGTCTTCGCATACATAGAAATCTCTTCATTCGTTATTTCTTCCATATCTTCATCAGTGGCATCGAGCAGCTCTTGTACATCAGAATAGAATGAGGATTTCTCCTCGTCTGTAATATCAGATTTCTCTCTGAAGGTAATTTCTAAGCCGGTTATTGTATAGGAAGAATTATTCGTATATTCAAGAAGAACATATCGATCTCCATCTATGATCCCCTCATCGACACTCCATACGATATCTTCAATATCAATTGCTTTTTCCGAATCACTTGCAGCGGATTCGTCAGTGGTTTGTGTTTCGCTCTCGTTAAGTTCTTCTGTTTGGATATTTTCGCTGGATTCGTCAGTCTGCGTATCGCTTCCGCAACCCGAAGCGCATACTGACATAATACCCAACACAACAGCAATAGCAACAGAGTTCATTTTTTTGTACATAAGGTTCCTCCCATCATGTCTGAATGTAGTTTTCTCTTAAAGCTACGAATGGATTCCTGGCTTTTTTGTTTCGCTATAAAGATAGCACACATTTTTTTGAACCTGATTTTGTGAACGCAACAGAATGATGGGAGATAAATAAATACGAAAACATTATGAGAAGCAGAAAAATACAGCACCTGCTATTGACAGGCGCTGTAGATATTGCGTGATATTTAATCCTGAAATTCAATGACTACTTTATATGCAGTTGAAACACCGCTGACAATTGGCTGATAGGTTTCGTAAGCACTTAACTTAGCGAATTTATCTGCTTCTTCAAAGCACTCATCCTCAGAAAGTTTTTCTGTCAGTTTTTCTATTGCTTCCTCTTCAAATTCCTGATTCTGTTCAGCAGTTAATTTAATATCCCCAAAAGCCAGCCAGCCTTTGTCCATATCACCAATCTCAGTTTCATCTGGATTAAAGACGGTATCATGCAGTTCAGCATGTGGGATTTTAATTGTGACTTCAAAAGTTTCTTCATCCAACGAAATATCGTCTGCGCTAATCTCCGAAAGATCAATTGTATATTGACCATATCCGTAAATCGTAAGTACTTGTTGCTTACTGAAGACTCCCCAACTCAGGAAACCTGCATCGGTGATTGTTGTATTAACGGAAACATTCTGTTCCTCAACAATCAGTAACTGTTCTCTAGTGGATTCACCTAGAATTGCTTCTTCAAAATCAACGGCTGTGAATCCGAAAATCCCATTATTTTCAAGTGTCAGGTCATAATCCTCGACATCTTTAGTCTCGATTTTCTTGTGATTGGACTGCCAATAATAAACACCTATAAAAACGACGCATATCACAACGACCAATGTCACAATTCTTTTCAAAATCCCTTTGCCAGCAGAACTGATCCGATATTTCCGGAATGCTTTATCGACCGATTCATCAACGGATTCTTCGATGATTTTGCGTAGCTTTTCCTCGTCCTTATTAGTCATCTTTCCCGGTTGTGAATAAGTTTCTTCAATACCTTCGCTTCCGGCATCATCAGTGAATTCTGTGTTTTTTCTCATAGTATTCCTCTCCTGATTTTTATCTTTGTGTAAATTAGGTTATACTGGTTTGATTATATAGTAGAGGTTTGTCTTTACAGCCTGCTATGATAATTTCTTATTCCTTTGTATCCCAAGTTTAACCTACGGAAGTATCATTATAAAAGTGATGCAATTCCCAAGACTAAAAGCGCGATAACACCGCCGGCACCCAATACATACATGAGGCATCCCGGCATACAGCATCCCCTGCGATAGCTTCCCCATCCGTGACGGGGTGGCGGTGGTGGCGGCATTCCCGGTCCGCCGTGCATACCACCCGGTCCACCGGGTCCGCCGCATGGACCTCCCATACCCGGACCGCCTGAGCCTCCCATACCTGGACCTCCATGGCCTCCTCCTGCTCTTCCTGGCATAATCATTCCCTCCTCGTATCATGTTTGTTCTTTATTTACTATTGATATTGTGAATGATGAAAAAGAAATTGTCAATAAATGATTCAAATTACAATTTTATAGGTTATTCTGTATGTGTCTGTCTTTTTCCATATCCTTATCACGATCTATATCTAAAATCGTATCAATAGTCTTTCTGGCAACGAGCAGATCTTGCATTTCCCAGCGGGCAGAACGGTATTCTGCATATGCTTTCTTTTTGCCATTTAATACATCTGCATATTCCTGATTTAATTCTTTGACTGACGGTATCCGTGATCTCTGTTTTCCGTTTGCACCAGTGACGGTATTCGTACTTTCCAGCTGATCAAATGCCGCTTTGGCAGCCCTGTGGATTGTAATTTCTTCCCGATGCTCCTCCAGGAATTTCCGGCTATACCCGGATTTTTTGTATGCCACAAAGGTGTCCTTTGTCCGGGAATAGTTAAAGATGTGCTTTTTCAGCGCGGCAATCTCGGTCAATCGTTTTTCCGCAGATTTGATGGAGTCGGAGAGCGTATCAAAACGAGCTACTGCGGCATCCGCTTTTGCAGACAATTCATCATAGGTGGCGATATCATGTTCTTTAATGAAACAGACCGCCTCCGCCATCTGTTTTAAATTGAATGTCTTCGCCCACCGTGCGTAGCCTTCTCCTTTTCCTTCATCGATCTTTGCCTGCACATCAATTAAAAGCTGCAGCCGCGGCTGAGCGGCAGAGAAAGTCTTTTCCTGTTGACGTTTTTTCGGCTGGTGTTCCCGCTCCCCGGCAATGGCAGCACGGATTTCCTCTTCGGAGTATCCGTCACCCAGAGAGCGCAAGCGTATGAAACGCTGTTGGCCTTTTCCTTTTAGTGCAGTATTTTTTCCACGCTTTACCTCATATCCGGCAATCTCCATAAGGCGCAGGAAAGATTCAAAATCTGCAGGTTTCTGTGAAAGTGCCTGATCAATGGATTCACAGATGATATCCCGAAAGGTAGGTTCCGCCGGATAGTCCGTCCGTTTCTGACGGTCTCGGTAAGGCTTGGCTTCGATGATGGAAAGTCCATGTTCCACGCAGAGACGGTCGCTGATCTTCTGGACGGCGAGATAGGAGAGGAAGAAGTTACGGAATTTTTTACTTCCGTCTATTGTTGTGGAATTAAAAATGATGTGGTTATGGATATGCGCTTTGTCTGTATGAGTTGCAACGATAAAAGCGTGCCTCCCTTTGGTGAAACGCAGGGCAAGCTCACGCCCGATTTGGTTGGCTTCCTCCGGGCTTACTTCTCCGGGCTTAAAGGACTGCCGAATATGATAAGCGATAATATCATTTTTCTGTTGCCGCCCAGTTGTGATTTCATATAGCCGCTTGGACAGCATGAAATCTTCATCCACCGTAAACGGGTCACATTCGTAAGCGGTGACAAGTTCCCCTTTTTGAGTTTTCTCCGGATTTTTTGCATAATCGGTCCGGTCGTTGAGGGACTGCGAGATGCTCCAGCCCTTGTTGATATGAAGCGGTATCAGTCTTGTAGCGGCCATGGTATTCCCCCTTTCTCTTTACGATATTGTTTGATATGATTTTTTCCATGCAAAAAAGCACCCGACAAATCGTCAGATGCTTATATTTTAACTATTGAACCCATTAGCAAGGAACTCTTTGGCAGGCGTACCATTCTCCTGCGTCTCTCGGGTTTCCCCTGTCAAGCCATCGGCGTGTGGACGGGTACGTATTCCTCCACCTCAAAGAGCCCCTTGTTTAAGGTGTCTTTATAATAGCATTTTTATTCTCTTTTGTAAAGAATTGTTTTATTCCTAATAAGTCTGTTCCATTCTTTATTGTTTATTTTCATAAAGGTAATAATAGAATTTTTATAATCCGGGTTATCTGTTGATGTGGTCAGCCGTAGAACTGTCTTAAACTGCTCATTTTCGCCTCCAGTAATCTCTTTTAAAATTAAGGCAGTCTTGGGTTTGTTGGTCTCAATTATGTAATCCGGTTGTTCGACAATGACTTTAAGATAAGAGTAATATCTTTCATAATCATCTGGATGCCTATCTTTTATGTGTTGAATCCGCTCATCAGTAATAATAACCTCATCCGTTACAATATCATCTGTTATACAGCTGTAAATATTTTTATCTATCTTTCCAACCGAATGCACTTCTGAAACCTCTTTCGTATCATCTGCTTCGATTATATCAGAACTATTATTATTTGCAACGCTCTTTTGGTACTACAATGGAGTTGTATCAGGAACGGATGAAAGCCCCTAGAGAGCCCCTGCATTTTTCAGCAAACACCTCTGCACATGAGATCAAAGCAAGGAACACGACAACAACCATTCCCATGCCTGCAAGGATTGCCAGATCCTGCCATCTGCTCTGGAAAACGCAGTAAAGAGCGCATCCGATCAGCACGAGCAGCAACAGTCCCATCACAAAGGAGGACAGGCGGTTGATAAGCTTTGCGATCAGAATTAAAATTGTCAGCGCAAGTACCGCGATTACTGCGAGCATTTTAAATGGTAATTTTATAAGCCTCATAACCTATGCCTCCTTTTCGTTTTCGGTAATGTTTTCGTTTTCTTCTGATTTTATTATAATCGGTTCGAACAGTGCCTTCAATGATGTCAGCGAAGCATTTTCTCCCTGTCTGCCGCACCCTGCAGGTAAGAATCCAGGCCAATATATTCACTGAGTTTAATTGTCAGTTCCATGCAATCTTTAAATTTCTCACCTGCAGGAGTTTTGGAGCCGCCGATCATTTGCAACACTTCGTCTTGGATCCGGATCAATTTTCTGTTGTTCTTATCATATTTTTTGTCATTTTTAGTTGCCAGATAAATCGGATCCTCATAATAATTTTCATAAAAATCGGTCATAAATTCTCTGTCCATTGATATGTCCTCCAACGTTTTTTATAGTATGGATTCATTGTAGGACAGCTTATTCATGCTTGCAATGATGTCGATTATAGTCACTATGTAGGCATGGATGCTGCTCCATGCCTGTTTCCTGCCGCGGTAATTTTATAAAAATCATTTCAAATTCCCATAATCAACGCTGCACGAACTGACAAAGTTTCTTTTCCGGCAGATCTGCGGTATGATTACTGTGAAAGGACGCAGAACTTTCATTACTATCTGTGCTGCCGGTCCGGCGGCGGAATGGGGATTTATATGATAAAAATTACATAATGGTGGCAAGGGCTTTTAAGGATTCCTTCTGGGTTTTCCAGATCTCATCCAGGCGCGTCTGCAGATCTTCGATATCAGCGGCATAAATGCTGCCGGTTTCATTCGCGCGCTTTGCCACCTGGTTTAAGTTGTTGCTGCACCTGCGCAGGAGAGATGTGATCTGCTTTGGGGAATCATAATCGAGTTGTACACAGTACCCGTCCAGCGCCATTTTCCGGAGATAGGCGCTCATGGTCCGGATGCCGAGTTCATCCATTTTTTTGCAGATGCGCTCTTTTTCACTCGGGGTCACGCGGAAATGAATCCTCACATTACGATATTCTGTCTTTTTTTCTTCTGTCACAAAATCACCTCCCTCCTTGTCTGGGCATCACGGGTGATCGATACCACCTGTTCGGCTTTTTCTTTCAGGTCATTCAATACGGACGGACGCTCATCGGCTTGTTTGCAGTCGTCGACAGAATCCCTGCCGCGTCTTACCTCAGCACTCCCATCATCCATATTCAACTCCGCGTCCAATTCTGCCAGACGCGCAGATTTCTTCACCAGTTCCGCTTCCTGCGGAAACGGTTTTCCTACCTCCTGCATAGCCGCCTCTTGCTGTTGTTCCAGAGAGGTCAGTTTCGTTTCTGCCTGCTCCAGCTTTGCTGGGATGTTCCCGAGGGCGTTATCCAGCCGCGTCAGGTTTCCTCTGGCATCATTCCCGATAGGGACGCGGTGGGTCATCTCTCCTTTGAGAAAAATGCATAACTTCTTCTCAAAACTGTCAAAGGACAGCTGCATGGAAAACCCCCGGTAAGTTCCGAGAGGATATCCCTCCACTGACTTTGCCGTCTTACATACGGCAAGGATGGCTGCTCCTGCCTCCGCTTTCTCATGGTAGGTTCTACCGGCAACCTCCATCCCGGTAAAACCGTTCTCCGGATGGGGATGGGCTGCTACGGTTTCCATATCTTTTGTAAATCCCCGGATATACCCCTGCTGGCGTTCGATCTCTGCCGGGAAATATTTAAGCAGCTGATCCTCCAGACGGTACTGCTTGCTCTGGTGATCTGCTTTTAAAACTTTCAGCCGCGCCACATCAATATCCAGGTCCATCTTCTCTTTGATCAGAGGCGAACCTGCACAGAGTGCTTTGATCTCCGCGTAGGAGAGTGCCTGCTCATCCACATCATCACAGGAACGGACCGGAGATTTGCTGGTCATGATCTGTGAGATAAATTTCTGCTTGTTCTCCAGGGTCTGGTAAAGGTACGCGTCAAATGTCCCTTCCGTCACATACTGGTAAACAAATACTTTTTTATTCTGGTTTCCCTGGCGGATGATCCGGCCGTTCCGCTGTGTCATATCCGCAGGCCGCCAGCCCACATCCAGATGATGGACGGCGATGAGCCTGTCCTGGACGTTTGTGCCGGCACCCATCTTCTGGGTGCTCCCCATCAGGACGCGCACCTGGCCGGAGCGCACTTTTGCAAAGAGATCTTTCTTTTTCACCTCTGTGTCAGCGCTGTGGATAAATGCGACTTCCTCCTCCGGGACGCCCCTTGCGATCAGCTTATTCCGGATATCATCGTAGACGTTGAAAGTACCGTCTTTTTTCGGTGTGGACATATCGCAGAAGAGGAGCTGGGTCAGTTTTTCCGGCTTTCCCTTCTCCCAGATACGGAACACGTTACTGACGCAGGCATTCAGCTTGCTGCCGGGGTCATCCAGCAGGAGGTCATTCATCAGCCGCTGGTCGAGGCCGATCTTGCGCCCGTCGGAGGTGATCTTTAACATGTTATCCTCGCTGGGGTCTACCGTACCGGCATGGACGAGGGCCGCCCGCTCCGAAAGGTCCTGCACCATCTCCTCCTGGAATTCCGAGGGCTGTACGACAACGGTCTCATACTCCGCTTCCGGAACCGGGAGGTCTAACTGGTCACTGGTCTTGATGTCAGCCACCTCTTTAAACAGGTTCATCAGCTCTGGCAGGTTGAAGAATTTAGCAAAGCGCGTCCTGGCACGGTAACCGGTGCCTTCCGGCGCAAGCTCTATGGCTGTGGTGGTCTCCCCGAAGGTTGACGCCCAGCAATCGAAATGCGTCAGCCCCATCTTCTGCAGGGAGCCGTACTGGAGATAGCGCATCACGGTATACAGTTCCGTCATGCTGATGCTGACCGGCGTGCCGGTAGCAAAGACTACGCCGCGCCCACCAGTAATCTCATCCAGATAGCGGCATTTCATAAACATATCGGAGCTCCGCTGGGATTCCGATGTAGACAGGCCGGCTACATTCCGCATTTTTGTATAGAGGAACAGGTTTTTCACATACTGGCTTTCATCCACAAACAGACAGTCCACACCCAGCTGCTCAAAAGTAACCACATCGTCTTTGCGTTCCGTGCTCATAAGCTTATCGAGCCTTGCCTGGAGGGAGCGGCGAGTCTTTTCCATCTGCTTGATGGTGAAGTTCTCCCCGCGCTGATACTTCATGGAAGCGATCGCATCCTCGATTTCCTCAATCTGATCTTCCAGCTGTATCTTCTGGCGTTCTGTGGAAACGGGGATCCTCTCAAACTGGCTGTGGCCGATGATGACCGCATCATAATCCCCGGTGGCGATCCGCGCACAGAATTTTTTCCGTCTCGAAGCTTCAAAATCCTTCCGTGTTGCTACGAGCAGCTTGGCGCTGGGATAGAGGCGGAGGAACTCATTCGCCCACTGGATGGTCAGATGGTTCGGCACTACAAAGAGGGATTTCTGGCATAATCCCAGACGTTTGCTCTCCATAGCGGCGGCCGCCATCTCAAATGTCTTGCCCGCACCAACTTCATGCGCCAGCAGGGTGTTCCCGCCGTATAGGATATGCGCGATAGCATTCTTCTGGTGCTCCCGCAGCGTAATCTCCGGGTTCATCCCCACGAAATGGATGTGGGAGCCGTCATACTCCCTGGGGCGGGTGGAGTTGAATAACTCATTGTATTTGTGGCACAGTTCTTCCCGGCGGTACGGGTCTTTCCAAACCCACTCACGGAACGCATCCTTGATCGCCTGCTGTTTCTGCTGGGCAAGGGTGGTCTCTTTTTTATTCAGGATCCGTTTCTGCTTCCCGTCCGCGTCTTCCACCGTATCATAGATGCGGATATCTTTCAGGTTCAGGGATTCCTCCAGAATACGGTAAGCATTTGCCCGGTCAGTGCCGTAAGTCACATAAGCCGCTACATCATGGGAGTTGACACGGGTTTTGCCAGTGACCTGCCATTCTGCGGTAAAGGAAGAAAACTTCACCTCGATAGTGCTCCGCAGATAAAACGGAGTTTCAAAAGTTTCTTCCATGAACTTCTGGATATAATCCACATCGATCCAGGTGGCACCGAGCCGCACATCGATCTCCGAGGCATCCAGATCCTTAGGCTGTGCTTTTTGCAGTGCGGCAACATTGACGGCATACGCATGGTCTGATCCGGCTGCAATCTTTGCCACGCGCAATTTCTCCCGGACATTCCCGGACAGGTAATCATCAGCGGTGTGCCAGCCTTTTGTGATATCCGTATCCGACGCTTCCAAAGGGTCACGGAAGATCACGCCGGAAAGTTCCTCTGTAATGCGGGTGTAATCGTCCGGGTTACCGAGGAGATCCGCCATAAACGGCAGGTCCGGCTTCCCGCGCTCCCCGATGGAGACAGCCAGTGCTTCCGCAGGCGTATCCACATGTGCCACACTCCGGTCCGGGCGGATGGTACGCTTCGTGAACATGTCTGCTTTGCCAACCAGGTTCCCTTCCTCATCCACATCTTCCAGGGAGCAGAGCAGGTAATAAGAAGAATCGTCTGCAAATACCCTTGCATTCGGACGGGAGTTTATAAGGCCGTACTTTTCCGTGAAGGCATCATAGGCTGCATCCAGTTCCTCCTGTTTCCCTGCGATCTTGGCATCCGGGTAATCCTCCATCTGGTATTTAATCAGCTCATTGACTGTTTCCCGGAGGCGGATCATTCCGAGCGCCCGCTCTTTTGCCAGCTCGCCAAGCTCCACTTTCCGCATGATGGAATCCTCTCAGAAATATACTTCCCCGTCCACAGCGGCAAAAGAGTAATTCTTTACCGCAGGGTCGGCAGGCAGCGTTTCCCGCTCCGAAGCCTGGGAATCTTCAAAAGCGAAGACAGCCGTTTCATACCTGCCATGGATATGCGAAACTGCGTTTTTTAACTGGTCTGCAAGGTTCGTCTCCGGTATCGGGGCAACCGTACATTCTTTTCGCCCATACTGCGTACTCACTTCCGTAAGCTCTCCGAGCACCATTTCAGGATGATCGGCAAAGTAACTGTTGATGGGGTAGCCGTCCGGCGTCAGCCTTAAGTGTACCCAATCAGGATCAATCTCAATCGGTGTCTCACGTTTCTGCAGGAAGATGATGTCTGAAACCACTTCCGTGCCGGCATTTGCCTTAAACGCATTGTCCGGAAGCCGGATGGCGCCTAAGAGGTCTGCCCGCTGTGCAAGGTATTTGCGTACATCCGGGGATTTGGCGTCCATGGTGTAGCGGCTGGTCACAAAAGCAACGATGCCGCCGGGACGCACCTGGTCGAGAGCTTTGGCAAAAAAGTAATTGTGGATGGAAAAGCCCAGCTTGTCATACGGCCGGTCGCTCACCCGGTAATCGCCGAATGGGACATTGCCCACCGCCAGGTCATAGAAATCCCTGCGGTCAGTGGACTCAAACCCGCCGATGGTAATATCGGCATTTGGGTATAACTTCTTTGCAATCCGCCCAGAAACAGGATCAAGTTCCACACCGTAAAGGCGGCTGTCCCGCATCCCGTCCGGTAGGAGCCCGAAAAAGTTGCCCACGCCCATGGAAGGCTCGAGGATATTCCCAGAAGGAAACCCCATCTGCTCGACAGCATCATAGATGGCACGGATCACAACAGGGCTGGTATAGTGTGCGTTTAACGTGCTGGCACGCGCCGCGGCATATTCCTCGTCAGATAAGAGCGACTTTAATTCCCGGTATTCCTCCGCCCAGGCGGGCTTGTTCGGGTCAAATGCATCCGGCAGGCTGCCCCAGCCGACATACCGCGAAAGGACTGACTGTTCCTCCGGTGTGGCATTGCGGTTTTCAGATTCCACTGTAAGGAGGGTGCGGATCGCAGCGATATTCATCGCGTATTTCTGCTTCGGGCCGCCCTCGCCGAGATGGTCGTCAGTGATGCGGAAGTTTACTGCAGGAATATCAGTTGATACATTTTCAATAGTTGGCGGCGCAGTATCTTCAGGAGAATTTTCCGAATTTGTCAGGTGTGTTCCCTGACTCGGTGTGCCTGCATCCCTCGCAGGTTCCTCCTGTTCCGGTGTGTCAAAATGCATCCGTCTGATCTCTACATCATAGGGCAGGCCGATCTCTTCTCCGTGATAGGAAGCTACTGTTTCCTCCGTCACTTTGTGCGCGTCTGATTCATCTGCCGGTTCTGCTAAATCACTGATTTCCGGTTGCTGGAGATGGGGAATCTGCGGCTGTGGATATCTCCCAATCAAACGCAGAAAGTTATCACGGCTCTCCGCACGGAAGATGGGGTAAACCTGTTCTGGATCATGCAGATGGATATCAAATATTCCGATGCTGTCAATGACAAATGCCTTGCCGTCTTCCAGATAAACTGTATCACCGGTATGATACGGAAACTCTGGTTCATCCTCAGGGCTTGAAACGCTCGGAACCGGCACAGATTCCGATGGTTGCTGTTCATCCGTCATGCCAGTAACCGGCACATTCGTTGCGTCAATATCCGGCTCATCCAAACCGGCATCCAACTCATCATCGGAAACATCCATCAGTTCGTTGAAATCGAGATTATACAGCTCATGACTGATCAGCTCCTCGAGTGAGGCATACTGGCGGGTGTCAAACACTTTTCCGTTCAGCCGCCGCTCCAGATAAAAATCGATCAGATTGACAGACGCTTCAACTGGATATTCATTATTCGTGACTGTGGTATAACCGATCCCGATATTCTTAAGGTCGTCAAAATCTGCAGGTGAGCTGAATTCCTCCATGCAATACTCATCGATCAGATCTTTTGCCTTATCGAGAGGGGTGCGTGCCAGGTCTTTCCGGATGCTCTCGATCAGATCCTGCCGGTAATCCTCCGCCCACCGTTGGCTTAAAAAGTCAATGGTCTGGCCGTCTGCATCTTTGTAGTAATCCCGGGTTTGCTCATCCCAGATCGAATAAGCTGTGTGGGAGGGATACCAGCCGACTTCAACCACACTGAAACGGTGCTCCGGATCTAGCCGTACTCGTTCCAAATCCGCACCAGGTGCATCGGTCGAAGGCGAAACATCTGCACCTGTTTCCCAGCTGGGAGATGGCGATTGAGCACCATCCCCACCCTCATCAGAGGCAGCCTGTTGCAACGGCCCATCAGGTAGCTGTCCGTATCGCTTCGCAAAAAATCCCGCAGGTTTTCCCTGCTTTTTTCTCCATGAATTTCGTCCCATGCTTTGATATCCATTCCGTTCATCCTTCCTTTCATTTGTTGTCTTTTCCCATCCGAAACTGTACTTTCCCGTCCGGATCGAGTGTCATAGAAACCGTAGTGTCAAAATATCTGTCCTTCCGTCTGGAATAACAGTGTTTCAGACGGATGCTGCCGTTTTTCAGAAGCTGCCGGGCTGCATTTTCAGACATCTGTTTCCCAATGGATTCAAAATATCGGTTCTCTTTCCAGAGCGCAAACTTACACTGGCGGTTTGTGCAGGAGTAGGACTTCGGATATTCCACGACATCCGCACCGCAGGCCGGGCATTTTCCCAGGGATTCCCTCTTGGCCGGCAGGATCACAGCAGAATCCTCCGCCGGTTCATACGTCTCCACCAGATTTGTGATCATCGCAGCAATCCCGTCCATAAATTCCTCCGGGGAATATTCACCGCGCTCAATTGCAAGCAGTTTTTCCTCCCAGTCAGCTGTCATGGATGGGGACTGCAGCTGTTCCGGCAGCACCGTGATCAGGGCTGTGCCTTTTTCTGTCGGGATCAGGTATTTTGTCTTCCCATTCCCGGCGCGGGAGAGAAATCCGCGCGTCACCAGCCGCTCAATAACCCCGGCGCGGGTGGCCGGTGTGCCGATCCCTTTGCGCTCCGCGTCATCCGGCATGTCTTCCGTACCGGCATGTTCCATTGCTGAGAGAAGGGTGTCTTCGGTATAATGCGGCCTCGGTTTTGTTTTACCTTCTTTTACATCCGCGGATTTTACCGGGAATCTATCACCAATTTCCATAAGTGGGAGAGGAGCACTTACCTCGGATTCCTTTTCCGAGATGCCGGGATGGTTATTGTTAGAGTTTCCTCGCTTGCTTCTCGAACGTCTTTGCCGGGCCTCATTCTCCTCTTTTTCAATGGCTTTCCATCCTTCCTTCAGAATGGTTTTACCTTTTGCCGCAAATGGCATCCCGCTGTACTCGAATTCTGCTGTAACTTCCTCATATCTGCAGGGACCGGCAACGGCCTCAGCCAGGCGGACAGCAATCAGCTGCAGGATTTCCCGTTCCCCGGAGGGGAGAGCGGATAATTCCTCCTCGCCCGCGCTCATCGTGGGAATGATCGCATGATGGTCGCTGACCTTTGAAGAATCGATCAGTCGGGAAATGCTATCATCTTCCTCATCGAATTCATCATCCTTGTCATCATAGAGCCCAGCGATCCTTGCCGCCATTGACGCAAGGCCGGGAACCATCTCTTCCATGTCGTCCGTCAGGTACCGGCTGTCTGTCCTGGGGTATGTGATGATTTTCTTTTCATACAGCCCCTGGGCGTAATCCAACGTCTGCTGTGCCGTATATCCCAGCTGGCGGTTAGCATCCCTTTGTAGGGTCGTCAGATCATACAGCGCCGGCGGCTTCTCTGACTTTTCTTTGCACACATATTTTGTGACTGTAGCGGTGCTGTCGGCACATTCATCGGCAAGCTGTAATGCTGCTTCTTTTTCCTTCAGTCGTTTTCCGGATGCTTTTACTCCAGGGAGCGCAAGCTCCACGGTATAAAAAGATTCCTGCACAAATGCGGCAATCTCCGCTTCCCGGACAACAGCCATGGACAGAGTGGGAGAGAGCACCCGCCCGACATGGAGCGTTTTACCGTACAGGACAGAAAAAAGCCGGGTGGCGTTGATTCCGACAATCCAGTCGGCACGCTCCCGGCACAGCGCCGCTTCAAATAAGCGGTCATATTCACTTCCCGGCCTCAGGTTTTTAAAACCCTCCCGGATGGCGGCATCCTCCATGCTGGAGATCCAGAGCCGCGAAAAAGGTTTCTTGCAACCGCACAGGTAATAAACCAGGCGGAAGATTA
>JAJQFQ010000077.1:0-3665 GCA_021201035.1 Clostridiales bacterium
GTCTATATCGGCGGAGAGGCTTTCGGTCTGCGTGCGAAAGCAAAGAATTTTTCCTTGGATGAGATCCGTGAGGGGATTTTGTTCGCCCATGATCATGGCGCAAAGGTGTATATCACAGCGAATATTCTGGCGCATAATGAGGATCTGGAGGGAGTTCGGGCGTATTTTAAGGAACTGCGTCCTCTGCGGCCGGATGCCCTGATTATTTCGGATCCGGGTGTATTTACGATCGCAAGAGAAGTTTGTCCGGAGATAAATGTTCATATCAGCACGCAGGCGAACAATACCAACTACGGGACCTTTCAGTTCTGGCATGCGCTGGGCGCGAAGCGCGTGGTGACGGCGCGGGAGCTGTCTCTGGAGGAGTTAGAAGAAATACGCCGCAGGATACCTGCGGAACTTGAGATGGAGACATTTATTCACGGAGCAATGTGCATTTCCTATTCCGGGCGGTGTCTGCTCAGCAATTTTTTCACGGGGCGGGATGCCAACCGCGGCGCATGCACACACCCCTGCCGTTGGAAATATGCTGTTGTCGAGGAGACGCGGCCGGGCGAGTATCTGCCGGTGTATGAGAATGAGAGAGGCACGTATATTTTTAACTCGAAGGATCTGTGTATGATTGAGCATATTCCCGAACTGGTCGAAAGCGGGATTGACAGCTTTAAGATCGAGGGACGGATGAAAACCGCGCTCTATGTGGCGACGGTGGCGCGCACCTATCGGCGGGCGATCGATGATTATCTGTCGGATCCGGAATTGTATCACGGACATATGGACTGGTATCTGGATCAGATTTCCAATTGTACGTACAGGCAGTTTACTACGGGATTCTTTTTCGGAAAGCCGGATTCGTCCTCGCAGATCTATGACAGTAATACTTATGAAAAGGAATATACTTATCTGGGAATCATCGGCGGACAGAACACAGACGGCCTGTATCGTATTGAACAGAGAAATAAATTTTCTGTCGGTGAGATGATTGAGATTATGAAACCGAACGGAGAGAATACGAAGGTGCAGGTGAAACGCATCATAAACGAAGATGGGGAGGAGATGGCATCCGCACCTCATCCGAAGCAGGTGTTGTATGTGGATATCGGACAGTCTGCAGCGGATAAGTATGATATATTGCGGTGGAAATGCTGATGATGGTGAGATGACTGCAGGGCAGCCATCTCATCGGTTTTCATACATGGTGGTGTCCCCGTCAGAGGACAGGTTCGTTTATTTAAAAATGATATTCGGCCGACAGCAGATTTATTATTTGCAGTCAGTGTATATGGTTGTCAGATAATCCATGCGGGAGGACATATTGAGGAGAAGCAGATCCGCCAGTGTCAGGGCGGCCATGGATTCCACGACGACGGCGGCGCGCGGGACGATGACGGGATCGTGCCGGCCGGCAATATTGATCTCAATGGGCGTACCGTCTTTTCGTACGGTCTGCTGGGTTTGCGCGATGGACGGCGTAGGTTTTACGGCCGCGCGGAAAATAATGGCATCTCCGTCACTCATCCCTCCGAGAATGCCGCCGGCATGGTTTGTTTTTTTGGCAATTTTTCCGTCAGAATCTGTGGTGAAGGCGTCATTGTTTTCGGAGCCTTTTTTATTTGCCGCGTCAAAGCCGGAACCGATTTCAAAGCCCTTGACGGCGCCGATGGAAAATACGGCTCTGGCCAGATTCGCATCCAGTTTGTCGAAAACGGTCTCGCCGATACCGGCGGGCATACCTGTGATAACGCACTCGATCACGCCGCCGGAGGAATCCTGATTTTGTATACAGTGATTTAAATAGTCCTGTGCTTGCGCAGCTGCTGCGGCGTCCGGCATATAGAGCGGATTTGCGCTGATTTCATTGGGATCAAATCTTTCGTCAGAGATGCTGACCGGACCGATGGACCGGGTATATGTAAGGATTGAAATGCCCAGTTCTTCCAGAATCTTCGATGCAACAGCTCCTGCAGCCACGCGCCCTATCGTTTCCCGTCCGGAGGAGCGCCCGCCGCCGCGGTAATCGCGAAAACCGTACTTGGCGTCGAAAGTATAGTCGGCGTGTCCGGGACGATAGTATGCGGCAATCTCGCTGTAATCTTTGGAACGTTGGTTCTCGTTGCGGACCAGAAGGGATATGGGCGTGCCGGTCGTCTTTCCTTCGAATATACCGGAGAGAATCTCAACGGTGTCTGATTCTTTCCTCGGCGTGGAGAATTTTGACCGGCCGGGTTTTCGTCGGTCTAAAAACTTCTGGATATCCGTTTCACACAGGGAAAGTCCGGCCGGACAGCCGTCGATGATGACGCCGACACCTTTCCCGTGAGATTCTCCCCAGGTACTTATCTTAAATATGGTTCCGAGATTTGAGCCTGCCATGGCGCATTCCTCCCTTGATTTTTATACTTTGATAAGGTAGATTATAAAGTAAACAAAACGGAAAAGCAATCGCAAAGGGAATTTCATATGTATAAATTATTAAAAAAAGACGGCAGGGCAAAACGGGCGGAGCTGATTACGGTCCATGGCACGGTACAGACGCCGGTGTTTATGAATGTTGGAACGGCTGCGGCTATAAAAGGGGCAGTATCTACGGATGATCTGAAACAGATCAAAACGCAGATTCAGCTTTCTAATACCTATCATCTGCATGTGCGGCCCGGAGACCGCCTGATTCGTGATCTGGGCGGACTTCACAGATTCATGGTCTGGGATCGGCCGATTCTGACGGATTCCGGCGGATTCCAGGTGTTTTCACTGGCCGGTTTGCGAAAAATTAAAGAAGAAGGTGTTCACTTCCATTCCCATGTGGACGGACGAAAGATTTTTATGGGGCCGGAGGAGAGCATGCAGATTCAGTCCAATCTGGGTTCTACGATTGCGATGGCTTTTGATGAATGTCCGCCGGCGAAGGCGGAGCGGGAATATGTGAAGCCGTCGGTGGAGCACACGACGCGATGGCTGGCGCGCTGCAAAGCGGAGATGGAGAGACTGAATACGCTTGAGGATACGATCAATCGGGAACAGCTGTTATTTGCTATCAATCAGGGTGCTGTTTATGAGGATATCAGGATCGATCACGCGAAGCGGATCCGTGAGATGGAACTGGACGGATATGCCGTCGGCGGACTGGCGGTCGGGGAGAGCCATGAGGAGATGTACCATATACTGGATGTGACGGTTCCTTATCTGCCGGAGGATAAGCCGACGTATCTGATGGGAGTCGGAACACCGGCCAATATACTGGAAGCGGTTGACCGAGGCGTGGACTTTTTTGACTGTGTCTATCCGAGCCGGAACGGGCGGCATGGACATGTTTACACGAATCACGGAAAAATGAATCTGTTCAATCAGAAATATGAACGGGATATGAGGCCGATCGAGGAGGGCTGCAGATGCCCGGCCTGTCAAAGCTACAGCCGCGCCTATATACGTCATCTTTTAAAGGCGAAGGAGATGCTGGGTATGCGGCTGTGCGTGCTCCATAACCTGTATTTTTATAACACAATGATGGAAGAAATCAGGGATGCCATTGATGCAGGCAGATATCAGAATTATAAGGATGAGAAGCTGTATCAAATGAAAGAGGGCATCGGAAAATAAACAAAAATGCGGTAAGAAAAAAAATACCTTGAATAATGATACTTAATTGTGTAGAATAGAAACGGTAT
>JAJQFQ010000077.1:3675-13620 GCA_021201035.1 Clostridiales bacterium
GTATTGAGACGCTGAGAAATCAGACCGTTTCAGAAACGAATCAGACAGGAGGAATTTTTTATGTACGTTTTGACTTCCAGCAGCGGCGGCTACGGTATCATCATCTGGGTGGTCATTCTGGTTGTGTTCATGTTCTTTTTCATGATCCGTCCGAACCGGAAAGAGCAGGCCAGAAAGAATGATATGCTGTCGAATATGGCGGTTGGTGATACTGTATGTACGACAGGCGGCTTTTACGGCACTTTGATCGATATTCAGGATGACATTGTGATCGTTGAGTTTGGAAATAACAAGAACTGCCGCATCCCGATGCAGCGTGCTGCGATCGCACAGGTTGAGAAAGCGGAAGACGCGATTGAGGGTTGACGGCTGATACAGCGATTGCAGCTGACAGGGTCAGATTGCGGAATGCTGTGCGGGTCTGCGGGATGACGGATGAGAAGGGGCGTGTGAAATGCCGGGAGGCATTTTGCAGGCTTCCTTTTTCTGACCTTTTGACCCTGGTATCATCATTTAATACTTGAAATCCATGTCGAATTATACTATATTATTGAGATATAAGCGCAGCTGCGCATTTGAAAAGCACTGTGCGGATCACAGATGGGAGGATTGCACATGAATTTTAATGTCGGAGTGATCGCCGGGGACGGTATCGGTCCCGAGATCGTCGCGGAAGCACAGAAGGTGTTAGACTGTGTCGGCGAGAAGTTCGGTCACGAATTTTTATACGAAGATATTCTGATGGGAGGGTGTTCGATCGACGCGACGGGACTGCCGCTCACGGATCATGCCATTGAACAGGCACTGGCTTCGGACGCGGTTCTTATGGGATCCATCGGAGGAAATACCAGTACGTCGCCCTGGTATCAGCTTCCGCCGGAGAGACGGCCGGAGGCGGGGCTTTTAAAACTTCGCAAGTCGCTGAATCTCTTTGCGAATCTGAGACCGGCTTATCTTTATGAAGAACTGAAGGAAGCCTGCCCGCTGCGCGATGACATCATCGGCGACGGATTTGACATGATGATCATGCGTGAACTGACCGGCGGTCTGTATTTTGGCGAGAGACGGACAGAGGCGGTGGATGGTATCATTACTGCCGTGGATACACTTTCTTACAATGAAAATGAGATTCGCAGGATTGCCGTTAAAGGTTTTGAAATAGCCATGAAGAGACGGAAGAAGGTCACCAGTGTAGATAAGGCGAATGTGCTGGATTCTTCCCGGCTCTGGAGACGAATTGTGGAAGAGGTTGCCGCGGATTACCCGGAGGTTGCATATGAGCATATGCTGGTGGATAACTGCGCGATGCAGCTGGTACGGGATCCGAAACAGTTCGATGTGATTCTGACGGAGAATATGTTCGGCGATATCCTGTCGGATGAGGCCAGCATGGTGACCGGCTCGATCGGCATGCTTTCCAGCGCCAGTTTAAATGATACGAAGTTCGGCCTGTACGAGCCAAGCGGCGGTTCCGCGCCGGATATTGCGGGGAAGGGCATTGCGAATCCCATAGCGACGATTCTGTCCGCGGCGATGATGCTGCGATATTCCTTTGATCTTGACAGAGAAGCGGACGCAGTGGAGAACGCGGTAAAACAGGTGCTGAAGGATCAATATCGAACGATTGACATCATGCCTCAGGAGGAGGGGAAGAAAGCCTCAGTGGAGATGGTGGGAACTGCCCGGATGGGCGATTTGATCTGTGAGAGAATTATGGCTGATTGATCGATATGACATCGTATCAGTTTTCGGTTTTAATTTTAATAAATAAATTTGTGCTTTCAGATTCTTTTGCCGGTCAGTCAGGTCAGCCAGAAGAAGGTTTATGAGAGCCCATGAAAGAAAAGGAGACATAGTCATGAGAAGTGATAACGCAAAAAAGGGGATGCAGCAGGCTCCCCACAGATCTTTATTTAACGCGCTCGGCCTGACGAAAGAAGAGCTGGAGCGACCGCTGGTCGGTATCGTATGTTCCTATAATGAGATTGTTCCGGGTCATATGCATCTGGATAAACTGGCGGAGGCTGCCAAGATCGGCGTGGCCATGGCCGGTGGTACTCCGATCATGTTCCCGGCCATTGCTGTATGCGACGGTATCGCCATGGGACATGTCGGTATGAAATATTCTCTGGTGACCCGTGACCTGATCGCAGACTCTACCGAGTGTATGGCACTGGCACATCAGTTTGACGCTCTGATCATGATCCCGAACTGTGATAAGAATGTTCCGGGACTCCTGATGGCGGCGGCACGCGTGAATGTACCTACCGTGTTTGTCAGCGGCGGTCCGATGCTGGCCGGACATGTGAAGGGACAGAAGAGAAGCCTTTCTTCCATGTTTGAGGCGGTCGGATCCTATGAAGCCGGTCTGATGACCGAAGAGGATGTGACGAATTTTGAGGAGAATGTATGTCCGACCTGCGGCTCCTGCTCCGGTATGTACACTGCAAATTCCATGAACTGCCTGACAGAGTCTCTTGGTATGGGGCTTCCGGGCAACGGAACGATTCCCGCCGTATATTCCGCGCGTATTCAGCTGGCAAAGCACGCAGGTATGGCTGTGATGGATCTGTATCGCAAGAATATCCGTCCTCTGGATATCATGACCAGAGACGCGTTTATGAACGCACTCACGATGGATATGGCTCTGGGATGCTCCACGAACTCTATGCTGCATCTGCCGGCTATCGCTCATGAGGCAGGGGTAGATATAGACCTTGATATTGCGAACGCGATGAGTGAGAAGACACCGAATCTCTGTCATCTGGCTCCGGCCGGTCCGACTTACATGGAGGATCTGAATGAGGCCGGCGGTATTTCGGCGGTAATGACAGAGCTTGACAAGATCGGACTGCTTCACACCGACTGTATGACAGTCACGGGCAAGACGATCGCTGAAAATATAAAAGGCGCTGTAAATAAGAATCCTGAGGTCATTCGTCCGATTGATAATCCGTACAGCAAGACCGGCGGCATCGCCGTATTGAAGGGTAATCTGGCTCCGGATTCCGGCGTAGTAAAACGCTCTGCCGTAGCGCCCGAGATGATGGTTCACGAGGGACCGGCCCGTGTATTTGACTGTGAGGAGGATGCGATCACAGCGATCAAGGGCGGCAAGATCGTGGAGGGTGATGTCGTAGTCATCCGTTACGAGGGACCGAAGGGCGGACCGGGTATGCGTGAGATGCTGAACCCGACATCCGCGATTGTCGGCATGGGTCTCGGTTCTACCGTGGCATTGATCACGGACGGTCGTTTCTCCGGCGCTTCCAGAGGTGCGGCGATCGGTCATGTTTCTCCGGAAGCAGCCGTGGGCGGGCCCATCGCGCTTGTTGAGGATGGAGATATCATCAAGATCAATATCCCGGCCAATACGCTGGATGTAGATATTTCTGATGAGGAGATGGCAGCCAGAAAGGCAAAATGGCAGCCGCGTGAGCCGAAAGTAACGACCGGATATCTGAAGCGCTATCAGGCGATGGTAACATCAGGAAACACCGGTGCGATTTTGAAAGTAAATGAGTAAACGGAAAAGAGGAACCGCAAATGCAGCTGACAGGAGCTGAGATCGTGATAGAATGTTTAAAGGAGCAGGGTGTGGATACCGTTTTCGGTTATCCGGGCGGCGCGATTTTGAACGTCTATGATGAATTATACAAACACAGTGATGAAATTCGCCATGTTCTGACATCACATGAGCAGGGAGCTTCCCATGCGGCGGACGGCTACGCTCGTTCTACCGGAAAAGTCGGCGTCTGCTTTGCGACGTCCGGACCCGGCGCGACGAACCTGGTCACAGGCATTGCGACCGCCTATATGGATTCAGTTCCCATTGTGGCGATCACCTGTAATGTGGGTGTGTCTCTCCTCGGGAAAGACAGCTTTCAGGAGGTAGATATCACAGGTATCACCATGCCGATCACAAAGCATAATTTTATCGTAAAGGATATTCGGGATCTGGCGGATGTGATCCGCAGGGCTTTCCGTATCGCACGAACCGGACGTCCCGGTCCCGTGCTTGTGGATATTCCGAAGGATGTGACCGGCGCCAGGACAGAGTTTGAGTTTCAGCAGATTCCGCCTGTTCCGCGATCCGCAGATCAGATCACGGAGGAGGACCTTACGACGGCCGCTGAGATGATACGCTGCTCTGAGAAACCGTACATTTTTGTCGGGGGCGGAGCCGTTATCTCTGACACAAGCCGTCAGCTTGCCCGCTTTGTTGAAAAAGTGGACGCACCGGTCTGTGACTCCCTGATGGGAAAGGGAGCTTTTGACGGGACAGATCCGAATTATACGGGGATGCTTGGTATGCATGGCACAAAGGTTTCCAATTACGGCGTCAGCGGATGCGATCTGCTGACCGCGATCGGCGTCCGCTTCAGTGACCGTGTGATCGGTGATGCGAAGCGTTTTGCGCAGCATGCAAAGATTCTTCAGTTTGACGTTGATCCGGCAGAGATCAACAAAAACATTCAGGCAGACGCGAGTGTGGTCGGCGACATTCGGGAGATTCTTGTCCGACTGGATAAGCTGCTCGAGCCGCAGGATCATTCGGAGTGGAAACGGGAGATTGCCGATCTTCAGCAGAAATATCCGATGACTTACACGGAACCGGGTCTGACCGGACCTTTCATTATGGAGGAGATTTACCGACAGACAGCCGGCGATGCGATTATTGTGACTGAGGTGGGACAGCACCAGATGTGGGCTGCCCAGTATTATCGTTACAAGAACCCCCGCACATTCCTTTCGTCCGGGGGCTTGGGAACCATGGGATACGGCCTCGGCGCCGCGATCGGTGCGCAGGTGGCCAACCCGGATAAACAGGTGATCAATATCGCCGGTGACGGATGTTTCCGTATGAATATGAATGAGATTATGACAGCGGCACGTCAGAAGCTGCCGATCATCCAGGTGGTGATCAACAACAGTGTTCTGGGTATGGTGCATCAGTGGCAGCAGTTGTTTTACGGCGGACGATATTCCAGTACCGTATTTTCTGACGGCGCGGATTTTGTGAAAATCGCTGAGGGAATGGGCGCCGAAGGCATGCGCGTGACGACCCGGGAGGAGTTTGCAGAGGCTTTTGCAGAGGCTCTTCAGAAAGACGGGCCGGTACTGATTGACTGCATGATCGGAAGTGATGACAACGTATGGCCGATGGTAGCCCCGGGGGCGCCGATCAGCGATGCGTTTGATAAGCAGGATCTGGAATCCTGCGAACAGTGATAGATGTTGGCGCGCTGCGTCAGCAGCATAATAGAAAGTTTGCATTAGGAGGATAGGAGAATGAAAAGAGTTTATAATTTTTCGGCCGGACCGGCGGTCCTGCCGGAGGAGGTTCTGAAAGAGGCGCAGGAGGAGATGATGGACTACCGCGGATGCGGCATGTCCGTGATGGAGATGAGCCATCGTTCCGCTATGTTTCAGGAGATTATCGATGAGGCAGAGGCAGATCTGAGAGACCTCATGGGTATTCCGGATAATTACAAAGTGCTGTTTTTACAGGGCGGTGCGGCGCTGCATTTTGCGACTATCCCGATGAATCTGATGAAAAACGGAGTGGCGGATTACATTGTGACCGGCCAGTGGGCGAAAAAGGCTTATGTTGAGGCTCAGAAGTACGGCAAAGTTAACAAGATCGCCAGTTCCGAGGATAAAACGTTTACTTATATCCCGGATTGCTCCGATCTGCCGATCTCCGAGGATGCGGATTATGTTTACATCTGCCAGAACAATACCATCTACGGTACAACTTATCATACATTGCCCAACACAAAGGGCAAGACGCTGGTTGCGGATGCATCTTCCTGTTTCCTTGCCGGACCCATTGATGTTGAGAAATACGGCGTGATCTACGGCGGCGTTCAGAAGAATATCGGCCCTGCGGGTGTTCAGATCGTGATTATCCGTGAAGATCTGCTTCGTGACGATCTTCCGGCTTATGTACCGACCATGCTGAATCTGAAAGTGCAGGCAGACAACGGATCTATGTATAATACTCCGCCCTGCTACGGCATTTATATCTGCGGTAAGGTATTTAAATGGATCAAGAGCATCGGCGGACTTGAGGCGATGCAGAAACGCAACGAGGAGAAAGCAGCCATTCTCTATGATTATCTTGACAACAATACCATGTTTAAGGGTACGGTGCGCAAGGAAGACCGTTCCCTGATGAACGTTCCGTTCATTATCGGCGATAAAGATCTGGAGGCGAAGTTTGTAAAAGAAGCCAAGGCGGCCGGATTTGAGAACCTGAAAGGTCACAGAACTGTCGGCGGTATGCGTGCGTCCATCTATAACGCGATGCCGATCGAGGGCGTGAAGGCACTGGTGGAGTTCATGAAGACGTTCGAAAAAGAGAATTAAGAAAAGAGGATGATAATTATGGCGAAATATACATGCCTGAATCCGATCGCCGCGTGCGGTCTGGATCTTTTCCCGGATACTTTTGAGAAAACCGACGATCTCGCGTCGTCGGATGTGGTATTGGTGCGGAGTGCTGCGATGCATGATCTGGAGCTCCCGGATTCCATGCTGGCGGTTGCACGCGCGGGTGCCGGTGTCAACAATATTCCGCTTGACAAATGTGCGGAGAAGGGAATTGTTGTGTTTAACACACCCGGCGCGAATGCGAACGGTGTGAAGGAACTGGTGATTGCCGGCATGCTTCTGGCCTGCCGTGATATTGCCGGTGGTATGAACTGGGTAAAAGAAAATAAAGACGACGCCGGAATTGCGAAGTCTACGGAAAAGGCGAAGAAGGCATTTGCCGGAACAGAATTAATGGGGAAGACTCTCGGCGTGATCGGACTCGGCGCCATCGGTGTGAGACTTGCGAACGCAGCGGTCGATCTCGGCATGAAGGTGCTGGGTTATGACCCGTATCTTTCCCTTAATTCGGCGTGGAATGTCTCCACGCAGGTAAAACATGTGCTTTCCGCGGACGAGATCTATAAGGAGTGTGATTTTATTTCCATCCATGTTCCGCTGATGGATTCCACGAAGGGTATGATCAGCAGAGAAGCCATCGCTTCCATGAAGGATAACGCGGTCGTACTGAATTTCGCCCGCGATACGCTGGTGGATGAGGAAGCTATGGTGGAAGCCCTTGCGGCCGGTAAGATTCGCAAATATGTGGTCGATTTCCCGAACCCGACGACAGCCGGAGCTGAGGGCTGCATCGTGACGCCCCATCTCGGTGCTTCCACAGCGGAGTCTGAGGACAATTGCGCGATTATGGCGGTAAATGAACTGATTGACTATGTGGAGAACGGCAATATCACTCATTCCGTTAATTATCCGGATTGCAATATGGGCGTCTGCAAAGGCGCCGGACGTATCGCGATCTGCCATCGGAATGTGAAGAATACCATCAGCCAGTATACGGCTGTCTGCGGCGATGCGGGTATCAATATTTCTGATATGACGAATAAGAGCCGCGGTGAGTACGCTTATTCGATTCTGGATCTGGATGCTCCGGCTACTGCGGAAGTAATCGAAAAGCTGTCCGGGATTGAGGGCGTGCTGAAAGTCAGAGTGGTAAAATAATTCAAAATATGTATTTTTACCGGGGATTATGCAGACTGTATACAGTATCATAATCCCCGATGTCTTTCATGGAAGTTTAGAAAAATATATAAGAGGAGATTGAGAGATGGCAGTGATCAGACCATTTACATGTATTCGGCCATGTATGGAAAAGGCACCGCGTATTGCGGCGCTGCCTTATGATGTATATAACCGCCGGGAGGCAAAGGAAGAGGTTCTGCGCGAGCCAGAGTCTTTTTTGAGGATTGACCGCGCGGAGACCCAGTTCGATGACTCTGTGGATACGTATGCGCCGGAGGTCTATCAGAAAGCACACGATATCCTGTGGGACATGATCGGAAACGGTGATTTTGTGACAGAGGAGAAGCCATGCTATTACATTTATGAGCTGACGATGAACGGCCGGACACAGACGGGAATCACCGCCTGTGCGTCGATAGACGATTATCAGAACGGTGTGATTAAAAAGCATGAGAATACGCGTGCGGAAAAGGAGCAGGATCGTATTCGCCATGTGGATACCTGCGATGCGCAGACCGGACCGATTTTTCTGGCGTATCGTGCGAACCCGGTCATTACCGGGGTCGTAAACCGGATAAAACAGGAGACGCCGGTATATGATTTTACTTCCCCCGACGGTGTGACCCATCGCGTCTGGATCATCGGGGATGATGAGGATATCAATACGCTTTGCACGACTTTTTCCGGTATTGATCAGATTTATATAGCTGACGGACATCACCGGGCGGCATCTGCGGTGAAAGTCGGCCTGAAGCGCCGTGCGGAGCATCCGGACTACGACGGCACGGAAGAGTTTAATTTCTTCCTCTCGGTTTTGTTCCCGGATGAAGAACTGTATATTATGGACTACAACCGCGTGGTGAAAGATTTAAACGGCATGGAAACTGATGCGTTCCTTGCGAAAATGAAGGATGTTTTTGAGGTATCTTCTCTGACAGGAGAAGAGCGCAGGCCGCAGGAGAAGGGCACATTTACCATGTTTCTGGATGAAAAATGGTATCTGTGCAGATTTCGTGCGGCAGATCTGTCTGATGATCCGGTGGACGGGCTGGATGTTTCGCTGCTTCAGAATCTGCTCCTGACTCCGGTGCTCGGAATTACGGATCCGAAGGTTGACCCGAGGATTGATTTTGTAGGCGGTATCCGCGGCATGGATGAACTGGAACGCCGCTGTCACGCTGACGCGAAGGCAGCTTTCGCCATGTATCCGACATCTATTCAGGAGCTGTTTGCGGTGGCTGACGCCGGCCGGCTGATGCCTCCGAAGTCTACCTGGTTTGAACCGAAGCTGCGCAGCGGGTTGTTTATACACGCGCTGTCATAAGATGAGGTGTATATGAACATTTTTTTCGGCGGTATCCTGTCGCAGGATGTGGCGGATACCATCACGGAAGTGATTTCCGATAACGTAGAGGTAGTCAGCTGGGATGTCCTGATGCAGTACCTGCAGGATTCTCTGCCGACGGTTCTTGATTTTCTGGTCAAGCTGATTATCGCGATCATTGTCCTTCTGGTCGGCCGCAGAATCATTCGTTTTGTGAGGAAATGCCTCCGCCGGTTTATGGATAAGTCAAATCTCGACACGGGGTTGAAGCAGTTTTTTGATAAATTTGTCTATGTTGCCCTGCATTTTGTCCTGATTCTGGCCGTGCTGGGGAGATTCGGGATTACGGCAAGTTCCGTGATCGCGATCATCGGTTCCGCGGGTCTGTCGATCGGACTGGCGCTGCAGGGGACGTTGTCTAATTTTGCCGGCGGTGTGCTGATTCTCCTCCTCCGCCCGTTTAAGGTGGGAGATTATATCAGGGAGGATACCAGCGGCAATGAGGGACGCGTGCAGGAGATTCAGCTTTTCTATACGAAGCTGGTTACGCTGGACAACAAGGTCGTGATCGTTCCGAATGCGAATCTGACCAGCTCAAGCCTGACAAATATGACGAATCAGGACAGACGCCGCGTAGATATCAAGGTGGGTATTTCCTACAATGCGGACATCCGTGAGGCAAAGCGGGTGATTGAAGCCGTGCTGTCTGCTGAAGAGAAGCGCCTGGAGGATGAACCGTATAAAATCTATGTAGATGAGCTGGCGGACAGCTCCGTGATGATCGGAACGATGGTATGGGTGCCGACAGAGGATTATTACGAAGTAAAATGGCGTCTTACGGAAAATATCAAATATGCGTTGGATGAAAACCATATTGAAATACCTTTTCCGCAGGTTACGGTTACATATGCTGATACGAAAGAAAAATCATAGCTGCGCATCATTATAAAGAGGTATACTCCGGACGATACAAATTTTATTCTGTTGACAAACTCCGATCTTTGACACTTAGAAGATAAAAAATGGCTCAGGAATGGCGATTTTAA
>JAJQFQ010000149.1 GCA_021201035.1 Clostridiales bacterium
TGGTATCGTACATACGAACGCAATTTGGGTTGGAAAAACCGCGGCGAGGTTTTAGGCAAAGGCAAAACGGAAGCAGCCCGGCGGTTGGGTGCTTCCCTGTAAGTAAAGTTCATAAATGAATACAGAAAGGAAAAATAATTATGAAAAAAACAATTTTTGTGGTTGGTGCAGGTAAAGGTTTAGGCAACGCAGTTGCCCGCAAGTTTGGGGCAGATGGCTTCCGGGTGGTGCTGATGAGCCGCAGTGCGGAACATTTGGCAGACTACCAGCGGGAAATGCAGAGCGAGGGGTTGGAAGTCGCGACACAGGTTGCAGATACTGCCGATCAGACCTCTCTTGCCGCAGTCATGCAGCAGGCCGTACAGACTTATGGTGTACCGGATGTGCTGTTCTACAATGTGGGTATCACCGCAGCGGACGCGGATGTGTCCGGCGGCATTAACACAAAGGTTCTGGAGCAGCGTTATCAAGTAGACGTGCTGGGTGCTTACACCTGCATTCAGCAGGTATTGGGAGAAGAATTCAGCCAAAAACAGGGCACCATCCTGATTACCGGCGGCGGGCTGTCCATGTACCCCAGCGCAGCGTATCTTCCCCTTTCCATGGATAAAGCCGCTCTGCGGGCCATGGTATTGGCGCTGCATCCGGTGTGCAAAGAGCAGAATGTATTTATTGGTACTGTCCAGGTCTGCGACACCATCGGCGGCTCTGAAAAGTATATGCCGGAGAAAATTGCCGAACAGTTCTGGAAACTGTATCAGGATCGCACCGACACTGAGATCGTTTACTGAGCTGACTGATACGGGCAGCAGTCTCCTGGTTTGGATGGCTGCTGCACTTTTTTGAAACGGAGGTATGTCTATGACAAATGAATCCTTGCTCACAGGCAGACCATGGAAGGGAATTCTTTCTTTCATGTTCCCAGTATTCATGGGGTTACTGCTTCAGCAATTCTATAATACGGCGGACACCATCATTGTCGGCAATTTTGCCGGCGAAACGGCGCTGGCGGCTGTTGGAGCCTGCGGCGTTTTGACTATGGCCTTTCTTGCACTGGCAAACGGTTTCTCCGCCGGTGCCTGTGTCCTGATTTCACAATTGTTTGGTGCAGGCGAGAATGAGAAAATGCGCCGCCAGGCATCCTCCTCTTTACTTCTTATGACAGGTATGGGGCTGGCAGCGACAGTGGTGGGTGTACTCATCAGTCGTTTTGCACTGCGCTATCTCCTTGCCACGCCGGAAAGCCTGATGGACATGGCAGACACCTACTTCAAAATATATTCACTTGGACTGGTGTTTCAGTTCGGCTATAACATCATCGCGGGCATTTTGCGCGGGATCGGAGACAGCAAGGCGACGCTCTATTTTCTGCTGATTGCCAGTGTCATCAACATCGCACTGGACATCGTGTTTGTCTGCAACTTTCGCATGGGGGTAACAGGGGTTGCCATCGCGACAGACATCGCTCAGATTGCTTCCTGCGCGGCTGCTTTTGCTTACATGATGAAAAAATATCCCCTGTTTCGGTGGAAAGCCAAGGAGTTTACTTTTGAGTGGACACTGGCCAGGCTGACGTTACAGCGAGGTTTTCCAATGGCACTGCAGCAGTTGATCGTATCGCTTGGATTTGTGTTTATCCAGAGAGCGGTCAACAGCTATGGGGAAGCAATGACGGCATCTTTCTCCGTTGCCCAGAAAATCGAAACATACATGACCCTTGGTCAGAATGAAAAGGTGCATAAAGCCATTCGTGAGGATGGACAAAATGATGTAGAAATTAAGGCATGGCTAAAGAGTTATCCGTTTTTTCTTTTGAGAAAGACCTTTGGTTATTGCAAGCATTGTCGCTCCCATTTATTATCGACAAAATGAAAAATAGAATATATTTCCACAGCGAACCGCAGTGATTTTTTAAAAAAGTCCTGCGGTTTTTTTGTGCCCATTTTCAAAAGACGCCCTGCGCCGGATTGCAAAGGCCGCAAAAAATATCAGGCCGGAGTAGCCACTGCCCTGATTTTTCGGCTTAAGGGTAGAGGCAGCCACAAAAGAGCAAGATTCTACCAAGGTGCCAAATTTTGCTCTACGCTCCATTTTGCCCTGCGGGAATCTTGTTGGGGAGTGCCTCTCCGCTCCGCTTCGGTCCGCGCTAAACAGACGTCCACTGGACGTCTAGCGCCCCCAAACCCTGCTTAAAAGAAAATCCCGTTGGGATTTTCCATCTGACCCGCTTCCACTTCTGCGTGGCGCGGCGGGAAACCGACAAAAAAAAGTTAAAAAAATTTTAACGAGTAGCACCCTAAACCGTCCCCATCTAAGAAGTAGGAGAAAAAAATTTGAAAAAGTTTTGCGAAGCAGGGGCCAAAACTTAAGTTACCCGGTCTACGCTCCGCTTCGGTCGGCGCTAAACGGACGTCCACCGGACGTCCAGCGCCCCATAAAAGATACAGAGAGATAAAAACCAAAAGAGACAGGAGGACAGATTTTTATGAGCAGGCGATATAACACACCGCACAGAACCCATGTAGTCAAGACGCGCATGAACGACGAGGAATACGCCGACTTCAAAGAGCGGCTTTCCACCTACGGCATGAGCCAGTCGGAATTTATCCGGCAGTCGATCACGCGGGCGACCATCCGACCGGTTATCCAGGTATCCCCGGTCAATGATGAGCTGCTTGCCGCCATCGGGAAGCTGACCGCCGAGTATGGGAAGATTGGAAGCAACTTAAACCAGATCGCACGCACATTGAACGAGTGGCATTATCCGTACCCGGCAATGGAGAAGGAGCTGCATGACGCAGCCGCCAGCCTTGCCGAACTGAAATTTGAATTACTCCGAAAGGTAGGTGACGCAGTTGGCAACGTTCAAGCATATCAGCTCTAAGAACGCGGATTACGGCGACGCGGAAAAATACCTGACGTACCAGCACGATGAATTTACCATGAAGCCCACACTTGACGCGGACGGGCATCTCATCCCCCGTGAGGATTACCGGATTAAGACACTGAACTGCGGGGATGAAGATTTCGCGGTGGCATGTATGAGGGCGAACCTGCGTTATGGGAAGAACCGGAAACGGGAGGACGTAAAGAGCCACCACTATATCATCAGCTTTGACCCGCGCGACGGCACGGACAACGAGCTGACGGTTGACAGGGCGCAGGAGCTGGGCGAAAAATTCTGCGCCGAGCATTTCCCCGGACATCAGGCGCTGGTCTGCACCCACCCGGACGTACATAACCACAGCGGCAACATCCATGTCCACATCGTAATCAATTCCCTGCGGATGGCCGACGTGCCGCTCCTGCCCCACATGGACAGGCCGGCTGACCGGAAAGCCGGGTGCAAGCACCGCTGCACGGACGCCGCCACGAATTACCTGAAAGCCGAAGTCATGGAGATGTGCGAGCAGGCAGGGCTTTACCAGATCGACCTGCTGCACGGCAGCAAGGAGCGTGTGACGGAACGTGAATACTGGGTGCCGAGAGGAAAGGCATTGGTTATGACCGCTGGGCGACGAAGCACAACCTCCAGCAAAGCACTGCAAAAAGAGATTGAGCAGCTCACGGTCCAGAAGAACAGCCAGTACAACGATTACCGCAAGAAGCGTGACCGCTTCCGCGAGCTTCAGACAGCCCGGGAAAATATCCGGCAGATGTCGCAGCCCGAACCGAAGCGAAAGAAGGAGCAAGATTATGAACGGTAAAACAAATGACAATCGAATTGAGTTTAATTATCACCAGTATCGTACCATGCGCCGCCTGGTACATGAGTGCTGTAATTACGACGAGGGGAACTGCCTCCTGCTGGAACGGGAGGACACCTGCGTGTGCGTGCAGAGTATCAGTTACTCCTTATGCTGTAAATGGTTCAGGCAAGCAGTGCTTCCGCTGGATGCAGAACTGGAAGCAACACTTTTACACAAGGGAGATCGAAAAGCCTGTGCTTTCTGCGGCGCATGGTTTGTACCGAAGTCCAATCGTGGAAAGTATTGCCAGAGTTGTGCAGCACGTATGAAAAGGCAAAGAGCGAAAGAACGAAAACACAGACAGAGGGAGAGATGTCACGCTTTAGAACCTCTGGAGCCCTTATAAATCAAGGACTTTTTTTCACCCTCAATGGGAAGACGATAGAAATATCCTTTTTCCCAGAAATCAGATTTTAAAGCGGTACTTATCGGAAACCATGGCGTGGTAGGAACAAATAAGAACGTATATGGGATAAGCCCTGCCCCATATGTTTTACAGATGGCAAAACGGGAGATACAAGGTGAGAGAAAAGAAATCTGAATCAACTTCATATGTGATTGAAAGAGAATTTCTCTCCCGCTGCACGTCGGAGGAAATGCTCCGCCGTCTGATCCGGACGCATCTGCAAAAACCGGATGAAACTTGTAAAAATGAATTGGAAAATGTCGCTTCCTGCGGTACAATAGCCACAGGGACAGCGGCCCGCAGGTGAGCAACATGAAGAAACAAACTCTTTTCAACGTAGCTGAATATATCAGGTTATCCAGAGAGGATGGTGATAAGGCAGAAAGTGACAGCATCGGAAACCAGAGGAAACTGATCGCGGATTATCTGAAAGGACGGACCGAATTTGTCGTCTATGATACTTATGTGGACGACGGCTTTACGGGTCTTAGCTTTCAAAGGCCATCTTTCATGAGAATGATGGATGACATCGAGGATGGAAAAGTAAACTGTGTCGTTGTCAAAGATTTGTCCCGCTTCGGGAGGGATTATATTGAGACCGGCAGATATCTGGAACGTTATTTTCCGGATAACGATGTGCGGTTTATCGCTATCACAGATAATATTGACAGTATGAAACAGGCTTATGATATCCTGCTGCCGATCAAAAATATTTTCAACGAGCAGTACGCAAGGGACATTTCAAAGAAAGTCCACGCGTCCATGAAAACCAAGCAAAAGGCTGGGGAGTTTATCGGGGCGTTTGCATCCTATGGCTATCGGAAATCTCCCATTGACCAAAATAAGCTGGTGATTGACGATTACGCCGCGAATGTGGTGCGCCGGATTTTCAAAATGTATGTCAGCGGATATGGGAAAAACAGCATTGCGAAAGCGTTGAATGAAGATGGGATTGTGTGTCCGTCCGAATATAAGCGGCTGAATGGCGAAAATTATCGGAACAGCCGGAAGCTGGAAAGCACTTCTTACTGGACGTATTCCACGGTGAACCGCATCCTGAAAAATGAGATGTATGCCGGAAATATGGTGCAGGGCAGGAAAACCCAGCGGATGAAAGGCAGGCAGCGCAGCGTGGACAAAGAGGACTGGATTATTGTGGAGCATACACACGAGGCCATCATTGATCCGGAAACCTGGCAGAAGACACAGGAATTATTGAAACGCCGGACACGCGAGCTTGACCTGAACTCTAATATGTCTGTGTTTGCCGGATTCCTGAAATGCGGGGACTGCGGCAGGGCGCTGGTAAAGAAAATCGGATCACCTGGACATGGCGCCGGGAATATCAACTACTATTGCGGAACTTATGTCCGCTCCGGCAGACAGTATTGCAGCGCACATGCCATTCCGTATTCGGTTCTCGAGGATGTGATACGAAACGACCTGAACACAATCATAGATAGTGTGGAGAATCTTCAGGAACTGCTCGAACAGAATCAGGCGCAGGAGGCTTTTGCAAAACGTCAAACCGGAAACGAAAGGAACCGTTTGTCCGCAGAGCTGGAGAAGCTGAGAAACCTTAAAAAAGCGGTTTACGAGGATTATCGGGAAGGTCTGATTTCCAAAGACGAGTTTGTCACTTACAGACAGGATTATGTAAAAAAAGAAGAAATGCTTACAAAGCAGATGGAAGATCTGGAACGCCAGTCAGAAAAGAGAACTGCCGGAGATGTTCTGGAAAGTCCGTGGGTGAAACGACTGCTCACATTCCGGAATGTAGAAAAGCTGGATCGGGATATGGTAGTGGAGATGATCCATGAGATTCGGGTTTATGAGGATCACAGAATAAAAATCACTTACAACTTTTCAGATGAGCTGGCGCATTTATTTCCGGATACTTATGAAAATTAAAGTCATGGACAGAAAGAAGGTGAATAAAAGAATATGAAAATTGTAATGGATGAAAATGGTCATAAGATCGTAGTAATACCGGATATTATTTTTAAGAACAGGCAAAATATTGACTGGTCTGAAGTGGAAGACTATCTGAAGAGATATTTGGGTGAAATCATCACGATTGCCGAGACGCAGGATGTCATATACATTGGAAATAAATTTCCGGATGAGTATAAAGGATCATAGTACACAAAACGTCTGAAAGGATCAAGCGCCAAGGCAAAAGCAAATGCAGCGCAGGTGATTCCGGAGATGATTGAAATAGCCACGGATAAAACTTTTCATGATAATCGAAAGGACAAGCATTCTTCTGATGCCGGACAAGGATGGTATTATTACAGAACCCGTTTTGCGATGCCGATTTATGAGGGAGAAAGAAAAACAGATACTTATAATATATATTCCGCGTGTCTGCTGGTAAATTGTGCGTTGAATGGGAATTTATATTTGTATGACCTTGTAGACATCAAAAAGGAAGCAAGTACCCCACTCAAGAACTATGAAATAGCCAAGTGGTAAAAAACTGCTTCCCTTTCTAAAAAACCTATCACTTTTTTTTGAATCTGTCAACAGCAGATTTCAATTTTCTACGAAGCACATTACGAAAAATCAAATGTACCACATCGGTACAAATTACCGCAATTTACTACCGCCCCACGGCGGCAATGACCCGGGCAAAGTCGGAGTGTCCGGCACCAATGAGAAAGACATCAATCTGGAGATTGCCGTAAAATTGAGGGATGCTCTTGAAACGCAGGGGTTTGAAATCGTGATGACCCGAGAGGAAGACAAAAGCCTTGCAGACGAGAATGTTTCGAGCGAAAAGGTGTCTGATCTGAAAAATCGTGTGGACATTATAGAACAGACTGCTCCGGTGCTGGCAGTCAGTATTCATCAGAACAGTTATACGGACAGTGCGGTCAGCGGTGCACAGGTTTTTTATTATGAAGATTCTGTGCAGGGGGAAGCACTGGCGGAAGCTTTACAGCAAAGTCTGATTGAGAATCTGGATCCTTTGAACACGCGCGCGGCCAAGGCGAATGAAAGCTACTACATCCTGAAAAAGACGTCGGTGCCCACGGTGATCGTTGAATGCGGGTTCCTGTCGAATCCGACAGAGGAGGCTTTGCTTTGCAGCGAGGATTACCAGAGCCGGATCGTGGAATCAATCTGTGAGGGAATATTTGTATATCTTGAGGAAGGGAACGAATAAGTGCCTGTGCCCGTAACTGCGAGCGTGATTCGGCAGACATCGTGAATGTGATTCCCGGTTTGTCCTTCGCATCCATGATGTACCTGCGAGCGCGATCTTGCGGATATCATGAAAGAGATGGTTATAGATGAATCGGCAAATCGGGTTCTCTATATTTCGAGAAAATATTTTTCGTAGGCGTTAATGATTTTGGTATCCTGATAGGCGTTTTCTCTTTTCAGGGTATAGTCATATTGCATGTGGACATGTCCGTGAAGCATATAGGACGGCCGGTATTTTTCCAGAAGCGGGAAAAATGCTTCATAGCCCCGGTGGGGCAGGTCTTCCCCGTCTCCGATGCCGCGTGCGGGTGCGTGTGTGACAAGCACATCAAAGCCGCCATATTTCCGAAGTTGGCGGGAGACTCTGCGGATGCGCCTGCGCATCTGTGATTCCGTATACATATATTTGCCGTCATTGTAAGGATAGCTGCCGCCCAGACCAAGAAAACGGATACCGTTATGAACATAGATGCTGTCGTCGATGCAGATGCAGCCGTCGGGGGGCATACTGTCATAGCGTTCGTCATGGTTTCCGTGGACATACAGGAGCGGTACGTTGGCGAATGTAACCAGAAACGACAAATAGCGGGGATCGAGATCCCCGCAGGAAATAATCAGATCTGTTTCCGGCAGGTTGTTTTCCGCATAATGATCCCAGAGTGCCGGTGACTCTATGTCCGCGATTGCCATGATCTTCATTCGGAGTCATCCTCCTTGCGGATCCCCTCCTGGCGCACGATGTCCTGCGCCTCCGGAATAAGATCTTTGATGGCGGGAATATATCCGTCTATATTGTCTGCCAGCCAGTCTATGGCGATAATCTCATTCGTAGACAATCTGCACGCGGGGTCGGACTGTACAATCCCTTCCTGTGAGTGAAGGATGCCGGTAAACGGATTAAAATCATAGCGCGTAATGGAACGCTTCAGCGTCTCCAACAGGTTTCTCGTCTCTGCCGGGATGGCGGGAGACCACACGACATCCACGACTCCCGAAGACATACCCCAGAAATAACTCAGGGCTTTTTTGGTATCGGATTTACTCTCGGTGTTCCATGTGCCGTGTCGTATATTCCGGATGATCCGTTCATAATATTTGCCCCAGTCAAGGACTGGGAAGGCAAGATTGACCGGTGTTTCCCCGTTGACGCGATATAGGCCGAAACGCCGTGTGGCATGCTGCGGTACGATCATGTCCAGATGGGAAATATAGGTGGCGCCCATGTTGTATAGTTTTTCCGTCAGGTCGATGCCTTTGTTTTCTTTTGTGGTGGACCATTCGAGAAAAATACGTGCCTGCGGATTGACCATTTTTACGCCGATGGCAAATGCGTCGATGGTGGCGGGCATATTGGTGATGGGATAATCGGCAATGTAGCCAATTTTATTGGTATCCGTCATGATGCCGGCGAGAACTCCGTTCAGCAGTTTTGCTTCAAACATCCGGGCGTAATAGGTGCGGATGTATTTGTGTGAGGTGTTCAGCGAGCAGTTTAAAATCTTGATTTCAGGGTGGTTAATCGCAGCCTTGATGCTGGCAGTGAGAAAAACCGGTGTTGTTGTAAAAATAATTGTGTTTCCGTCTGCGATCGCCCGCTCGATGGCGGCAAGGGCGTCCGCGTCATTTACGTTGTTCTCATAGGCAGTGGTTACCACTTCGCCATGAAAAATATCATTGACATACATACGGCCGAGTTCATGAGAGTAGGTCCAACTGGATGTCTTTGTCGTCTTGGTATGGATAAAAGCAATTTTAGTTATTGTTCTGGCCGAAGACGCGGATGAAGTCAGAATCTGGGAAATCAGACCTTTTTTGGCATCGGGCGTCGGATCGAGTTTCATTTCAATCTTTTCTTCCGGCTCTGCATCGCTGAAGTTCAGTTCGAACTCTTCCCATAACTTTTTGAGACTGGTTTTAAAACCGGCGGCCGTTTCTTTTTTGACTGTTTCATATCCGAACAGACTGAGGTAGGTCAGGAATGCGTCTCCTGTCGTGCAGGAAAGCTTCCGGCCTCCTAAATCTTCAAAGGCGTCCGAGAAGAGGTTATAACAGGAGCGGAAATCAATGCGGTCGTCCATGCTCCAGCGGTCATTGGCCTTGTGTCCGGTCAGATGGCTGAGCTTTCGGTAACTGCCCTCTCTGGTGAATTCCAGATAGTTGATATTGGTCTCGTTATAAAAATCCAGAAATTCGTAATAGATTTTGATTTCCGGTGTATCCTTCCATGCGGGAATGATACGGGTGGCGTAGGCGGGAATGCTGGTTGCGTCGAAATATTTCAGAACGCTGACACGCTTATTGCCTTCCAGAACATAATATTTATTTAAGTATTCATAGACTTTGATCGGATCGCGGATTCCCTCCTGCAGATGTGCACTGCAAAGGCTGCGCCATTTCATGGCAAACTCTGATCCTTCATCGAGAATCGGCATGAAATTGGGCGCAAAAGAAGTGGTCCGGCCGACCGTTTTTGTCCCAACAATCAGATCGGTGGGGATGTCGATCAGTCCAAGCGGCACTTCTCCGCGGATCTCAACGTTTTCCAATATGGTGTCCAGCGCGGGCAGCTCTGTCGGCAGCCCTGCAGCGGATCGTGTCTGTATGTCTTTTTTCCCTGCTTTGAGGGCGGCAGCGTATTCTCCCTGCGGCATGAGGCAGTACTCCTTTCACACTACGGAAAAGTGATAAATCGTTGTGGACTGAAACGGCTCGCCGGGTGTCAGTATCACGGAGGGGAACTCCGGATGACTGGTGGCGTTTGGAAAATGCTGTGTTTCGAGGCAGACACTTCCGTAGGCGGGGTAGCAACGTCCGTTTTTCGCGTGTGCCGCCAGAGAATTGGCCGGTACATAGAGCTGCAGTCCCGGCTGGTCGGTAAAGCAGGTCATGCGGATGCCGGATTCCGGAGAGGAAAGCACCGCTGCTTCGGTCAGTCCCTTTCCGGACAGAACAAAGTTGTGGTCATATGTCCGGGAATATTTCAGCTGGTAGTAGTCGGCGTGTATATCCTGCCCGATCGGTTTCGTCTTTGTAAAATCCATCGGTGTTCCCGCAACGTCCAGAAGTCTTCCTGTCGTCAGGTCATGCTTGTCAGTTTCAGTAAATTGAGCAGCTTTGATCAGAAGTGTATGATCCAAAACCGTATCGGAATCTTCTCCGTTTAAGTTAAAGTAGGTGTGGTTTGTTGTGTTGAAGACAGTATCCTTGTCTGTTGTTGCCTGATAGGTAATACACAGTTCATTGTCTTCACTCCAACTGTAAGTAACCGTCATGGTCAGATTGCCGGGATATCCCTCTTCTCCGTCCGGGGATATCCGTGTAAACCGGACGGAATTGCCGACAATCTGGGAATCCCAGTTGTAGTAGTGAAATCCGCGCAGGCCGCCGTGAAGATGATTCGGTCCGTTGTTGACAGCCAGATGATAGGTGGTATCGTTCAGTGTAAACATGCCGTTCTCAATCCGGTTTGCGTGACGCCCGACTACGGCGCCGAAGCTGGCGGTATCTTTTTCATATTCCTCCAGAGTGTCGTAGCCGAGACATACATCCCGGAGATTTCCCTGTCGGTCCGGTACGCAGATGTCGATGATTCTGCAGCCGTAGCTGGTGACGGTGATATAGGCTTCATCTGAATTCTTCATACAGTATACATATGCAGCTTTTCCGTCGGAAGTGGTTCCAAAGGGAAGTTTTGTAATGCTCATGTTGCACCTCCTGGTTTCGTCCCATTTTCCCCATCAGTATACTTTAACTCATATCCTTTGACAAGTAAAAAGTACGGAAAGTTCTGTTCATGGAAGGGAATCTGTGTTATAATCCTCCCTATGATTACCAGAATTGAGAAAATTAATCCGCAAAGGCCGGAGACGCTTCAGATTCGGAACGCTGCCGATATCCTGAAAGGGGGAGGACTTGTTGCTTTCCCCACGGAGACGGTGTACGGTCTGGGCGCGGACGCTCTCCGACCGGAGGCGGCAAAGAAAATTTATGCGGCGAAAGGACGTCCGTCGGACAATCCGCTGATTATACACATCGCGGAGTTTGAGGCTTTATTCCGGATTGTAAAGGAGATTCCGCCGCAGGCGCGGCTGCTCGCGGATGCTTTCTGGCCGGGACCTTTGACGATGATTTTTCAGAAAAGCGAGATCGTACCGTATGAGACGACGGGCGGTCTTGACACGGTGGCTGTCCGGATGCCGGATCATCCGGCGGCGCTGGCTCTGATTCGGGAGAGCGGCGGCTATATCGCTGCACCGAGTGCAAATACATCCGGCCGGCCGAGTCCTACGCTGGCAGAGCACGTAGCGGAGGATCTGGATGGGAGGATTCCGCTGATTCTGGACGGCGGAGCGGTCGGCATCGGCATTGAATCTACCATTATTGACCTGAGCTGTATGTCGAAGACGGCGGATGGTGAGTGGATCGCGGATGAGATACCGCTGGTTCTGCGCCCCGGTTATATCACGAGAGAGATGCTGGCAGAGGTGATCGGGACGGTTGGGGACGATCCCGGTCTGGCTGATGAAAACGCGCATCCGAAGGCACCGGGCATGAAGTACCGGCATTACGCACCAAAAGCGGAAATGATCATTGTCAGCGGCGAGCGGGAGGATGTGATCCGGCGGATCAATGAACTGGCGGAAGAAAACTGTCAGAGGGGAGAGAAGACAGGAGTGATCTGCACGGAGGAGACGAAGGAACAGTATCGGGCGGATTTTATCAGATCCACAGGCAGCCGTTCGGATGAAGGCAGTATCGCGCGTCATCTCTATGCGGTATTGCGGGAGATGGATACGCTTGGGGCAGACCGTATTTATTCGGAAAATTTCTCGGCGCTGCGGATTGGTAACGCAGTTATGAACCGCCTGCTGAAAGCGGCGGGTCATCATGTGGTGGAGGTATAAAAGGAGACGGTATGAAATATAAAAAAGTGATATTTGTGGGGAGGCGGGCGACCTGCAGGGAACCGATGGCCATGGCTCTTCTGCAGCGGGAGGTGCCCCGGTATCCGGTAGAGGTCTGTGCGAGAGGACTGGTTGTGCTGTTCGCGGAACCGATGAATCCGAAGGCGGAGGAAGTATTGGCTGCGAATGGGATTTTTCTTCCGGATTACAGAGCGCGCCAGCTTACGTCGGAGGATTTTTCCACGGATACGCTGGTGGTTACGTTTCATCAGAATATGAAGGAAAAAGTTCTGGAGATGGAGGGTGCACAGAATATCGTCGTGCTGACAGATGTGACAGGGGATGAGCTGGAGATCATGGATCCGTACGGCGGCGAGCTGCTCCAGTATGAGATCTGTCTGGAAACACTGGGCAACTCGATCCGAAAGCTGGTGCAGTGCCTGCAAAATGATTCCCAAAATGAAACAGACGAATATGGTCTGATTTTGTGAAAACCGTTCTGCAGGACTGCACAAGGGTTTTCGACGCCGTACTAGGTCAGGCTTTCAAGCCCGAACAGCGCCGCGCCGAGGGCGCCGACAATCTCCGGCTGCTCATAGATATAGAGGGCGGCGCCGAGCTGTTCCTCCAACACCTTAACAACACCGGGGTTTTTGGCTACACCGCCGGTCATCATGAAATCCTTTTTGAGACCGACTCTTTTTAACAGGGAGATTGCTTTTCCGGCGATCGCTTTGTGGATACCGTGGGCAATGTCCGCGGTTTCTTTGTTTTGTGCGATCAGGGAGATGACTTCCGATTCGGCAAAAACCGAACACATGCTGCTGATCTCCACATCCTCCTTTGATAGCAGAGAGACCGGACCGAGTTCATCGATGCTGATCTCCAGAGTGCGGGCCATCATTTCCAGAAACCGGCCGGTTCCTGCAGCGCATTTGTCGTTCATGACAAAGTCAATCACGTCTCCGTGTTCATTTAAACGGATGGCCTTGCTGTCCTGGCCGCCAATATCCAGAATCGTGCGGACGGCCGGGTTCAGGAAATGCGCTCCCTTGCCGTGACAGCTGATTTCCGTAACATTTTTGTCTGCAAAAGGGATGCTGACACGACCGTATCCCGTGGATACGATCAGGGTC
>JAJQFQ010000234.1 GCA_021201035.1 Clostridiales bacterium
ATATTATGTATATCTGGCGGAACAGGAAGGAATTATCTGCAGCGTATCTGTGGAGTGCGGAAAAGCGGAAATATCTCCTGCGGATCTGACGGTTCTTCTCGGAAATCTCATGGAAAATGCGATCCGTGCCTGCAGGGAGACGGAAGGGGAGAGAAAGATCACGATACGCATCGGCAGGAAGCAGGGGGTTTTTCTGGTGCAGATTACAAATTCCTGCGCTGCGGTCCGCGCAACGGGGCGGTATGAGATGAACGGAGAGTATGTCCCCGCGGGCGCGTTTGCAAGTACACGTCGGGACGGCGGACACGGACTGCGGAGCATAGAGCTGATTGCGGGGAAATACGGCGGGGAGGCGGGGTTTTGCTATGATGCGCCGGCGAGGCAGTTTACGGCGCGGATTTTTATGAGGTCGGACGCAGATTAAGATGAAATCGAAACAGGCGGGTTAGTCGTTTGATTCAATCGTTATTTTGCGTGAATGGTTTGTCTGGCTGCGCGAATGGTAGCCCATAAAAAAGGGGGAGAATGATATAATTAGTTACAAAACAGTAATCAATGCATAGGTATGAGATTATATGAATGGAGGAAATGTTTTATGAGAAAAATGAGAAGGGTTGTCAGTGTATTGTTGGCTCTGGTTCTGGCGCTGTCGCTGGGGCTTACTGCATTTGCGGACGATACCCCGGCGACAGGATCCGGAGATTCCGGTGAAGGAACCATTACCATCACAAACGCCACGATTGGTGAGAGCTATCATGTCTACAAGCTTTTTGATGTGACTGTTGGCGATTCGTACATAGATGGTAGCGGGAATACGGTAACCCCGACGGCCTATGTCGCGACGGCGGAACAAAAAGAAGCTTTAGAGGCAGATGAAGACAATGTGTTTGTGTTTACGGCACTTTCTGACGGCACTTATCAGGTGACCGTTGGAACGAATCCGGAAACGAACGCACAGTATACGGATGAAGAGGTTATTGCATTTATCGATAGCTATGTTCTCACTTTGAACTCCACTGTCACCGCTTGCTATTTCCCCGGAGCAACTGAGGAATTCGGAAGTGACAATACAGGGATTACAGACAGTGTGGCAACGGCATCTACTGTGGTGATTAACAATCTTCCGTTGGGCTATTATTTTGTAACCAGTTCCCTCGGTTCGGTGGTTTCTCTGTCTACCACAAATACGGAGGCTGAGATTGCGGACAAGAATACGTCGACGCCTGACTGGGACAACAATCCGGATGAACCGGATCCGGATGATCCGGTCAAGAATGTTCTGGACGCAAATAATAGCAGCATTGATGGGGAAGAAGTGTCGGAGAACGACGTGCTGACCTACACGATCAGCTACACCAATACTTCCGGTGGGACGATGGATGATGTAGATGTCTATGATGCGGTGCCGGATGGAACGGAATATGTCGATGCTTCTATCGGAATTACGTTCGTTGACAATTCATTGGCAGAGATAACCACCGCAGTAAATGGCATCCCTGCTGACAAAGCGAACATAGATGCAAATACCATCTATTATGAGTTTGACGACACGGATCCTTCGAATCTTACATGGAAGATCATAAACCTGCCTGATGATGTGACGCTGGTAGCTTCTTTTCAGGTGACAGTTACATCTGATGCGCTCTCAATCGATGACAGAACAGTCGTCAACGATGCGGATGTGACAGTAACTCTGGGCGAGAATACATACAGGCTCAAAACGAATCAGGTGGAAAATCCGGTGGATGATGAGGACGCTCCTGAAAAGGACGTAGTGAATGACTCATCTGAGTCCATTGACGGCGACACCGTTGAGGTAGGAGATATTCTTACCTATACAATCACTTATACAAATACGGACACGGATGATCCTGTGGATCTGACAATAGAGGATGCGTCTCCGACCGGAACCGTCTATGTAAAAGACAGTGCGACAAGCACACTCCCCGATCAGACAGACATTACGGTGGATGCGGACAGTAATATTATCTGGGTCGTCACAGGTCTGGCAGCGGGTGACACGGTAACTGTTTCCTTCCAGGTGACAGTAACGGAAGCGGCGCTTGCCATTACGGATATGACGATTACAAACAGCGCGGATGTAGCTATCGGCGAGAATACATATAAAACAAACACGGTAAAGAATCCGACCGGTGAACCGGATGATGGAGATTTTGGCAAGGTTATCGTAGGGGAAGACGGGACAGAGACCACGGTTTCCACGGGAAGCTATGGCGATACGGTGACATTTGACGTCAGCATTGATGCGGTAAACAATGTGTCAAACGATGATGGCGATCCTGTTCAGGTTTCCGCTTACTATATCTATGATAAAATGGGCTCCGGCTTTACATTAGATGGCAGTTTTACCCTGACGATCAATGATGTGGAATATACGGCTGAAGCAGATGATGATCAAAAATATACAGCCAATGGCGTAACAACCTATACATTCTACAACGATGAACAAGAGGAAGTAGGTACTCTGTTTATATATGTTGATCAAGACGAAGACGGTTATACGCTGATCGAGGCCACAATCCCGTGGGCAGACAACAACGGAAACGCGCTGTACCCGAACTGTGAAATTCATCTGACGTATACCGCAACTATTAATACAGATGCGGAGATCGCAGGAGACGGGAATACAAACAGTGCAATCTACGATTATTCTACCGTAGATGATGAGGACCCGTATGAACCTGACCCTGTGAATCCGGCATATCCGGAAGGATCAGATCTGAATCATGGATCGGAAGAGGTTACAACTGTTACTTATACTTATGCGCTTGCCATTCAGAAAGTCAGTCTGGAGACAGGCGAAGCTCTGGAGGGGGCAGAGTTCAGTGCCGTGGATGCCGGCGGTAACGCGATTTATGCAGTTCCGGTTTACGATACGGACGAGGTGACGATTCTGTATTACAACTACACTTCTGATGCCACGGTTGATGGCGCGACAGATACCTTTATAAGCAATGCGAATGGACAGATTCTGATCAAGGGCGTGGATGTCGGAACGTATACCTTTACAGAGGTTAAAGCGCCGAACGGTTATGCCCTGCTGAGCGACCCGGTGGATGTGACAGCGCAAATGGATTCATATACCACCACTTCGAATACCACAACCGTTACAACCACACGCTATTTCGAGGCGGTCACAGAGGAAGAGTGGGAATCGTACACCGGCGATATATATACGAAGGACAGTGAAGAAGGCTTCTTTACACTTGCTACAAAGCCGAGTGAATATACAGCTGGTTATTACAGATTGGTAAGTTCGACCGAAGCTTCTGCTTCGGCGTCGGAAGAGACTCTGACATACACATTTGAGGTGAGTTCGGCAATTCTTCTGGTTGAGAATGCATCCGGCAGCATATTGCCCGGCACCGGCGGTATCGGCACTACAATTTTTTACATCATCGGTGCTGTGCTGGTTCTCGGAGCGGCGGTATTGCTTATTACGAGAAGACGCATGAGAGCTTAGATCATATAGAAGACTTTTCTGAAATTTGATTGGAGAAAAAGATGTTCCTCTGTTCCGGCCTTTTGGCCGGGGCGGGGGAAAACGTGTTATCTGTTCGTTATCCGCCACGGCTGTGGCGGACAGCGAAGAGCTAACCGGCGATGCAGCAGGAAATACTGCAGAGAATATAACAGTAAATACAGCAGGGGCAAATAAGAACATGAGGCAAACAAAACAAAAAGCCAATAAAAGAGGCAGATGGTTGACGATTGTTCTGATATGTGCTTTTCTGGCAGGAGTAAGCCTTTTGTTGTATCCGACGCTCAGCGACCGCTGGAATTCGCGCACGCAGTCAAGGGCTGTTACTACCTATGACGCGGCGGTTGCCGAGATGGATGAAGCGGATTATACCGCATATTTTGAGGCGGCGGAGGCATTCAATGAAAAGCTGGCGGAGCTCGGTTCGCTGAACGCGCTGACGAATACATCGCTGCTTGATGATGAGTATTGGGATCTGCTGGATATCACCGGTACAGGTATGATGGGATATGTCACGATTGACCGGATCAACCTTCAGCTTCCGATCTACCATGGCACTGACTCCGGTGTTTTGCAGATCGGAGTCGGACATCTGGAGGGCAGCAGCCTTCCGGTCGGAGGCGAGAGCACCCACTCTGTGATTTCCGCGCATCGGGGGTTGCCCAGCGCAAGGCTTTTTACGGATATTGACCAGCTGGAGGTGGGGGATACCTTCACCATTACTACATTAGATCAGGTCTTTACCTACCGGGTGGATCTTATTTCGATTGTCCTGCCGACGGAGATAGAGTATCTGTATATTGAGGATGGGGAAGACTATTGCACGCTCATGACCTGTACGCCATACGGTGTCAATACGCATCGGCTGCTGGTGCGGGGCGTGCGGACGACGAACGCTGATGAAGCGCTGCTTTATGTGACGGCAGACGCCTATAAGATAGAACCGATGCGGGTGGCTCCGGTGTTTGCCGTGCCGATGGCGGCGGTATTGGTAATCTGGCTGGCGGTCAGAACCGGAAAACGCAAAAAAAGTCCGACGAAGAAGTAGAACCGGAGGGGCGATGATGAAAAAGATAAAAAAGACACTTGTGTTGATGCTTGGAATCTTCCTTTTTTGCGGAATGGGTCTGTCTGCCTATGCCGCGGACAGCGCGGAAATTGATTTTGATAAGACCGGTACAGTCACGCTGACGCTGGAAACGAGTGAGGGAGAGACTGTATCCGGAGGAGCTGTTACGATTTATCAGGTGGCATCCTTATATCTGGATGACGGCAGTATGGCTTACACCTGTACGGAGGATTTTGCGGATCTGGAAGCAGATCTGGAGGACGTGGAATCCGCGTCTCTGCCGGCATTGCTGGAAGAATATGTACAGACAAACGCCGTGACCGGCACCGATGCAGAAATCGGGAGCAGCGGTACCGTCACGTTTGAGAATCTGGAGCTGGGGCTGTATCTGATCGTACAGACTGCGGAGTCTGATCATTATGAGACGATCAACCCGTTTGTTGTGACCGTTCCCATGGAGGTTGACGGGGAATGGGTTTATACCGTGGACGCAAGTCCGAAAGTCGGCACAGTAACGCTGACAGAAACGACTGAATCCGGCGGAGAAATAGAAGAATCCGATGAAGGGACAGATGAATCCGGCGAAACGGCGGACGCAACGGCTGCGGCAGAAGACGCTGCCGGAACCGCGGCGGCATCAACATTGCCCCAGACCGGTCAGCTTTTCTGGCCGATTCCCGTGCTGGCGGTTTGCGGGATCGTTCTCTTTATATTGGGCGGTATTATGAAGCGTCCGGGTAAGGCGGAGCGGACGGCATGAAACGCAGGATAGGATCCGTCTGCATGATCATCGGATTGGTTCTGATTCTGGCGGCAATCGCCATGTTTTCCTACAATACATGGGACAGCTGGCGGGCCGGACAGTCCGTTGCTGAGATCGGGGACGTACTGAAAGAGGCTGTGGAGGACACCGCCGATCCGTATGGGGGATCTGAGAATGATACGGTACTGATTGACGGGTATGAATATATCGGTACGCTCGCTATTCCAAGCCTCGGTCTGGAACTGCCGATCATGGATGAATGGAGTTATGCGGGGCTTAAAGTGGCACCGGGGCGTTATAACGGACTGGCGTCAACGGGGGACCTGATCATCTGCGGGCATAATTACGAACGGCATTTCGGCAATCTGAAATATCTGGAGGCGGGTGACAGGGTCACCTTTACAGATGTGAATGACCATGTGTTTGATTATGAAGTGACAGAAGTGACCATGCTTTTGCCGACAGACGTTGAGAAAATGCTGAGCCGGGATGAAAGCGAGTGGGACATGACGTTATTTACCTGCACCATCGGAGGTCAGGCAAGAGTGACTGTCCGATGCAGCAGGATAGAGGAATAGGAAATGGCGGATAAGGAATTACGCAGAATGAACCGCACGGAGTTAATCGAGATCATTTATGCGCTGCAGCAGAATGACAAGACGCTCCGGAATGAAAATGAGGATCTGCGCCGCCGACTGGATGACCGGATGATACGACTGGAAAATGCCGGGTCAATTGCGGAAGCGGCATTAAGTCTGAACCATATTTTTGAAGATGCGCAGAATGCGGCGAGTCAGTATCTTGATTCGCTGGCTGAAGATGAAAAACAGGCTGAAGAGATTCTGGCTGATGCGGAAAAGCGGGCTGAGGAAATTCTGACTGATGCGGAAAAGCGAGCCGAAGAGATTCTGGCTGATGCGAAGGAGCAGCAGAAGCGGATCCGGCAGGAATGTATACAGCTCATGGAAAAAGCAGAGCAACATGCCAGTGAGAAGGAAGAATCAGTTAATCAGCAGATTCGGCTGCTGTTAAATAAATATCCTGAACTCAGGGAGTATATGAGACGCGAAATGCAATCGGGAGGGGAAATGTGACAGAAGGACAGCAGAATCTGAAAACAGCAGAGATCCCTTCCGAAGAAGAGATACAGGCGGAACGGGATCGGCTGCAATATCGAAAGCGATACCGGCAGACACTTCGAACAACAATCTATGCGCTGATTGTTGTGGCAGCGGCAGCCGTCTTGCTGGCAACCGTTTTCTTTCCGGTGTTACAGGTGTCCGGCACCAGTATGGAGCCAACGCTGGAGGATGAGGATATCATCCTGCTGATCGACACGGATAATTTTGAGACAGGTGATCTGATCGGGTTTTATTATCAGAACAAGCTGCTCCTGAAGCGGGTCATCGGCGGACCGGGTGATGTGATCGACATCGATGAAGAGGGGAATGTCTCCGTGAACGGAGAATTGCTTGACGAGCCGTATGTGACAGAGAAGGCTTTGGGAGAGACGGATCTGACCTATCCCTATCAGGTTCCAGAGAACCGGTATTTTGTGATGGGGGACAACCGGGCGACATCCGTTGATTCGCGGTCCAGCGCCATCGGCTGCATAGATGTCGATCAGGTGGTAGGTAAAGTTATTTTGAGGGTCTGGCCGCTGAAAAATTTTTCTCTTGTAAACTGAGCATGCAGCGGAGCAGATACAGAACGGAAAAATACAGATAACGGTTTAAGTGTTTCTGCGGAAATGGAAGGTGGCTTTATGCAGAATCTGGTAAAAAAATATGTAGAAAAGTTCGTACATGAAAAAGCGGCGCGAAGAAAAGCGGCCTGTGTTACGCTGGCGCTGGCGCTGGCAGTGACAGCCGGCGTCTACTGGCAGTTTAAACTGACCGGAGCGGCTCTCGCCAATGATTATAACTGCGGCCGGGAGGAGCATACGCATACGGATGAATGTTATGAAGACGTGCTTATCTGCGGGCTGGATGGTGAAGAAGGTCATGTTCATACCGATGATTGTTATGAAAAACAGCCGGTCTGCGGATTGACTGAGCACACGCATACGGCGGAATGCCTGTCAGACAGCACGGCGGATGTGGAGACGGCCAGTGACTGGGAAGATACCGTGCCGTCGCAGACCGGCGTCTGGTCTGAACTGGTTGTGGCCGCGGCGCAAAGCCAGATTGGCTATCAGGAGAGCACCTTAAACTACATCCTCGCCGATGACGGCGAGACCAAAAACGGTTACACGCGCTACGGTGAGTGGGCGGGGAATCCCTACGGCGACTGGGATGCGATGTTCGTATCCTTCTGCCTGTATTATGCGGGGGTTTCGACAGAGAAATTTCCGGAGTCAACCGGCGCGTATGCCTGGTCTGTGAACCTGCAGGACATGGATTTATATGCGGATGCGGCTGAATATACGCCCGTGGCCGGGGATCTGGTATTTTTTGATACGGATGAAGACGGAAAAATAGATCGGGTGGGCATCATTGCTGAGTTGATGGCGGCAGATGCGGAAGATGACGCGTCAGATAAAGATGTCATCTCTGTGATTGAGGGCAATTATGAGGATGCCGTCTGCCTGAATGAATATGCGATCAACGATGAGACGATCCTGGGTTACGGTATGCTGCCGGAGGGCGAGACCGCTGTACCTGTCGTTGAAAGAGAGACAACACTGACATATGAGGGCAGTGATTATTCCGTTACTGTTACTTATAATTGGGAAGCCGGGCTGCCTGATGGTACAGAACTGGCTGTATCCGAGTATGAGCAGGATTCAGAAACCTGGCTGTCCCGCTATGCCGAGGCGGCGGATCTGTATAGCTGGGAGGAGGATTCTGCGCCGGAATTCCGCCTGTTTAATATCAGTCTGACGGTTGATGGAGAGGAAACGGAACCGACCGGGGACGTGGAAGTAACCATTTCCTGTTTTGAAAACGGAGAAGATGCAGAATATACAGATTATACGGTTACCCATTACGGTGAGGACGAGACGGAATCCGTGGATTTTGAGACGGAATGTGAGGACGGTGTACAGACGTTCAGCTTCTGTACGGATGGATTCTCTGATTATGGCGTGTCTCTTGCGAGTGAGGAAGGGACGACGGTAACCGCCACCTATACGATTACCAGAGGGGATACCGTCGTGATTCCGGGTAGCTATAGCGGGTCTTCCGTGGAGGGACTGACGATTCTGCCCGCTTATCAGGTGTGCACGGAGATTACGTCTGGCGGGAGCTATCTGATTGCGAACTATCAGAGTACAACTGCCGTGTTTTTGACGGACACTGCCACGACCAGCGGCTCTACGAACGCACTGGCTCTTGTATCAGATACCGGTGCGGAGCTGCTGACGCAGGATGATGAGACTTACCTCGTATCAGACGTGGCGGGAGACGCTACTCTGTGGACATTTACCGGTGCTGACGGCGCATATACAATTGCCGGCGACAGCGGTTACATAAATATTAACTATTATAATGTAACGCTTGTAACAGAAAACCCGCGGACGCTGTCGGTACCGCTTATAGACAATGCGCTGTATTACACGATCGGATATAACGGTTATTATCTTGACCGATACAGTACCAGTGCGGCTGCCGGCTGGTACGATGGAGCAAGTAACGCAAACGAACGGTGGTATCTGCTTCAGGAGAACGGCACCAGTGTAACGGGTACGACACCCGGTACGTATACAGTGACGACAGAGGACGGCACTTACACGATTGTGGTGGAGGATTATGCGACCGTAGACGGTGTTTCCCCTTCCGGTACCTTGATCCATCTGTTCGACTACTGGCTGACAGATCAGGAGGCTGCAGATAACAGTTGGTCTAGTGAGTATCTTGAATCCGGCATAAATGCGAAACATGCGCTGAAATTTTCAAAAGCATATCCGAATGGCGCATACAACTGTTGGACGGGCACTGCCAATGTTTATCAGAACATTGTTCAGAATCAACTGTCCGATGGCTATCCACTGCTGAACAGTCTGACTTATACGTCAACTGCTTTTTCCGTCATAAACAGTACAGAATCTTTGGCCTATCTGTTTGATCCTACCTATACACAGGATGGCAAGGCATCTTACACCAAGGTGCAGAATCTGCTGCAGGTTGACGATGAAGGTTACTATTATTATGACAGTAAGAAGAACTATGCGGAATATGATGAGGATACGAACTCGTTTATTCTCTATGACGACTGGGCGGTGAATCAGGGCTCAACGATGGAAGGGCAGTTTTTCCGTTCAACAGCTATTCTGAGGTGAGTCAGGATACCTATTCTACGGATGCGGTTCTAAATCATTACTTCGGCTTGTCTTTGACTTCGCGCTTCATCCAGCAGTATGAGGGACATACATCATCAAGTAAGGTTACGCCCACGACCTTCGAGTTCTCCGGAGACGACGATGTGTGGATATTCATCGACAATGTTCTGGTTGCTGATTTGGGCGGTATTCATGATGCAGCCAGCGTGTCCATTGATTTTTCTACAGGAAAGATCGTGATTAATGAAGGGACGAGTTACGAGCAGGACACCACGCTTTATAAAATGTTTGAGGCCGCAGGGCAGGAGGGTACGGTGACCTGGAACAGCGACAATACAACGTTCGCTGATAATACCTATCATACACTGAAGTTTTATTACCTGGAGCGGGGAAACTCCGCTTCCAACATGAGCCTGAAATATAATCTGACAGAAATCCCGGAGACCGGGATTTACAAGGTCAACCAGTACGGCGAAGCGATCGAGGGCGCTGAGTTTACGGTTTATAAGGCAAGCAGGGATGACGACGGAAACTATTCTTATCTGTATGATAATGGAACGACGGAGTTGGCCGCTTCTGTGACAGCGAAGCTTGATGCTGGAACCTATATACTTGATGCGAATAATAACATATGCGACAGCAACGAAAACATACTGATTTCTTCCCGATATATCGGCACGACGGACGCAAACGGTGAGATGGTATTTCTGGATGAGTATGACATGACTTATACCCTCAAGGAGCTGGAGGATATGTTTGGGTCCTGCTTTATCCTGAAGGAGACGGAGGTGCCGGAGGGATACCGCATCGTGGCTGAGGATATTTATCTGAGGATTGTTGCTCATCAGGTACTGGTTTGTGATAATACCTACGATTCCGGCGTCTATGCTTCGCCGAATCTGCTGGTTACGGCTACGGATACGCTGTACGATGAAAATGGGAATGAAATCGACTATTACGATGTGACAAACAGTAAGGTGAACGGCACCCTTTTTGCGGTGGTGTTGAAATACATTGGGGGCGGCGACGCATCTACGGATACGGATACTTCGCACTGGGCGCCGGTATATGGTTCCGATGAAACGGGATATACCGTTTTGGATATGAGCAGCTATACCAGCTTCTATACGGCGGCAATCTATGCGGCGCAGCAGATGGAGGAGAACGGTTACAGCGATTCGGTATTTTCCTTATCCGGAAGCGGCTCCATGCAGTTGTCCCTGACCGCTCTGCCGGGAGATATCAGTACCTACTATTATCTGGCGGATCCTAAGAGCGATACCAAATACACGGTTGGTTATTATTACACGACGGCGAGTTCTCTGGCTGATGCCACTTATGAAAATACGGTTCGTGTAAATGCAGATTCAGGAACGATTGCTACCACTTCCGGCGCACAAGTAAGCTATTCCGGTTTTTCCCGTACGTTCGGCGCCACCATCAATGTTCCCAACCTGAGCAATGCGGTTCTGGTGCAGAAGCTGGATCAGTACGGCAACCTGGTCAACGGTGCGCGGTTTGCCATGTACGCGGTGGAGGAGGATACGTCAACAGGGAAAATTTATTATATAGCTGACGACGGAACAAGCATCTATCTCGATGCTGACGATGACGGCGACAACGCGGGCATAGCCACATTGGCAGACGGGACAACAACTGGCACTTATGCAATCAGTTCCGCAGAGGATTCCAGTGAGGGTGTGATCTCGGTCACGATCGGCAATGATACGTATACGATTACCCCTGTGGAGGTCGAGACGACCACGGAAGAAGGAAGCCAGACGTCCTCTGCCACGGGCAGGTCTTATAACACAGCCGAGGACGGAACCGCCGTGTTTGATAATCTGACGGGCACCACCTATTATATCCGAGAGATCGATGCTCCGGAAGGGTATCTGCTGAACACCACGGAGATCATGGTACTGGTTACAGATGATACCATCTATGCCAATGCCGGTACCGCGGATGACGGAGTGACGGTGGCCCGGGCGGCCGGTTATGTTGTTGCGACACTGGATCAGATGGCTGCTGTAGGTGATATAGACAATACTCTGTCCTGGATTTATACCACGATGCATGTGAATACGGATCAGAGCAATACATTTGCATTTGATACATATGCAGAGGATACGTCAAAATGGTCTGTACTGACAGATGCCGCCGGCACGGACCGGCACGCTTATCTTGAATATGATGAGGATGGAAAGGATACGCTGTTCAATTATAATGTGAATACGGCCCGAGCGGATGCAACGGGGTACACCGGTACCCGACGGCTGTATACGGACGTGGGCTGGTCGTATCTGGAGATTTATCAGGATACTGTATATCATTATCAGCGATTAGCTGCAAATGCCAGCACATCGTATGCTTACACGGAATTAACGGATCCGATCACTAGCCTGTTTTCGCGCTCTGTCTATATTCAGGTGACGGATCCCGAACCGGAGATTACTTTTGTCAAAATTGACGGAACCACCGTAACAGATGCGGCGGATGACGGAGAGATCAGCGCATCATCTTCAGCTGATACGATTTCCGGTGTGACATTTGCCATTTATAAGACAAAGGAAACTACAGACAACAGCGGAGATACCGTATATGAGAAGGGCGACGCGGTAACCGTTACGGTGGAGGACGAAGATGTCGGCAATGGCAGCACGAAGGAAATCGCGTATACTGCCGACGGTGATGAAAACGGCGTGGTCACGTTTTCCGGAGTTCTGGAGGCGGGAACCTACTGGATTGAGGAGGTTTCTGCCGCTGCGGGATACAATTCAGCGATCTGGCACTGGATTGTGACGATTGATGCCTCCGGAAACGCGACGTATGAGGCGGTTGTCAACTCAGACAACGCGGACAGTATCATATCTGCAATGAAATATTATTCTGAGGTGACGAATCAGACTGCGCCGGATGAAGATACGGACGGCAATCTCCTGTATACCTATACGGTCGACGGAGTTACGTATCCTTACAGCTACTATACTGCGGAAGAAAAGGTTGACACAGATAATAATATTTATACTGAATATACGTACTACACGACCTACTGGCCGAATTACTATTATGAAATGCCTTCCACCGGCGGCCCCGGCACCCGGATGCTCACCCTGATCGGCATCGCCCTCTGCGGCGGAGCAGGTTGGTTGTTCGGCCGGCGCAGGAGAAGGTTTCAATAACTTAATTTTATTGAGTTTTACTGAATTTACCGGGGTTTGACCCCGGTAAATTTTTGTAAACTTATTTTAGATTACTTTCATATGACAAATTTCGGATCCGGTGGTAATATAATATTATTCTGATCTTTCCGGATCATGAATTTCATGCAAGCACATTTCATCGTTCTTTTGAATGCAGAGATGCAATCATTTTTCGGCGCACATTCTCATCGGTGCAGATGGAGGAGCACTGAGTCTTTATCAGCATATGGCTGATTTCTGTTTGTCTGTCGGTTATCACCGGGAATACAGGAACAGAGGTTTTACAATTGAATGAGGAATTTGTCGGGTAGGAGAGTTATTGTTTTCTGCGCAGTGTGTGCAGGAACGTGAGGAGATTTTTAAAACTATCTGAAACAATAATCATGCCTTGTGTTTTATATCATATATGATATAATCCTGTCTTTGACAGCTGATACAGTCAGGAAATCGCTCCAAGCCTT
>JAJQFQ010000179.1 GCA_021201035.1 Clostridiales bacterium
GTGAATGGACTCCTCCGGGATGCAGGCTTTCTCAGCTACCGCGATCAGCTCCTCATTCGAAATCTCCGTCACATTAAGATCCTCCAGACAGATCGGCAGACCAACGGAATCACAGAAATCAAGAACCTCCAGAATCTCATCCATATCCGCGTTCTCCAACGCCAGCTGACAGAGCGTACCGAACGCCACCTTCTCGCCATGCATAAACTTGTGCGTCGGCTCCAGGATCGTCAGACCGTCATGAATCGCGTGAGCAGCGCCGAGTCCGCCGGACTCAAAGCCGAGACCGGATAAAAGGATATTCGTCTCGATGATATTCTCAAGCGCCGGCGTGATAACGTTGCCGTCGCAGGCGAGTTTCGCCTTCAGGCCGTCAGTCAGTAATGTCTCATAGCAAAGAGTCGCCAGCGCAAACGCTGCTTTCGTGCCTCTCGCCTCCGGGCAAAGACCCTCTCTTACGCCGCAGGGAAGACCCGCGTTTACTTTTGTATAAGACTTCACATTTGCACGAGCCTCGAAATAGGTGGAAAGCGCATCGCCCATACCGGAAACCAGAAACCGGGTCGGCGCATTGGCAATCACCGTCGTATCGATCAGGATCACGCTCGGGCTCTGCTTGAAATATGCATAGTCGTCAAACGCTCCGTCCGGCGTATAAAGAACCGCGGAATGGCTGGTCGGCGCATCCGTCGCCGCGATCGTCGGAACAATGATCAACGCTTCGCCCTCTGCTACACACTTCGCGGTATCAATGGCTTTGCCGCCGCCGAGGCCGATGGTGCATTTGCAGTTCTGCTCCTTCGCGACCGCCTGAAGGCGCGCCACTTCCTGACGGGAGCACTCACCCTTGAAGTTGCTGGTGACAAATTTCACGCCGAACTTCTCCGATGTCGCGTCGAGCTTCGCCTGAACACGCGCCACATCATCCGGGTGCGCGATCAGAAGTGCGGATTCCCCAAAAGTCTGCACAAAATAACCAAGGTTCAAAATCTCATCTTCGCCCTGTACGTATTTCGTCGGGCTGATAAATGCTTTCCTCATAGTAACATCCTCCAAAAATTGATTATTATATGCCCCGCATACAGGCATATTTTACCACAAACGTCGCGGATTCACAATATAAGGAAAAAACAAATTCGGGCATACTTTCAGCATTTTTTATTGCTTTCCTACCATTTTGTCAGACGGCCGCCCGCTTTATCATCAAGCCCTGGCATTTCACCCCAACAACAGCGTAAACCTGTCCTTTACTCAATCGCAGGCACCGCCCGCAATCGCCCACAGGTACAAACTCGCCACGGTTCCATACGGAGAATAGCGTTTTTTATATCGTTCAAATCTTTTTCTGTCGATCTCCCGGTGATGGTACAGCATCCGCATCCCGCGCAGGATGGCCAGGTCCCCGAAACTGATGACATCCGGACGCTGCATGGAAAATATCAGAATCATTTCCGCTGTCCAGCGTCCGATGCCCTTCAGACTGCACAGGCTTTCGATCGCTTCCTCGTCTGACATACCATATAAATCCTCCGGACAATATTCGCCGGATCTGATCTTTCCCGCAAAATTCAGTATATATCCGGCCTTGCGGTACGTCATTCCGACAGATTGCAATTCTTCCTCCGTCATCGACAGGATCGTATCCGCGTTGACGTCATGCAGCATTCCTTCCAGGCGCGCCCAGATAGTATTCAATGCCACGGTTGAAATCTGCTGTCCTATGATATTGTATACAACCGCACGGAAAAGATCCGGTATAACCGGCCTGTGTATCATACCGATTTTATCGATGGCTTCGCCTAATTTCGCGTCCCTTTTTTTCAAATATTCAATTTCCGTATTGCCATATTGAAAATACATAAAATCACCTCCCGGCTGACAGTTTCTCCGGGTCACAGAGAATGGATTCTCCCTTTTTCAGAGAAAGCGGAAGCACAAGCGGTCCGAATGACAATCGTTTCAAATATACCACTTCTCTTCCCACTGCATGAAACATCCGCTTTACCTGATGATACCGGCCTTCCTGAATCGTCAGAAGAACCGCCTGCCCCGGACATAGAGCGGTATGATATTCCTTCGGCAGATACGCCAGTTCAGGGTCGTCCGTATCACAGATCTTTAATCCGGCAGGGAGTGTCGGCATATCATCGCCGATATCAACCCCCTCTGAAAAAAAGGCAGCGTACTTTTTTTCCGCCGGACGATCGAGTACCGCGAGATACATTTTATCCACATGACTGCGCGGGGATAGCATGCGATGTGCCATCATGCCGTCATTTGTAATCAGAATCAATCCCTCCGTGTCTTTGTCTAACCGGCCAACCGGAAATAAGTCCCGGTTCTGCGGCACAAATTCCATCACAGTTGGAAAACGGCTGTCTTTTACGGCGCAGACATAACCTGCCGGTTTGTGCAGCAGATATGTCACAGAACCGCGCAAGGCCACGGCACTTCCGTCCACGGCAATTTCGTCTGTGTCAGGATTCACTTTTATCTCCGGTTTTACGACATATATGCCATTGATGGTGACAGATTTTCTTTTTATGATACGTTTCACTTCACTTCGCGTACCGATTCCCGCATCTGCCAGAAATTTGTCCAGTCGTATCTGCATCAGATTCTCCTATCCCGAAACCTTCCGGGAATATTGCCATGGCAAATGAATAAGTCTTTTTTCACTGTGTGACATATCCTTTATCTGCATCCTCCTGACGCTCATCATAATCATCCAGAAAACTATATTTTTTACCATCTTTATGATAACCGATGATCGTCTTCAGATTCACATTGTGAACGCTGCGGAAAATATTCATCTCTATAAACTCACTTTTCTCCCGCAGCTGCGCAATCAGTTCCTTCATTTCCTCGCGTTTGGAATTCTGTTCTTCATCACGGTCCGCACAGTTTTCCGTAAAACGGCAGGCACACTGGATGAAACGGAGCCCGTTATAATCCCTCCACGCCTTCACATCCGCTTCACGGATCAGATACATGGGACGGATCAGTTCCATCCCCTCGAAATTCTTGCTGTGAAGCTTCGGCATCATGGTTTCCACCTTGCCGCCGTAGAACATCCCCATCAGAATCGTCTCTATCACATCATCGAAATGATGCCCCAAAGCGATTTTATTGCACCCAAGCTCCTTCGCGTGGGAATACAGATATCCTCTCCGCATCCTGGCGCAAAGATAGCAGGGGCTCTTATCAATCGTGGCAACCGCATCAAAAATATCCGTGTAAAAAAACAGTCAGCGGTATCCCCAACAATGCGGCATTGTCCTGAATGAGTCTCCAGTTTTCCTCATTATATCCCGGATTCATGATCAGAAAGACCAGTTCAAAATTCGCCCTCCCATGTCTCTGAAGCTCCTGAAAGAGTTTTGCCATCAGCATGGAATCCTTTCCGCCGGAAATACAAACCGCAATTTTATCACCGTCCCGGATCATTTCATACTCATTGATGCCTTTTGTAAACTTGCACCAGATGTTTTTACGGAACTTTTTTATCAGGCTGCGCTCAATTCCGGCGCGTTCCTCCTGCTGTTCATCCGTAGACTCTGTCTCTGATTTTAATAATTCTTCTTTAGCGATTTCTTTCATTTTCACTTATCCTATCTGAAATCCGCGTTTTTTTCCGAAAATTAAGGATTTCTGTGCAATATTTGAAATCATAACACATTTCTTTCCGTTTTACTACATAACATATATTTTAATAACAAAAAACACCATATCAGAACAGTTTTATCTTTCGTAAGGTAAATCTCAATCTTGCCTGTTCTGAATATGATGTTTTGTATAGTCATTATAAATCTAATCTTATGATGTTTACAGTTTCTGTTTTCGGAACCCCTCGTCTGCAGGGTACGGAAATAATATAACCACTCTTTATATCATCCGTTTACCGCAGCAGCCAGCGCTTTACCGGCAGCAGTCAATGCCGCTTCCGCCTCCGCGTCCGGAGCCTCGTTGCAGACTACTCCCTCAGCTTCAATCATCTCTGCCCCCGCTCCGGTCATCTGCTCAACCCATGTTCTCATCCATTCACCGTCGCCCCAGCCGTATGAACCGAAAAGCAGAATTTTCTTTCCGGACACAGAAGCCGCGAGTTCCTCGACAAACGGATCAACCACCGACTCTTCCAGCTGCTCCGCTCCCATGGAAGGACACCCCATGGCAAATGCCGGCTCCGCTGCCAGCGCATCCGGCGTTGTGTCCTCAAACGGCAAGATCACCGGCGTTGCTCCGCCCGCTGCTACACCCTGTGCTACCAGTTCTGCCATAGACGCGGTGTTTCCGGTTCCTGACCAATAAACAATTTTTACTTCTGCCATTTCTAATATCTCCTTTGCTTATTTGTGTACTCCCAAAATCAATCAGGCCTGATTTCAGCGTACCTTTTTTATTAAGAAACTGTTAAAGTATTCATTTTAACAACTCCTAACAGGCTATCTCCCTGATGTTCTTTCCGGAAAAAAATTCTTCCAGGGCACAATTTTTCGCCTCATCATACGCGCGAAACATCCGTTTCGCCCGCTCTACATCCGAGTATACTTTCCAGTATCCTATGCAGCTGCTGTTTTTCCCCTGATGGCGAATGAATCCTCTGACATCCTCAAGAGGATACCCGAAAAATACGCCCATCTCATGCGGGAAATCCTGTGACTGATTGTAATAATAAGCGATTCGTTCTCCCAGATGCTGCAGCTGCTGTTTCAGGGATCCCGGTTTGTGTCCGTATTGAGACAAAAAATCCGATACCTCTTCCTGCAGCAGCCATTCCGCCAGCCATTTTTCACGATATAGAAGTACAAACTCTCGATTGCTTCCCCGACAGAGACAATGCAGACGTACATCTGTTTTATAAAGGAAAGAACAGACCACTCCTGAACAACCGGAGGGTACGGTAAACATACAGGACATTTTCACATTTTTCAGAACCGGCGCACTCTGAACGATCATCTGCATCTGAACACTCTCCGCAAGTCTCGGACTTCTCAGATATTTCACCACTGCTTCCGCTGCCATATACTTTCCTCCATCAAATTCCCATGCGCTGCTAATGCAGCGCGCCAACATCCATGAAAGCCCATCGCTCCGCTCTTTGAGCTCCCGCGATGGCCACCGGCATTCGCAATCCACGCTATCGCGCTACTTACTCATATCGGCTTGGTCGTCGAATATCCAGCCATCTGGGCGTGCAAGCACCCCATCTGTCTGTCTATTCACGACACTTTCATAGTTTAATATAGTATGTGTTCATTCAGTTTTCTTTATGCGTACTGCTCAAGAATCCCGATCAACGCGCTTGCACTGCTGCTGTGTGATCTTTCGATAATCGCATTGCTGCGCTCTGCCTCTGACAGCGCGCAATGAACCATCTTATGAGAAACCGTAGAAGTAAACAGAATCATCAGATCCGGATTTCCGATCTTATTTTTTAAATCTGTCTTCATTTTTGTAAAAACCTTCGCTTTGCATTTATATTTCCTGCATATATTTTTATACTGGGTTTCCATCCGTTCATGTCCTCCAATGATCACAATACTCATGGTTAGCTCCTTTCTTACTTTAGTTAGTCTTTAATAACCCTGTATCAAAAAATATAAACCATACATGTCCGGTTCAACATCTGCGGTTAATATACAATAACTTTTATCACATGTCAATAACTTTTCAATAAAATATTCCTTACATACAAACAAAGACGGCAGAGCCATGCCTCTGCCGCCTGTATGTAATCTCATAACCTTATAAAACGGATACGCGGAAAGTACGTCCGATGAGACGAACCCGAAAAACACCGCATAGAAAACCACCTCGCAGCCGAACACCTACCGCATCGTAATATATCCGTGATAATTCACCAGATTATTGCTCGGTGTGTAGTCCGCAACTGCCGCACTGCAGATATTATGATACGGCTTCAGGAACGGAAAAGCATCCTGCTGTGCCCATGACGGCTTCTCCAGCGCTTTCGTATCCTCCACCATAACCTTGTACCACCCGGACTGATTCTCAAACCACAGCTCCAACACATAATCCATCACACAGTCATTGATCTCTTTTTTAACATTACTGCAGAGAATACGTGTGCACTCCGGGGCAGCTTCAAAGATCGGGATCACCTTTTCAAAGAGCCATTTGGATCCCTCCGCCTTGTCTACGCCCTCAGGGAATCCGATCGTCATATTGAAACGATAATTCGCACCATCCTCAATCGTACGGCCCTTTCCTTTAATATCTTTCTCCCACCACATCGGAAGGAAAGCAAAGATAAACGGCTTGCCCTCAGCGTTGTTGGATTTGCGCGCTTCATTACCCACATCACCTTCAGCGTTCATCTGACCGCCGCCCAACGCCGCAGCCGGAATATTCCCCTGCCATACCAGCACATCCATCGGGAAAGTCTCCGCAATCGCCTTGATCTCCAGACGGGGATCCAGATCGCTCACCAGCCAATGATGCTCGGTAAGCTGCATTCTGGCGTAACCGAAACGGTCGCCCTCGGGCGGAATCGGAAAGGACGGATAAAACGCGTACTTCGTAACATACGGCTCAAACTGGGAAATACTGTCCGGAACATGCGTCTTGTACAGCCATCTCTGTAACTTCGGTCTGTAATCCTCATTCGCACAGTCAACATAAATCAGGCTGCGCATGGGCTCAAATTTAAAATCTCCTGACTTCGGAACAACCATTGTCTGGTTCGTATCTGACATAATTATCCTCCTCTTTTATTTATGTACTCCCGGAATCCTGCCGCAAACCATGAATCAATAGCATACGGGAGTATGTTTTGACAACTATACAGAAGCCCAAAAGGGATATATCTCAACGGGAACCCCGCTCACCGCCGAGATACATACTGCACGAATACCGCTGCATCGGTTTCCATCAACCAAACCGGTTTCATACAGGTTCATCCCTCTATGATGCTTTCTGCACCGACAGCCCGCACAAAAAATAAAGTGCCGCTTGCGAATATGAAAACAAATCATCCCGCCGGCTGTCAGGATATCGCGTAAACAGGAAAAGCGCACTGCCGGTCTGACAATGACCGGCAGTCCCTCCAGCGCCCATCATCCTGCATGCAGCGATATCCGCACATTATAATACCTTTCTCTCTCGAAAAGTATAACATATATATGAGTAGAAGTTATTGTAACTATTCAGGACAAGTTATTTCTTAGCAGACGGTGCCGGCGTCGGCTCACACACTGCCGTGTAATGCTCCTTGCGGGCCTTGAACTCGGGATCCTTAAAGAGATTAATCAGGCGTCCCTCATTCTGGAAAATATCCTCGCCGTGCAGGAATTTGCCGGAGAGAATATCATGCGCGTGATGCTCTGTCGCCGGATCATATTTGAATTTGAATGCTCCGTCCACGATTTCCAGCGTGCCCTCCAGACCGCAGAGTTCGCAGACACAATGCGTCGTGCCGGGGAAAATATAGAAATTATTTCCCTGGCAGTGCGGGCATGCACCCTCAGCACCCTTCCACAGGGAAGTACCCTCAGATCCCTCAATCTGCATATCCGTATCAATAATATACTGTGCAGCCTCCACAAGGTTGCGTCCGATCTGTTTCATACGCTCTACCTTGTCATCCTGCATGATCACATCCTTTGACCAGGAGAAAAATTCATTATTGACAACCTTCCAGCCCGGGCTCAGCGCGAACATTGCATGATCTGTCTCCACGCGGACCGCCCAGTCAGAACCGCCGATTCCGACAAAGGAAAGCGCTTTCTGACGGAAGTATCTCGGATTCAGCCCCTCTTTGCCGGCCTCTTTCAGCTTCTGATCAAGGATCTTCATCATACCGGTATCATGTCCCGGTCCCATACGGTCTGTGATCGAATGGTACAAACCGGTTCCGCCGGACTCATAAATCGGATCCACCAGCAGGACGCCGTCCGCCTCGATGACCTTCTCATAGAATGCCTTGAAATCATCCTTGCGCGTGCAGATCATACCCTTGCCCATCACCAGTCCGCGTGAACAGGCCACGCAGCCGGAACAATACTGAATATCCCAGTCGAGCAGATGAATAAACTCGATCTCAGCCCCCATTTCCTTCGCAGCTTCAAGAGCCACACGGCACATCGTATCGTTGTTGCCGTTCTTTGTCCCCAAAGAAACACCTAAAATCTTCATAAATACCTATCCTCCTTGAAATAATAGGTTCATTATAACACAAAAATAATATCTGTGTGCATTTTTGTATAAATTCATTATAATTTCTTCGATTTTTATTGTCAAATATACAATTTGCATGTAAGAAACGAGCCCGCAAATTTTTTATGCGTTTTTTTTCGTCGTTTTTCACAGGAACGCAAAAAAGTTTTTCAGGCGCGGGATTCTGTTATGCACAAAACGGATTACAAAAGCATCTGCCGCAGCGCATGGGCAATCTCAGCAACAATTCTCTTTTTCATCTCATGGCGCGACAGACCATCTGTCTCCAGCTGCAGTCTGCGCAGGCATTTGTGCTCATCCCCTACGATCGCATAAAAAATCTCCCCCGGAATGCTGTCCGCGTTGTCCGGATCCACATTTCCCGTCGTCCCGGTCACCCCGATCCCGATATCTGCTCCGTATGCGCTCCGGCAAGCCTCCGCCATCGCCTCCGCTACCGGAAGCGAATATACACCGTTTACCGCGATCGTCTCTGCCGGCACCCCCTGCTGTACCTTCGCCTCATTTGAATAGGTAACAAATGCGCCCTTAAAAACAGCCGAAGATCCTTCGGTATCCGTAATCCCCGAGGCAAGAAGCCCTGATGTACAGCTTTCCATGGTAGAGACAGAGATATTTCGTTCGATCAGCAGGCGGACCGCGGCATCCATATCTGCCGCTCCCGCTGCGGTTTCTTCACATGTTTTTTCCTCATCATCCTTCATCGACATATGTGTCATCTCCCTTCCGCACTCTCTGATACGCGAATCACAGACCGAAAACAACGCAGAATTGTTACTCGCCCGACCGCATGATTCGCTCCATATGATCATCTGCCTCAGAGGCAACCCGAAGGCAACAATACAATACAAAGTTGACAAAAGCAACGAATCCGGTACCTGTCATAATCAAAACAATTCTTAACACATCGTACTCCCTCCGGAAAATAATTTTCTGTCAGAGAGTATTCCCGTTTTTTTATTTTTATGATATCAAAATCTTATGATACAAGGGACAAAAGGTCAGGAATCGGATGCTCGCATCCGTATTTCTGACATTGGGGACCGCAAAAACATGAGGAAGTAGCAAATTTGACCGTTTTCGGGTCAAATTTAGCGGATTCCAAATGTTTTTAGGATTGTGGGAGCACGAAGTGCGGAACAATCCGTAGTATCATACCCTTTTGTCGCTCGAATCATCTTATCGAATCAACCCGAAATCCATAAAAATCGGGTACAGATAACTGGCGCCGAATGTCCCCAGCTTTTTGGGACCGCTGACGATTTCTCCTCCGTGGCGAATCTCCAGAGCCTTTACAGCAGCCATCCGGATCGTTGATCTGGTAATGGATTTCTCTTTTCTGTCAATAAACATCTCATTACCTTTCACGGAATAGTGAAATTCGAGACCTTTGAATGTGAAAAACGTTTCATGTTCAAAAGCCAGAATCAAATCCCAAAGCTGTTGTTCAGGCAATTTCTCCGGGCAATAGTCCAGCTGTTTTATCAGGGCACTGAATTCCTCCGCTTTCTTCTTTTTATTATTGATATCCGGTCTGTCCATGCAGGCTCCCTCCCCCGGCATAACCTGATGATCTGTTCATACATTATGTTTCTCTTCTCTGTTTTTCTTTCCGGTTCCCCCGCAATACAATTGTATGCCCCGTGAACTGTGTTTCTAAACCCGATCTACGCTTTTCCTGATTTCACCAGGAGACACACAGTCTCTGTATGCCCCGTAAACGGAAAACAGTCATACGGATAAGCCCCCTGCGCCCGATATCCGTTTGCCGTAAAATAATTCAGATCCCGCGCCTGTGTCTCCGGATTACAGGAGATATATACAATCCGTTTCGGCCCGAGACGAACCGCGGCACGCATAAACGCTTCACTGCTGCCACTCCGCGGTGGATCCATAAACAACACATCCGCCCGCTCTCCCTGTGCCGCCATCTGCGTCATAAATTCTCCGGCATCTGCACCATAAAAAGAAATATTTTTCTTCTCATTCATTTTTGCGTTTCGTACGGCATCACGCACGGCGTCCCGATTCAATTCTACGCCGATGACCTCTCGCGCCCGGTTCGCCGCGCAGATTCCTATGGTGCCGATTCCGCAATAAGCGTCGATCACACGCTCCTTTCCGGTCAATCCCGCCAGTTTGATTGCCTTTTGATATAATTTCTCTGTCTGCACAGGATTGACCTGATAAAAGGACTTTGGAGAAATGCGAAAAGTCTGCCCGCACAGGACATCCTCAATATAACCTTTTCCGTAGATCACATTTTCCTTCTCGCCCAGCACCATGCTCGTTTTCTTATCATTTACATTAATAACAATCGTTGTGATCTCCGGGTGCAGCTTCCGCAGCTCCCGGATAAAATTATTTTTGGACGGCAGAATCGGTGAGCCGAGCACCAGCACCACCATGATCTGGCCCGTAGCAAATCCGCGCCGCACCAGCACATGGCGCAGCAGGCCGTAACCCGTATCTTCATCGTATGTCTTTATTTTAAATGAACGAAGCATACCACGGATATCGCGAATGATCGCATCCGCCTTCTCATCTTCAATCAGGCAGTCATCCACCGGGACAACACGGTGCGTTTTTTCCTCATATACACCGGATATGATCGTTCCGTCTTTCAGCCGGTCAAAAACGGCATGAACCTTGTTACGGTAATGATACGGATGCTCCATACCCGTGATGGGATACACACGGCAGAACGGCTTCAACAGCTTTGCAACCTGCGCCTGTTTAAGTTCCAGCTGCCGTTCATAAGAAATATCCTGATACCGACAGCCCCCGCATTTTTTCATCACCGGACATACCTTTTTCTTCTGATTTTTATGTCTGTTTTCGAACTCCATATTCTGATTCATTTTCCTTACATTCTGTTCTGTTTTTCGTACATTTTTCGCCGCGCAAAAAGAACCATACATACCGCCACGGCAGCCACGCCAAACACCCACGCCCAGACCGGAATATCGTATATATTATAACATCTGATATGAATCCACATCTGATTGATTTTTTCATTCGTCTCATCGTCAAAGCATGTCATGATGCAGGCCCGTTCCAGCGTTTCTTCCGACGGATACTGCGCCGCCAGCTGCCGGTTTACCTGATCGGCGGGCGCCGTGATCATGTAATCCGCATCGTCGCTGTCTCCGCTGAAAAAATAGCCGAGCGGATATTGTGCCGTATCCTCTTCATCTTCACCCGCACCGTAGCACCAGTCCGCATACTCAAAGATCGTCATGTCATCTCCGCCGGCGATGACGGATGTATAACCGACATAGTACATATTCCGGACCACATTGTCCGGACGGGAGAGATAATTGATAAAAGCCTCCGCGGCATGCTGTTTCGCCTCATCACCGTTGATTCCGCTCTTTAACATGACCCAGCCGTCAAAATAGATGTTGGTAGACTCCTCCGGAACCGTGAAGCACAGTTCCATGTCATCCTCCTCCGCCTGATCCAGTGTGTAAACACCGTCGCCCGACCACTGATAATTGGCAACAACCTTTCCCGTGATCATATCCGCCTTTCCGGAATCTGACTCCAATGAATAGGCGTTATCTGTCACTTCCTGCAGATATTCCTCCACGGCGGCAATCGTCTCCTCCGAGACATCATTCATTTCCTCCTCCAGACGTTGCGCGTAATCCGGATTATTCAAAAACTCTTCCGACGTCAGAAGATCGGATTTCAGCGCACCCACCGCCGCAAAATAGGAGTCACGGACATTATCTTTGATCGTAATCCGCCGCATGTAACCCGTATCGGAAAGAATCTTCCATGAGGAGGCATCCTCCTCAGATACCACCTCCGGATTATAGACAATTCCGGTGATACCCCACATATAACCGGCCATGTAGGTGCTCCAGCTCTCCCCATCGATCTCATGCTCATCAAAAATATTCTGTATATAAGGAGAGACTCCGATACTGTAATAATTATTGCTGTCCGATGTGTCAAAAAACTCCTCTGACAACGGAACCAGCATGTCCTCCGCCATCAGCTTCATCACCATATATTCGGAAGGACAGACCAGATCAAATTCATCCCCGAGTGTCAGCATGTTGTAAAGGTCCTCATTTGTGCCGTAGGTAGAATACTCTACCGTCACTTTGACACCGTAAGTCTCATAATACCAGTTTTCAAAATCATCGATCATGGAATTGACGCCAATGATATCGCCGCTCTCCAGATCAATGGTTTCATCCTCATCCCAATCTCCCAGATCAATATACTCTTCCCAGTTGCTGACGCGGAGCGTAATCTCTGTTTCCTGATTCGTATCTTCGGCTGACACGCTTTGCGCGTTTCCGAAAGACAAACATCCCGCCGCGCAGAGAGTGACCGCCAGCATCAGGGCTGTCCGTTTTTTTCTTTTCATCGACACGCCCTCCGTTTTTCCTGCCGTGCGGCATAAACATTCATGCAGACAACCACCAGCACGACAATCACAAAAATAACGGCAGCCAGTGCCCACAACGCCGTTTTTATATCCGTCTGAGCGCCTTTGGTCGCATTCACCACATACGTACTGATCGTGTCAAACGTCGCCGGTTTCGTATATGTAGCGATGAAATAATCATCCAGCGACAGCGTGACCGCCAGAGTGAATCCGGATATAATGCCGGGCGCAATCTGCGGTAAAATTACACTTCCAAGCGCACGAAACGGCGTCGCGCCCAGATCCAGCGCTGCCTCATAGGTGCCCGGATCCATCTGTTTGAGCTTCGGTATAACAGAAAGATAAACAAACGGAGCGCTAAGCGTCACATGTCCCGCCAGCAAAGGAAGATAGGTATCCTTACTCACGCCGAAAACAACGACCATCAGAATACAGATGGAAAATCCGGTCACCACATCCGCATTGACCACCGGCACCTGATTCATAGCCGCCAGAAGAGAAGCGGTTCTCCTTTTAGAATAAAAGCCGCCGATTGCACCCCGCGTTCCCAGCACCGACGCGATCGCAGCTGAA
>JAJQFQ010000124.1 GCA_021201035.1 Clostridiales bacterium
AGGATTTCGTCCTCATTTGAATCAAGATTGCGAACTCGTTTCGCAATTACCTATTTATTTTCCGGACGAAAGATCTGCGCCGCCGGATACTTCGTTTTGTTCGCGGCAGCATATTCATCCTTTGTCCAGACTCATTTTTATTATCGCTCAAAAGAGCCGCAAAGTCAAAACATACTGTTTATTTTATAAAAGTTTCATGATTCATGATTCATCCATATCATTCTGTATCCGGCCGGTTCAACGCTCACATCATTTCAGTCCTCAACCGGCACATGGGCAGACTGTTCCGCCAGTTCCAGTTTCTTCATCGCCTTAAATTCTACCCGGACCATAAGCAGCGTCACGATCGCCGACAGAAGATCCGCAATCGGCGCTGAGTACAAAAGACCCATGATACCAAAACGGATCGGAAGTATCAGAAGCAGCGGCAGGATAAAGATCAACTGTCTCGTCAGGGACAGAAAAACGCCTTTCCTCGGTTTTCCGATGGCCGTAAAAAAATTCGACGTGATCGGCTGCAGAAAATTAAGCCATGTAAAAAACATGAAAATCTTAAAAAACATGACGCCGAATTCAAAATACTCCTCTGTATTGCTTCCGAACCACTCCAGAATCTGACGCGGGAACAACCGGAAAAACACGAAAGAAGCGACAGAGATAATACCGCCGATCAACAGTGCAGAGCGGTATGCTTCACGCACGCGCTGATACAGCTTCGCTCCGTAATTAAAGCTCTCAATCGGCTGTGCACCCTGCGCCAGACCGATAATCACGGTAAAGAAGATCTGATAAACCTTCATAATAATTCCTGAGCAGGCCAACGGAATCGCCTCACCATAAACAGACAGAGCTCCGTAGTAAGTCAGAGAATTGTTCATGACAATCTGAACCACCATCATAGAGATCTGATTCGTAAACGGCGCCAGACCGATCGACACAATATGTCTGACATATTCTCCGCAAAGCCGCAAATGAGACGCATGAAGCGGGACCGTCTTAAAGCCGCGCATGTAAACAATAACCATGATACCGGACACAATCTGACCGATGATCGTCGCCAGAGCCGCGCCGCGCATCCCCCACTGAAATCCCAGGACAAACACCGCATCCAGGATCGTATTTAAAACAGCTCCTGTCAGGCTGCAGACCATCGCCATTTTCGGACTTGCATCCGCGCGGATCAGATGTCCTCCCCCCGTCGTCAGAATCAGAAACGGAAATCCGATTGACGTGATGCGCAGATAATTCACCGCATAGGGAAAAACCTCATCCGGCGTCCCAAACGCATGCAGCAGCGGCGTCATGAAAATCTGCGTAAAAATGCAGAGTAATACACCGCTCCCAACCAACAGCACCAGGGAGTTTCCTATGTAATGTACCGCCTTTTTCGGATCATTCCGCCCCATTGTAAGATTAAAACAGGATGCGCCGCCGATACCGAACAACAGAGCCAGCGCCACACAGGATGTTGTCAGCGGGAAAACCACGTTGGTCGCCGCATTGCCAAGCGTTCCGACCGCATGTCCGATAAACAGCTGATCCACAATATTGTACACCGCGCCGATTACCATGGCAATGATGCTCGGAATGGAAAATTTTAACATCAGGCCGGACACCTTCTCCGTGCCCAGAGGATTCGTTTTTGCCTGTTCCTCCATATGTGTCATCTCCTCTCTGCAGATCATCTGAAAACCCACTGCTTTTACATATTTTACAGCATACAGACTGATTGTAATTTCTGTTCAGATCACCGGCAGACTTTTCTGTCTTTACCAACCTTATCTGTCTGGTTTCCGGTTTTACCTGTATTTTCAGCGATTATCTCACTGCTCCGATCAGCGTGTTTATATCGCTCACACCCGAGGTCTCAAGATAGCGTTCAATACCATTCTCAATTTCCATTGTCACCGCTGGATCGGAGAAATTCGCCGTTCCCACACTGACAGCCGTGGCGCCGGCCAGAATCATCTCCAGCGCATCCTCCGCCGTACGGATGCCTCCCATACCGATGATCGGGATACGCACCGCCTGCGCCGTCTGATAGACCATGCGCACGGCGATCGGATGAATTGCCGGGCCGGAAAGCCCGCCGGTCTTATTGGCAATCGCAAACGTGCGCCGGTTAACATCAATTTTCATACCGGTCAGCGTATTGATCAGGGAAACCGCGTCAGCGCCTCCCGCTTCCGCCGCCTTCGCCATGACCGTGATATCCGTCACATTCGGACTGAGCTTCATGATTACCGGTTGCTTTGCCGCACGCTTGCATGCCCTGGTAATCGCCTCCACCGCCTTCGGGTCCTGACCAAAGGCAATTCCGCCCTCCTTCACATTCGGACAGGAAATATTGATTTCCAGCATGTCGACCGGCTCATCAGCGAGGCGTTCCACCACTTCACAGTAATCCTCCTCGGATTTTCCGCAGACATTGACAATGATTTTCGTATCATATTGTTTCAAAAAAGGGATATCCCGGTTCACAAACACATCAATACCCGGATTCTGCAAACCGATGGCATTCAGCATGCCGCCGTAAACCTCAGCGATACGAGGCGTCGGATTTCCCGGCCAGGGAACATTCGCCACGCCCTTGGTCACCACCGCGCCCAGACGATTCAAATCCACAAATTCAGAAAACTCCTCACCGGAGCCGAAGGTACCGGAAGCAACCATGACCGGATTCTGAAACTCCACACCGGCAATCTCTACTTTTGTATTTATCACAATTCCACCTCCCGTGCGGCCTTATTCCGAAAACACGCTTCCTTCACAATGCTTTTTTTCATCACAGTTCCGCCTCACGCGCATCAAAAACAGGACCCTCTTTACAGATTCGTTTATTATGCACATTCGTATGCGCGTCTGTCTCTGTCGACCGGCACACACAGGCCAGACAGGCGCCGATTCCGCATGCCATCCGCTCCTCCATGGAGATCAGGCACTCCATGTCATGTTCCGCTGCATAGGCCTTCAGTGCGCGCAGCATGGGCGTGGGGCCGCAGGCATAAATGATATCCGCCTCCAGTCCGTTTTCCCGGATGGCATCGAGCACATTGCCTTTCGTGCCTGTACTGCCGTCCTCAGTAGCGATATATACTTCTCCCTGTTTTTGAAACTCATCCAGCAAAAACAACTGACTGTCACGATAGCCCAGAATCATCTGCTTCTCACAGTCAAGCTGCTTCGCCAGTTCCAGAATCGGCGGAATACCGATGCCGCCGCCGATCAGAAACGCTTTCTTCTCCTTCAACGGAAAACCATTGCCCAGCGGTCCCGTCACCCGCAGGCTGCCGCCGGCCCTTTTAGCGGCAAACTCCGCCGTTCCGTTTCCCGCAATACGGTAGACCATGCGAAGCGCCGATCGCTTCCGGTCGACCTCGCAGATGCTGATCGGGCGCGGCAGCAAACGACTTCCGTCATCACAATATACTGACAAAAACTGTCCCGCTTTTGCGCGGGCAGCTATATGTTCCGTCTGAATCCACAGACTGTAAATATCCGCCGCTATCTCCTCCTGAGACAGAATCCGAGCCTGTTCCGTGAATTTTTCTGACATAAATTTCTCCTCGTATCTTTTCAAATAACCCTGCATTGCCTGCAGTTTTATGCGCATTCTTCACAATCGCCTGATGATCCTTTGGCGTTTTCTGCCGTTTATCCGTATTTCAACACCGTGATGTGATTACCGCGCCGCAATCGCACTGCCTATATCCCCGATCATGTCCAGCACCGCCTGGCGGGACGCGTCAGCAAAATTCTCCGCGCCGAACCCGGCGTAAGCCTCCTGCCTGTAAGCCGCAATGATACCGCGGGAAGAGTTCACAATCGCCCCCAGTCCGTCTTCATTGAAATAATGTACCAGATCCTTGCCTTTTCCGCCCTGCGCGCCGTATCCGGGTACCAGAATAAAGCTCTTCGGCATCACTTTCCGGAGAACTTTACCGATCTCCGGATAAGTCGCACCGACCACCGCGCCGATATAACTGTAGGAATCCCCCATGCAGTCCGCGCCCCAGGCGGCAACCTTCTCCGCTACATGCTCATACAGCGGTTTGCCGTCGATCAGCCTGTCCTGAAACTCCCCGCTGGAAGGATTGGACGTCTTCACCAGAATGAATAAGCCCTTCTTTTTCTCTCTGCATACATCCGAAAAAGGGCGTATACCGTCTGTTCCGAGATAAGGATTGACGGTGATAAAATCCTCATCAAAAGGAGCGTAGGTCTGACTCCCCACCTGCACGCTCCCCAAATGCCCCGCGGCATAGGCGGCCGAAGTGGAGCCGATATCTCCCCGTTTCACATCCCCGATCACGACCAGATCCTTCTCATGGCAATACTCAACCGTCTTCTGAAACGCGCGCATACCTTCCACACCGAACTGCTCATACATCGCCACCTGCGGTTTGACCGCCGGAATCAGATCATATGTCGCGTCAACGATTGCCTTGTTGAATTGCCAGATGGCATCCGCCGCTCCCTCCAGCGTCTCACCATATTCAGCAAAAGACTTTTTCTGAATATGCTCCGGCACATAGGAAAGCATCGGGTCAAGCCCGACCACAATGGGTGCACCTGTCTTTTTTATCTTTTCAATCAATTTGTCTATCATACAGCTTCTCCTTTTTCACAATCTCAAATTTCTTCAAACACGCACTCTCCGTCCACGATCGTCGCCGTCACTTTTCCGGACAGCTTCGTACCTCCAAACGGCGTATTCCTTCCCTTTGATAAAAACTGCTCCGGGTCTACCGTCCACACACGCTCGGCGTCAAAAATCGTCAGATCCGCGGGTGCTCCGACCTCGATCACACCTTTCTTCAATCCGAGAATCTGCGCAGGATGATAACTCATTTTCTCCGCCATCTGCATCATTGTCAATAATCCCGGTTTCACCAGATTCGTAAAGGTAAGCGCCGCCGCCGTCTCCAGTCCGACAATGCCGAACGGCGCCTTCCGGATACTCTGTGCCTTTTCCTGTGCGGCATGCGGCGCATGATCCGTAGCGATCACATCCATGATGTCCTCAGACAATCCACGCCTGAGCGTCTCCATATCCTCCCGGGTGCGCAGCGGAGGATTCATTTTAAAATTCGCGTCGTCTCCGTCAATAGCGTCCGACGAAAGTGAAAAATGATGCGGGCAGACCTCCGCCGTCACGTTCACACCGTCTTCTTTTGCCAGACGAACCATCTCCACGCTGTCCTGTGTCGAGCAGTGGCAAAGATGCAGCCGGACGCCGGTCTCCTTCGCCAGCAGAATATCCCGCGCCGTGATAATATCCTCCACCGCGTTCGAGATCCCCGGCATGTCCAGCTCCGCCGCCTTCTCATCCGCATTCAATACGCCGCCGTGTACGAGATTGATATCCTCACAGTGAGCCAGAACCGTCATATTCTCCTCCGCGGCGATGCGCATGGCATCACGATAAAGATCGGAATTCATCACCGACTTGCCGTCCTCGCTCAGGCAGATGCAGCCGGCCTTCGCCATACCGCGGATATCAGAGAGTTCCTCCCCCGCCATGCCTTTTGTCACGGATCCGACCTGCAGCACATGAACCTTCGTCACCTCCGCCGCCCGTTTCTGCACATACTCAATGATTTCCGGACAGTCCGCCACCGGTTTCGTATTCGGCATGGCGACGATCGTCGTAAATCCGCCGTGAATCGCGGCAGCTCCGCCCGTCGCGATATCCTCCTTATATGTCAGCCCCGGATCCCGCAGATGCACATGCATGTCAATGAATCCGGGCATACAATACGCTCCCGCCGCGTCAATTACACGATCCGCTTTCCGTTCGGGAAAGTCACCAATCTCCGAGATCACGCCGTCATTCACATACACATCCGCACGGCGCTCAGTTTGATCGCCGGGATTTATTACCGTTCCGTTTTTAATCAGAAGCGTCATAAGGTCTGCTCCTTCCTTTCTGAATTATATCCGAATCATTTTACCATTTTTTATCAGGATGGGCAACTGAAAGTGACAACAAAATACTATGAACCACTGAGTTCACATTCTGAACGCAGTTTTCTCATATCGTCATCACATTTTGTCAGTAATATATTTCGATATAAGTTATATTTGTCTGAAATCCTGTCATATCATGCAGCAGAAATACCGGACATCATCTGAAACGGAGGTTCAATCATGAGCAAAACAAAATCGATACCATTAGAAATCAACCTGAAGAATCTGGAAGACGCGATCTCTCACTATCAGAGGGAGAACGTGATGTACTTGCTGAAAAATGGGGTTTTGTCCGGTCTCGGCGATGAAGAACTTGCCTCGATCCGGCTTCGTCTCGTGTCTCTGCGCAGCACGGAAATTATGGATTTTCTGAGCCGGCAAAAGGAGTTTTTCACAGCCGACATGATGCAGCTGGATTTTGGTGTGTTTCAGAACAAAAAAATTCATACAGGATGTTTTAGAGAAATACAATAGAAAATTCAATCTCTCCGCCGAAAGCGAGTGTAAAAAACTTTTTGCACTGGCCTGCAGCGTCGACGACGGAAAAATGATATAGCAATTGATCCGCCAGAAAAAAGCCACCGACTGTTATCCGATGATCGGCGCCGCGTCTATGCCTGTGTTTAAACAGATCACGCTCATCACGCCTGACATAATCCATGACGACCAGCGCGTAGATCTGTATCTGGCCGCCTGCCTGTCGGGAGATTATGAAGAAAAACTCGCTTTCATGCTTGAAAACAAAATAGATTTCTTTCTGAAAAACACCGCCGGGAAAAATGTCATCGACCTGATGGAAGAACGGCTGCGAAGCTATAAATACAGCAACGATAAAAAAGGACGTCTGCAGAAACTGCAGGAAGAGCAGGCACTGAAGCTGCTGAAAAAAACAGAATCAGAAAATGAACAGGGAAGCGGAAAAGGATTTCTCAGCAAAAAACTGATCATAATAATAATAATCTGCGTCATTGCCGCCGCGGCCATCGGCGCAGCAGCCGGATATCTGCATCAGAATAACAGCACATCCGCGGAAAGTTCGGAAGACTTGTCCGCGGAAGAAGAAGTGACGGATTCCTCTTACTGACTGTCATCCGCAGTCTCCCTTCAGACGCTCCATCACCATATCATAACCATCGTTTCCGTAATTCAGCGAACGGTTCACCCGGCTGATCGTCGCGGTCGAAGCTCCCGTCTGCTCCGCAATATCCAGATATGTCCTGTGTTCGCGGAGCATGCGTGCGACTTCGTAACGTTGAGACAGAGATAAAATCTCATTCACCGTGCAGACATCCTCAAAAAAAGCATAGCACTCTTCTTTGTCTCTCAGGCAGAGAATCGCTTCAAATAAATGATCCACCGCCTCTGTCCGGATTTTCTTATTCATTCCCATCCTCCGTTATATTGTATGTAACTTTCAAAATCATCCCGCCCCTACGGTACAAAAACTCCAAAAACATATCTGTCATTTTTTCTCATGCGCATACAGATGGCTCATATCCCGTATGATCACCGTGCCGGCGCCGTCCATGCTGAACAGTTCAATTGGAAGTACATGCTCCATACGGCCGTCCAGAATGTGAGAACGGCCGACACCCCGTTCCACAGCGCTGATGCAGTGATCGATCACATTGACCAGTTCCTTCGGGAAACCGCGTTCCTCTTTCAACTGCTCAACCTCATCTACTGTCAGAAGCGGATACACCGCCGTCCTGCTCTCATCCGTAAACACGCCGGGAAACCGGTTCAGACAGACCAGCTTCTCCGCTCCTGTCTCTACCGCAATCTCCCTTGCAGTCTCCAGCGGATCAATCGCTTCCGCCTCATTATCAATATCATTAGGGACAATCACCGGAATATAATCATGATTCAGCGTGATCCCGATCGTCTCCAGATCGATCCCGCAGATACCGATTGCCTTCCGTCCGCACAGTTCCAACAGCTTGGCGATCCGTTTATTCTCACGAAACTTGTCCATCCCCATACGGGTATGATGAACCACCACTGGACACATTTCCACACTCTTCAAAAGAACAATATCCTTCATCAGGCTCTGTTCTTCCATCCCGGTTAGCCACTCGGCACATCCATACTCTATAACGATTGTCTTCCCCGCAAAATCACGGATATACGGCAAAGCGCTGATCAGTATGGAAGCCTTTTTCTCTATCTCCTGTAAATTCTGTTCCATATATATTCTCCAAAATCCCTTTTTTTTAGTGTAAACCTTTTCCGCTCTCAAGTCCAGTAAAATTTAGTTATTAACATTCTGCATAAAATGTCCCTGTTTTAGCGCTTGTCATTCAAGAAATATTGACTTATAATTTTCATTATCATCTGGAGGTAATATCTATGAGACCTGATTTAAAAAACCTGACACCCAAAAAAAAGGCGCTTGAACTCATGTTCGCCGCATGGCAGCCGAAGACAGCCGCAGAACAGATTCCGCTTGCCGAAGCAAAGGGACGAATCCTCGCAGAGGACATTTTTGCGAAATACAACCTCCCGGTCGTGAGAGCTTCCACCATGGACGGCGTTGCCGTGAAATCCGAAGCATTCGCGGACGGCATGCCCGACACATCCGGCTGGAAACAGGGAGTTGATTTTGTAAGAGCGGATACCGGCGATGATTTTGACGACCGGTTCGACGCAGTCATTGCCATTGAAAATGTGGTACTGACTGAAGACGGAAAGCTCTCATTCACAGGAAAAGTCAACGGAAGCAAAGGATTCAACGTCAAGCCCTGCGGAGCTGATATGAAAGCCGGCAGCATGATTTTGAAAAAGGGCACGCTGCTGCGCCCTCAGGATCTGGCCGTGCTGGCGATGGGCGGTCATGAAGAAATCCCGGTTCGCAAAAAACCGGCAGTATCCTTCATTCCCACCGGAAGCGAACTCGTACCGGCCGGGACCGCACCCTCACGCGGACAGAATATCGATTCCAACAGTATTCTGGCACGGGAACTGCTGCCTGACATGGGAGCAGAACCGCTGCTGCATCCGATCGTGGCCGATGATCCCGAATCACTGGAACGGGCACTAAATGAGATGCTGCCCCAGTCCGATATGGTTCTTCTGAATGCCGGTACATCCAAAGGCAGCGAGGATTACTGCGCATCTCTTCTGAAAAAGCGCGGTGAGATTATCTTTCAGGGCGTCGCCGCCGTACCCGGGCGGCCGATGACAGCCGCCATTGTCGAAGGCAAGCCGGTCATCAACCTTTCCGGGTCATCCTTTGCGGCCTTTTACAGCATGGACTGGATGATCCGCGCCCTGATCTGCCGCTATCTGGACCGCCCGGTTCCGCAGCGCGAGACCGTGAAAGCCACGCTGACCGAAGGATTCACCCCGCCGCCGTTTTTCTCGCTGATGGCAACATTCAGACTGGCACGCGGTACAGACGGAACATATCTTGCGACTCCCCTTGTCCTGCGCGGACCGAAAGGCGCAGGAAACGCTGCCGTCATGACAGCAAACGGAGTTTATGTGACAACCGTCGGGGAGGGATCCTTCCATGCGGGAGATGAGATAGAGATTGAGCTGATGTGTAATCCGGGCGACCTCTGAATCTGCGTCTCTGCTCAATTCCATAACGGCGATTGCATATAACCCCGGCACACCGCAAAAAAGACCTGATCTTCGCTTGCATGCGAATTTCAGGTCTTCATTTTTTCAGACGCATCAATCCGGGAACATAATACTACTCTGCCGCTTTCTCCGCATACCCCGTAACAACCAGATTTCTATAATCCGGATAATCCGTCAGCATATCCGCGCTGTCCAGAATCGCCAGCAACAGATCATAACTCTCCTCCGTGAAAATCAGATCCGTCTTCCATGTATCCTGTTCCAGATACCGCCCGACAATGGTTTCCAGATTCTCTGCATCCGTATCAGCAAACTGCGGTGCGATCGACGCCGCGATTTCCCCGGCCGTATGTGCGTTTACATAGTCCATTCCTTTCTGCAGGGCATTGGTAAACGCCTGAATCACATCCGGATTTTCCTCGATATAGCTCGACTTCGCACTGAACGCGGTGTAGGGAACATAGCCGGAATCCACACCGAGAGAAGCCACGACATAGCCTGCTCCTTCTGTCTCCAGTGCGGTCGCATACGGTTCGAATTCCACCGTAAAATCAGCCGAATTGCTGATAAAAGCAGCTGCCGTGGAACCGAAATCGATACTCTTATCGATGGTCAGATCACTGTCGGGATCTATGCCGTTCTGCTTCAGAATATACTCAAAAACCATTTCAGGCATGCCGCCTGTTGCCACAATAGCAATGTAAATATTCGTCCGATAGTTCTTTTGCGCTGGATTTTGAAGAATCCGGTACATACTTGCAGGCAAGCGCCGCGATCTCTTCCTTCGATTTCAGGATGTTGTAAGGCTTCAGAGAATTATCCGTATCTTCCAGAATCCCCAGATCCTTCATCAGTTCAATATAGGGCAGAATGCTCTGCTTTGTTTTTTTCAATCCAAGCTTCGTGATATGCTCCGACAGATATTTTGCGGAAGTGTAGCCGCGATCATCTTCGCCGACCAGTTTCATTACGATGGCAATGATGGTATTCTCCCGTCGGTTCATCTCCTCGGCGGGACTGTATGTGATCAGATTGGATAATCCATATTTCAGAGCGATCTCCGGCATTCCGTTCTCATCCACTTCGATACGTTCTATCAACAGTTCAATATCTTTTCGGTTCAGTGTTCCTCCTGCGATAATCTTATCCACCACATCCAGCGCATTTTTCAGTTTATCCTTTACGTCCGGTGTCTCCACAGCGGTTTCATCCAGTTCTTTCAGCTGCATTTCCAGACCGTGGATTTGGGCGAACAAATCCTTCTGTAAAGAGTCGTATGCTTCCTTTACCAAATCTTCATTTCCGGCAGCAGAAGCCACATCCTTTACTTTTTGCGTCAGCAGTACCTTTAACTGATTTTTACGGTCGTTGATTTCTGTATATAAATCCTGCCGTTTTTCTTCCAGAGATTTTTTCTCTGCTTCAAAATCTTTCAGATCATAGGTAGCGATTACCTCACACAAGGCGTTCCGGCACATTTTGATATAGGTCAGGACATCATCCATTAAATCCTCTTCCTCAATCAAATGAGCCTTTGCACAGTAGCGCCGGCCTTTGGTATTATAGGTCGTGCAGATATAATATTTCCGCTCACGACTGGAAGTCTGGCGCTTAATCGGCGTGAGACGGCTGCCGCAGTCCTTGCAGAAGAGACAACTTCCAAACGGATTGGGGATTTCTGAACCTAACCACTGCCCGCGGCTGCCGCGATAATTTGTCCTGTTTCGCTTTTCTTTTAATTCCTGCACCAGAGCGAATGTCGCCTTATCAATGATCGCCGGGTGGTGATCTTCAAAAACGCACTGTTCTTCCCTGGGAACACGCTTGTCCTTCCCGTGGACCGTGTTTCTTGTTCTTTTTTTTCAAACGGAAAGTTCCGATATAAAAATCATTATCCAGAATTTCCTTGATCATGCCGTCAGACCATCTGGAAGCAACTGTTCGCTTCGACAGGCGTCCCTCCTCCAGTTCGCGCTCTCGCTGTATCATGGATGGCGTCGGCTTTCCCTGTTCAGTCAGATAAACTGAAATTTTACGGTATCCGGAACCGGAAATGTAGAGGTCGTAAATCTCTTTTACCACCTCGGCTTCCTTGGGCATAATCTCTAGAATCGTTTTATCTTTCTCGTTTCTCCGGTAGCCGAAGGGTGGTCTTGTGATCAGAGTCCCTTCTTTCTGTCTGGCTCCAATGGCGCGCTTGATCTTTTTGCTGGTATCTTTCACATAGCGCTCATTGAACCATGTTTTGATGTCGATGGTTTCGTCGCTGGAATCCATAGAATCATAATTATCGTCTATGACGATCAGATGCTTACCGCGTTCCTGAAATTCATCCAGCAAAAGTAAAACCTTTGCGTTATGTCTGCCCAGGCGCGAGAAATCTTTCACGTACACGGTATCAATGTCTTTTTCCAAATCCTCCATTAGCTGCTGAAACCCGGGACGATCGAAAATATAGCCGGAGATGCCGTCGTCCTCATACCAGCGATTGATCGCAACTCCCTGCTCGGCAGCATATTGGTTGATGATGAGTTTCTGGTTTTCTATGGAAACGTAATTTTTGTGATCGTCGTCCCGTGAAAGACGGACATAACCTGCGTTCATGGCATCGTCCTCCTGCATGTATTTTAGTTTTCAAGCACAATGTAATTTTATTATACATTTTTGCAAGGGGAAAGTATAGAGAAAATTATATTAATTTTGATCCCAGTGGTTTTTAATTAAGGCTCTGATCCCATTATGAATGTCGGCGTCCGCCGGTCCGTCCAGGAATGTGACGACACGGAAACCGATTCTGGCGTATCTATCGCGCACAGCTTCAAATTCCTGCTGTGAGGAAAAATCATTACGCCATAGATAATAAGTTGGCTTACGCAATACAATCACATCCTTTCTGGTCTGAATTTATACCTTCCAGGCACTCGTGAAAACATGCGCATACGCGCAGGCGCACTTCGTGCGAGAAAGTATGATTTTATATCATATAAAAATTGGACAGTTTTTGTGTCTGTCCACATAAAAATAAGTTTGTATAGGTTGTATGTGACGGTGTGACGGTATTTTATATACCAGATAGCGTCACGGGAATATCGTCACAGGAAGCAGTAATCTCTTCATCTGTAATCAGTTTTTTCAGAGTGAAGGTGCGTTTTTCACGGCTTCGGCTGTTTTGGGTGTAGCTGATATTGAAATCGTTATAGAGCGCCGACACATTGACATTCAGTTTTCTGGTCAGGGATTGCGGCTTGATCTGCAAATCCGGCAGAAGCCCCAGAAGATCGGTGGCAGTGCCTGTCCATTCCTGCCGGTCTTTCATAAATTCAACGATAGTAATGACAATCGGGCCGGGCGTTCGTTTAAGAAGCTCTTTCTCTGCTTTGGTCAGTTTCCAGAAGCAATGCTCCCGGTCAAACTCAAGGCTCAGCTCCTGATCTTCCTGGTCTCTGCCGACAATCATCATCTTGGCGATGTTCTCCACACGTTTCTTCTTTTGCAGGATAATCGCACCGTCCGCAGCACCCAGTAAACCATTGGTGCCGAAAATCATGTCAAAGCTGTCGCTTGCCTCCATTTTTCGGGTGTGATGGACGATTAGCACGCAGATGT
>JAJQFQ010000128.1 GCA_021201035.1 Clostridiales bacterium
AAGTGTCGCGGTGCGACACTTTTTTATTTCATAGTTCGTCTTTTTATATCAGCCCACGATCACCGTCTCCGTTGTCCGGATGGCTTCCTCTACCATCTCATCAATCTTCTCCCGCAGATTCTGTTCGGAACGCCGGATAATATTGACGTTGGGCTTTGTCACCGGGTGCTTCGCCACAAATATCGTACAGCAGTCCTCAAACGGAAGTATGGACGTCTCATAGGTGTCGATCTTCTCTGAAACGGCAATGATCTCATTTTTATCAAACGCGATCAGCGGGCGATATACCGGCAGCGTACATACCTCATTGGTCGCCATCAGGGATTTCATCGTCTGGCTTGCCACCTGACCGATGCTCTCACCGGTCACCATCCCGAGACAACCGTCCGCCTTCGCGAAATGCTCCGCGATCTTCATCATATAACGACGCATAATGATCGTCAGTTCATCATGCGGACACTTATCATAAATATATAACTGGATATCCGTAAAATTCACGATATTTAATTTGATCGGGCCGCTGTAGCGTGCAACAATTTTCGCCAGATCCACTACCTTCTGCTTCGCGCGTTCACTCGTATAAGGCGGCGCATGGAAATAGGTTGCCTCCAGACTCACACCGCGCTTCGCGATCATATAGCCTGCCACCGGGCTGTCAATACCGCCGGAGAGCAAAAGCATGGCCTTGCCTGCCGTCCCCACCGGCATGCCGCCGGGTCCCGCGATCTCTTCCGAATAAATATTAACCCGGTTTCGGATTTCCACATGAAGCTCAATCTCCGGATGATGCACATCCACATGCATGGACGGATAAGCATCCAGAATCCTGCTGCCGAGCTCCGCATTGATCTCCTGCGAATCGAACGGAAAGTTCTTGTCCGCCCGTTTTGTAAACACCTTAAAGCTTTTATTTTTATCCGGATAGACGGCATCCATATAGGACAAAACGTCAGCCGCCAGCTGTTCCATATCCCGAAGCTCTACCTGCCACATCGGGCAGATGCCGACAATACCGAACACGCGCGTCAAAGCAAGAACGGTATCATCGTAATCATAATCTCCTTTCGCTTCCACATAAACGCGGCCGCGCTCGGAAGTGATCTCAAACTCGCCCTCCACCGGCTTCAGAGCCAGCGTGATCTGACGGAGCAGAGCCTCCTCAAACACATGCCGATTCTTTCCCTTAATGCCGATTTCTCCGTATTTAATCAAAAATGAACGAAACATATGGTTCCCTTTCTATAACTATGATGTCGGTTTCAAAACCCTGATAGCGCGAATTACCGCGCACCCCGTACCCCTGAAATCATCACTATCTCCGCCTGTATTTTCTGAGAACCGGCAGCAATTCCGAAAGTGTCTCCGCGACAGCATCCAGCTCTTCCTTCGTCGTATGTACGCTGAAGCTGAAACGAAGCGTGGATTCCTGATGCTGTTTGTCCAGGCCGATGGCGGCCAGCGTATTGCTGTCGGACGGATGATGTGAAGCACAGGCACTACCGGCGGATACATAGATACCTTTGTCCTCCAGCGCATGCAGGAGCACTTCGCTGCGCACACCGGGGAAAGCGGCGCTGACAATATGAGGCGCGCTGTCCCTGCCTGTTTTACCATTGACGGACACCTGCTCCAGTTCCGACAGTTTTTTCGAAAAATACTCCTTCAGCTCATACATGCTGTCCACATTCGCATCCAGATTTTCATACATCTCCTGCGCAGCGACCCCCATTCCTGCGATACCGGGCGCATTGATCGTGCCGGAACGCATATTTCGCTGCTGTCCGCCGCCGAACACAACCGGGCGGATCTTTGTCTTTTCTTTGATATATAAAAAACCAACGCCCTTCGGTCCATGTATCTTATGTCCGCTGACCGAGAGCAGATCGATATCCATCCTCTTCGGTATGATGTGAAACTTTCCGTAAGCCTGAACCGCATCCACATGAAAAATCGTCTGCGGATTTCTCTCATGGATCATACGCCCCGCTTCCGCGACCGGCTGCAGGGAGCCGATCTCATTGTTCATCATCATAACGGAAACCAGTATCGTATCGTCCCGAAGAGTCTCTGACAACTCCTGCAGAGAAATCTCACCGTCAGCGTTTACCGAAAGCCATGAGACCTCAAACCCCTGTTCTTCCAGAAAAAGCACCGCGTTTTTCACTGACGGATGCTCGATGGCCGTCGTAATGATATGCTTTCCGCTCCGTCGGTTCGCCAGCGCACTGCCGAGAATGGCGAGATTGTTGGATTCCGTTCCTCCGGAAGTAAACACAATCTCCTTATCCTTACAGCGCAGGGTTGCGGCGATATCGGCCGCTGCTTTTTTTACATAATTTTCCGCCTCCACACCCTTTAAGTGCATGGAAGAAGGATTGCCGAAGTCCTCCGTCATAAGACGTGCCGTCAGATCGGCCGCTGTTTTTGAACAGGCGGTCGTGGCTGAATTGTCCAGATATATCTGCATGATAAGTCTCCTGTTTCTTTTATCTCTCACATACGATGATGTCGGGCTCAAAAATCCTTACAGACTTTCCAGCGTCAGCATCACAAATGACATCGCACAGATAGCTGCCGTGTCCGTACGCAGAATACGCCTGCCCAGAGAGATCACATCCATATTCTCCCGTGCCGCCGCGATCTCCTCCGCGGCAAATCCGCCCTCCGGACCGATAAACAGGCTGACGGAGCCGGCGGATTTTAATTTCTCCGCGGCCTCCGCCGTCGCCTGCATGCCCCTTTCATTCTCATAAGGAACCAGACGAACATCGCAGGAAGACGCATAGGCCAGCGCATCCGCATAACTCATCACCGGATGAATCTGCGGAATCCGGCTGCGCTTTGACTGCTTGGCCGCGCTCTCGCTGATCGCCTGCCAGCGTTTCAGCTTTTTCTCCGCCCGTTTTTCATCCAGCTTCACGACACAGTATTTCATCTCCACCGGAATGATCTCATAAACCCCCAGTTCGACTGCCTTCTGGATCACATATTCCATGCGGTCGCCCTTGGGCAATGTCTGAAACAGGTAGATTCCAGCGGAAGGCTCCGTCTTCGGAACCTCCTCATTCAGAATATCCGCCTGCACAAAAGCGTCGCCCAGTTCGGCAATCTCACAGAAAAAATCCCGTCCGGATGAACTGCTGACGCGGATTTTCTCACCGATGCGCATACGGAGAACATTTTTTATATGGTTGACATCACTGCCCGTGATCGTCACATATTCTTTTCCGATCTGCTGATCTTCTATAAAAAACTGATGCATACGATTCTCTTTCAAATATGCTGCAGCCTGTGCAGCGATTCATTCCCTGTCAGAACAATCAATCTGTCATCTCACGCCATGGAACCCGGAGTCTGTGCTACCGCTTCCGCGCCGTGATCCCGACCCACTCGCCCTGATGAGCCACCGAAACCACTTCCAGTCCAGCCGCCTCAATCGCGGAGACAACCTCCTGTTCTTTAAAATCAATAATACCCGAGGATATAAATATCCCGCCCTTCTTTAAACGAGCCGGGATGACCGGCGCCATCGGTATGATGACATCCGCCAGGATATTGGCAACCACGATATCATACCGCTCTGCGCCGACCTTCTCCTGAAGCGCCGGATCATCAATCAGATTGCCCACATAAAAATCTCCCAGCTCTCTCGCCAGATGGTTGACCTCGAAATTGGCATACGTAGAAGTCAGGCAATCCTCGTCGATATCTGTTCCGACCAGATGACCCGCGCCGAGCTTCAGGCTGACAATAGACAGAATCCCGCTGCCGCAGCCGAGATCCAGCACCTCGTCGCCTTCGCGCACATACTTCATCAGCTGCCGGATACACAGCTGTGTCGTCTCATGCTTCCCCGTTCCGAAGGAAATACCCGGGTCAATCTCGATCAGAATGCGATCCTCATCCCCGGCCTCCGGCTCTTCCCAGGTCGGTTTGATCCGTATATCCCACCGGTTCGAAGCACTCCCGGAATCCTCCCGATCCGCCTCAATCGTAAACGCATGAAAAAACTCTTTCCAGTTGTTGATCCAGTCGATATCCTCCGCCTCGCTCTCCGTGATCTCCCCCGAACCTACGTCCGCAAAGCGGCGAAGCTCTTCAAGAGCCGCCCGCACCTGTGCCAGCTTTTCCGAGTGGTCTTCCCCCGATTCCAGATAAAAACTCATGCGGCTCACCCCGTCGTCGGGCGGAAGCTCCGGCAGGATATCGATAAACATCTTCGCCGTATCCTCCTCGGTGAGCGGAATATTGTCCTCAATCTCCACCCCTTCGATCCCGAGATCATTCAGCATACTGCTGACCAGATCCTCCGCCTCGGTCGTCGTCGTTATCGTGTATTTATTCCATTTCACTGTCTGATTTCTCCCTTCTTTTCTCCGGCGGAAGAAGTATGGTTCCGCTCTCGATCAGCTTCAGGTACTCAGGCGTCGTCATCCCCGGATAAGGCTCGCCGAATTCAATCAGGGTACAGCCCTTCTTATTCTTATATATCGGGACACGCTTCATCACCTGAAAAACAAGATTGCAGAAATTCTCATAGCTGCGGTAATGATGGTTCGCCGGATAACTCAGACAGGTCGTCCAGTATTCTCCGGTATTATATATGACAAATGTATGCCCCCGCATAATGATTCCGTCATGAAAGCAGAGCCTTTTGACCGGATATCCCTTCAGTTTCAGGTAATGGGCGACAAGCTCCATATTATCCCAGCAGCCGAAAACCGGCGCGTCCAATACCCGCCGGTCTATCACCGGCATCTTCCAGTATTTAACCTGCAGTTCCTCCTCGATATCAAAACGCCTCCGGTCAAAATCCTCCCTGTCACGGTACAGCGCGCGTTTCTCCTGATACATCCGATCATAAAGTTCCGTGACACGGGGATTTTTAAACTTCAGCCAGTCATTCATAAAATCATGGTGAAAAGGCAGCACTGTCACCCGCCCTTCCCGGGGAAGATAGACGCTTCCGCCGTACTCACCCTCCTTTTCCATGTAAGCCAGCAGCTTTTTCAGGGAGGTAAGTCCGTACGAATCAAAGTCATCCAACGTAAGCTCCGGCCCGGCTTCGCGGTTTACCACTGCTGTAACATAATCATATTTTTCCGTAATATGCGCCTCATATGCCTTCCGGTTCATCCGTGCCGGCAGACTTCGTATCGCCGATAAAAACATATGTCCGCCCCCTTCCGTGTCCGCAAAACTGATTCTCAAAAGATTCCAGATACAACAAAGTCAGATAATAGTCCCGGGCCGCCTCTTCCGGCTCATATTTTCGTGTCAGGGAAAAACTGCTGCTGTAATATCTGCAGCGGGCCGCCGCGGCCATACAGTCAAATCCATCCTCAAACAACGCGGACATATCCGTGGTGCCGCCCTGCTTCACGAGAAGTTCAGCAACTCTCCCCGGCAGAATCTGACGGCAGCGCTCCTTATGGTACCCCTTCGTTCTCTGATTCATCTCCCGCGTCCGGTAACCGAGATCAAACATCTCATAATCCAGGAAAGGATAATACCCGTCCACCCCGAAGGAACGCAGCAAAAGCACATTTTTCTTCAGAACGACATACGCCGCCATCTCATAGGGGGTATCCCAGTAACCGTAATGAAAAACATCCCCGGCTGCACCATTTCTGTTCGGAACACCCGCAACAGATCCGCCCCACCCGGCATAGGTCATCTGATGAAAAACCTGATCCGCGCATTCCCCGCAGATCAGATGAGAACAGCCTTCCTCTGACAGTAATTTTCCCAGTTCATACTGTAAAAAAATGCCTCTCTCGTAGACATTTCCCTCCAGACGACAGACAATCTCATCCATATGCCGCAGCGTCTCCGGCGTCACCATGGCAGACGTCAATGAAACACCGTCGTACATCCCGGCGATCTCACGGGCTGTCCCGGTCTCGTCAACGCCGCGCGCACCGCCGACGGAAAAGCCGCGTATGTGCTTCGCAGGCGCGATTTCCTTTAAATAATATAAGATGCAGTTGGAGTCATAACCGCCGGACAAAGCCATGCAGTAATCATCATCCGGGTTCTTCACAGGACGGTTTTCAAAAACAGCCTGCTTCACGACTCTCTCATAATGTTCATCGACCGGCTCCCGGCTGTCCGCGCCCTCAAAAAACACCGGCATCTCCGCCGTCCGGATACCGGAACGGCTCATCACAAGATTCCGGCGGATCGGAAGCTTATAAACATCCCGGATCAGCGTATCCTTCCCGGGAAGAAAACCGTTATACAAAAAAACCGGCAGCACGGCCTCGTTCAGGGAAAATACATCCCCCGTCGGCGAATAAAGCTTCTTCAGAGAATCGGCAAAGTAAATCTCATCCGCACACGCCGCCACATAAAACGGAACCGGCGCACCGAAAAAATGCTGCGTTACCGTCAGTTCCTTTTGCCGTTTATCATAAATGTACAGCAGATACGGCCCGTGAAACCACTTCATAAAATGACGCTGTGAGAAATCACCCGCCAGTTCATCCAGCCTGTCAGACAGATCAAACCGCGGACGGCCGGCATAATCCAGAGAAAACCGGTCATTTTCCAACGAATGCTCCGCTTCCGTGACAGATAATACACCGGTTTTCGTATTGTATATTCCACGCATGACTGACCTCACAAAGCTTTATGTAAACCGTCTTATATCCCACTTGTCCGCACGATCTCCAGTGCAGGGACAAACCAGGCAGTAAAATCCTCCGGTCTGCGCTCCATCCATTCCAACAGGTCCGGAACGGAAATCCATTGTATCTCACTGATCTCCTCCGGGTCCGGCGAAAGAGTGATCTGCGCATCCGGAACCGTCAGGCAGAACACATGGTCAATCTCATGTTCCGCGCAGTCATCATACTTCTGATAATATTGAAAACGGTCAAGCTCACGCAGTCCGCCATACGCGCAGCCAACAGTTCCGTCACCTTCTCCGCACAACGCAAAACCCAGCTCTTCTTTCATCCTGCGAATCACGGCATCGGTAAGTTCCTCACCCTTCCGGGGATGCGAACAGCATGAATTCGTCCACAGTCCCCCCGAATGATACTTCCCTTGCGCGCGGCGGTGAATCAACAGTTTTCCGTCGCTTTCACGAAAAAGGAACACGGAAAAAGCGCGGTGAAGCTGTTCTCTGATGTGAGTATCCATCTTTTCACCGCTGCCGATCTCCTGATCATTTTCATCAACCCAAACAAGTAAATCTTCCATGTCTGCTCTGATCCTCATCCTGCTTCCATTTCCTGTCTGTTTTTTCTGCCAGACAGTATAACATATCTGATATGCGGATGTAAATGTAATTTCTGAATCCTGTTCACAACAACCCCGAATGATTTCGGCCGCAAAACCGATAAACACCCCGGAAATTAAAGTGATTACACCCTTTCAATCACGCAGCTATGCTTCTTTGCATCCGCTCCTTTTGCGTCTTTGTCATAATTGATCCCCACCAGAAGCAGGTTTCCAAAATACTTTTTCAGGTCCCCGTCGTAACGGTTCTCGTGTATCTGGCGGATTGCCGTATCGGCGTCTTTCTCATATTTAAGTTCCACAATCATGACCGGCTTATTCGATTCCCTGCGTGGAATAAATACCAAATCCGCAAATCCTTTTCCCTGCGGAAATTCCGGAACAATTTTGTATATTCTTCTGGCTGTGTAATATGCAATCATAACAGCGCTGCTCAGTGAAGCCTCATTATTATACTGCAAAACCGATGAATTCAGATTGTGAACCCTTTCCAGTGCATCGGCAACCGCGTCAGCGTCACCGCGAATTGTTGCCTCAAGCAAATTCTCTGATTCCTGAATCAGATCACCTACATCCTTCCACTCATCACCCTTAACGGCATCTGCGAAAGCGTCAGCCACCTCTTGATTCGGAATAAATACTTTCTGCTCCTCCGCGCCATACCCCAGATATCCGAGATGAACCAGCAATGTCAGTACATCGTCTCTATTCTTAAATGATGTGATATCATTCTGAAATGTGCTGATCGCGATTTTCACCGATTTTCCTCCCAGCATGGAGAGGATGGCATCCTTCAGCCCGTCAAAATTCATGCTGATATAATGCTTTAAAGATTCGTATGTTTCCGTCTGTGTCCAATAATTTCTAATCCGCTTATATCTTACCGCCTTTATAACAGAATTCGGATTATAAACCGAATCTGACTCCTCAAATTTATATCCGTCATACCATTGTTTTACATCATCAAAACAAACTGCATACCGTTTACACAGTTGCAGGACTTCCCGTTCTGTAAACCCAATATATTCAGACAAGCCCAGCGGATCTGCCATCGAAAATTCCTGAAAATCCGTCAGCGCCGACTCCGTCCCGTATTTCTTGATTGGAAGAATGCCCGTCATGTAGGCAGCAGCAATCGTTTCATCAGTCGCGGTTCCTCCTTTGAAAAGTCCGCGCAAAAGCTGCACGTATTCTTTTTGAAGTGCCTCATCCGTTTTCGCTTCGCGGAAAAGCGCATCCCATTCATCTATTATCACAATGAATCTTCTGTCTGTTTTTGATGCGATTGCTGTCATTACACGCGGCAAAGATCTTTCATCTTCAGAAACAAAGCTCAAAAATTCATTTTTCAGCTCGGAGATCACACTGCTCTGTATGTCATGAACAACATTCTTTATATCATCTGTAGTAGAAACAAACCATGTAATATCCAGATAGATCACATCATACTTATTCAGATATTTATAAAATGAATCCATCTTCGATATTTCCAAACCCTCAAAAAGGAATCGTGAATCACAGGTCTTATCATAATAGGCACAAAGCATCTTTGCAGCAAATGACTTCCCAAAACGCCGCGGACGGCTGAAGCATGTCAGCTTCTGAGGAGTATTGATTGTCTGGTTCACATAGTCAATAAGGCCGGTTTTATCAACGTAGGTTCCGTTTAAAATTGTCTGAAATCCTCTGTTTCCGGGATTTAAATAGATTCCCATGTGCTGCACCCCCCCCTTCTGTAATGCCTACATTATACATATGTGACGTTCCATGTGCAAGCACGTATTTTTGATTTACGATGAAAGTGTCGTGAAATCATTAAAAATCGCTCCAATGCCCGATTTCAAGGCATGGAGCGATTTTCTGACTGTATCCGCTGTCAAAGACAGGATAGTTTCATCAAATGATTCGAGCGACAAAAGGGTATGATACTACGGATTGTTCCGCACTTTGTGCTCCCACAATCTTGTCCCTTGTATCATCAAATGATGTTGATGTCAAATATAATACATCATCTCACCAGACTGGCAACAGTTCATATACTCTCTCTCCAAATCTGCCAGTGTCACACTCTGCAGCACCTGATCCAACTGGCAATTCACTTCATCCACAATCCTGCGCTGTATCGCATAAGCCTCCGCATTTTCAGACGGATCTCCCGAAGAAATCTCATCCGGCAGCCGGTAACTCCCCTCCAACGCCTCAATAATTGACGCTGCCGTAATACGTTCCGGTGAATCACCCAGCAGATATCCTCCCTGCGGACCCTTCACGCTCTGAACAATGCCCGCCCGGCGCAGGGAACCGAATACCTGCTCCAGATACTGCATGGATATTCTGTTTCTCTGCGCAATGCTGCTCAATGCCACATGACCTGATTTCGAATATACAGCCAGATCGATCAATGCGGTAATACCGTATCTGCTCTTTTTTGAAAATTTCATAATGTTTTGAAGGCCTCGTCCAGATCCTGAATAATATCGTCTATATTCTCAATACCGATGGACAGACGAATCGTATTGGGGTATATGCCCTGATCCTGCAGTTCCTCCTGTGTGCACTGGCTGTGGGTCGTCGTTGCCGGATGAATGACCAGCGACTTTACATCCGCCACGTTCGCCAACAGAGAGAAAATCTCCAGATTATCAATAAACTTATGGGCTTCCTCCTGTCCGCCCTTTATCTCAAAGGTAAAGATGCTTGCGCCGCCGTTCGGGAAATATTTCTCGTAAAGAGCATGATCCGGATGATCCGGCAAGGAAGGATGGTTTACCTTTTCCACCAACGGATGATTCACCAGATAATCGACGACCTTTTTCGTATTCTCATTATGCCGCTCGATGCGCAGGGAAAGCGTCTCCGTCCCCTGCAAAAGCAGAAAAGCGGCAAACGGGGAAATCAGCGCACCGGTATCACGCAGTAAGATGGCACGAATATAGGTAACAAAGGCCGCCGGCCCCGCCGTATCCGTAAACTTCACACCGTGATAGCTGGGGTTCGGCTCAGAAATCCACGGATATCTGCCGCTCGCCGCCCAGTCAAAGGTGCCTCCATCCACAATAACGCCGCCCAGCGTCGTGCCGTGTCCGCCGATGAACTTGGTGGCGGAATGAACCACAATATCCACCCCGTGTTCGATCGGACGGATCAGATATGGTGTGCCGAAGGTATTATCCACAACAACCGGAAGCCCGTGCTTATGCGCAATTTCGGAGATAGCGTCCAGATCCGGGATGTCGCTGTTCGGATTGCCCAGCGTCTCCAGATAGATTGCTTTGGTATTCTCCTGAATAGCAGCCTCCACCTCATCGAGATTATGTGCATCTACAAAAGTCGTTTTGACGCCGAGAAGCGGAAGCGTATGTGCCAGAAGATTCGAAGTGCCTCCGTAAATGGTCTTCTGTGCCACAATATGCTCGCCGGCCTGCGCCAGCGCCTCAATCGTATAGGTGATAGCAGCCGCGCCGGACGCCAGTGCCAGACCGGCAACGCCTCCCTCCAGAGCCGCGATCCTGTCCTCAAATACACCCTGCGTGGAATTCGTCAGTCTGCCGTAAATATTGCCCGGGTCTGCCAGGCCGAAACGAGCCGCCGCATGAGCGGAATTATGAAAAACATACGACGTCGTCGCATAAATCGGAACCGCTCTCGCATCGGAGGCCGGATCCGGCTGCTCCTGCCCTACATGCAGCTGTAAAGTCTCAAATTTTAAATTTCTGTCTGCTCTCGCAATTTTTTCTGCCATATCTTATTACTCCTATGTTTTTATATTCATGACTTTTTGACCCTGGTATCATACAAACAGCGGCGTTGAATAATATCTGTCTCCGCTGTCCGGAAGCACCGCCACGATGGTCTTCCCCTCAAACTCCGGACGCTTTGCCAGATCAATGGCCGCCTTCAGTGCCGCACCCGAGGAGATTCCGACCAGAACACCTTCCTGCTTCGCCAGATACTTGGACCACTCAAACGCGTCGTCATTCGAAATCGGAAGAATCTCATCGTAAATCTTCGTATTTAATACATCCGGCACAAAACCGGCGCCGATGCCCTGAATCTTGTGCGCTCCGGCTTTTCCTTCGGATAGAACCGGCGAAGCGGAAGGCTCGACTGCTACTATTCTGATATCCGGATTGTGCTCCTTCAGATATTCACCCGCACCCGTCAGGGTTCCTCCTGTACCGACACCGGCAATGAAAGCATCCACTTCTCCGTCCGTATCATTCCAGATCTCCGGGCCGGTCGTTGCATAATGGATAGCCGGGTTCGCCGGGTTCTCAAACTGTCCCGGAATGAAGCTGTTCTCATATTCCTGTGCCAGCTCGTTCGCCTTCTCAATCGCACCCTTCATGCCTCTGGCTCCCTCGGTCAAAACGATCTCAGCACCGTAAGCTTTCAGAATATTCCGGCGCTCCACACTCATGGTCTCCGGCATCGTCAGGATGATCCGGTACCCCTTTGCCGCCGCGATGGCCGCCAGACCGATACCGGTATTGCCGGACGTCGGCTCTATGATCACGGAATCCGGCTTTAATATGCCTTTCTCCTCCGCGTCCTCGATCATCGCTTTCGCGATTCTGTCCTTCACGGATCCGGCCGGATTAAAATACTCCAGCTTCACCAGTATTCTGGCCTTTAATTCGAGATCCTTTTCGATGTTCACAATCTCCAACAGCGGTGTGTTTCCGATCAGTCCCAGTGTTCCCTTATAAATATTTGCCATTTCGTTGCCTCCCATAAGTCATATAAGATTTATATGTTTTTAATTTTCTGTATTATATTCCCATAATTCCTATTTGTCAAGTATGATTTGAAAAAAACAGGAAGAAAATAATAACAGGGAGAATGTCGCTTATGCGACCGCGCTCGGCACGAGAATACGCCAAGGCGCATTTTTATATGAAAAAAGCCCGGAATCTCAACAATTCCGGGCATCCTTCACACCTGTTCTATCACACAGCTATGCTTTTTTGCCTCTTTTCCTTTTGCGTCCCTGTCATAATTGACTCCCACCAACAGCAAATTCCCGAAATAATTTTTCAATGCTCCATGATATCGGTTATCATAGATCTGTCGAATTGCGGTATCTGCATCTTTGTCGCATTTCAGTTCCACAATCATGGCCGGCTTTTCCGTGCCCCTTCTTGGGATGAAAGCATAATCTGCAAATCCCTTTCCTGCGGGAAACTCCCGGACAATCATATAATCATTTCTTGCCGTATAGTATCCAATGTAAATAACGCACGCCAGAGAATTTTCATCATTATACTTAAGCGCGGATGTGCATTCTTCATGTACCAGTTCTAAGGCTTCCGCCACAGCGGCACTGTCACGGCAAAGAGTAGCCTCTAACAAATCTTCTGCCTGCCCAATCGCCCGCTCTACTTCTCTCCATCTCCCGCCTTTTGTTGATACACGGAATATCTCGGCAACTTCACGGTTGGGTATATATGCCACGCCTGCAGGCTGATCATAAGCCAGATAGCCAAGATGAATCAGTAATGTCAACACATCATCCTTATTTTCAAAGGATGTTAAATCATTTTGAAACGTGTTGATATCAATTTTCACACGCTGCCCACCCAGCATCATGATAATAGCATCCTTTAACCCATCAAAATTCTCACCGATATATCTCTTCAGACTTTCAAATGTCTCTGTCTGCGTCCAGTAATTCCGATATTTTCGAAATTTTATGGCATTCATAACCGAATTCGGACTGTATACAGATGTTACATCCTCAAACGAATAACCGTCATACCACTGTTTCATTTCTTCAAAATCCATATGATAAGCGGCGCAAAGTGTCCGCACATCTGATTCGGTAAAACCGACATATTCCGATAATATAAGGGGGTCGGCCATCGTAAACTCCTTAAAAT
>JAJQFQ010000074.1 GCA_021201035.1 Clostridiales bacterium
TCAAGGCTTGGAGCGATTTCCTGACTGTATCAGCTGTCAAAGACAGGATTATAAAAAAATTTTGGTAAAGTGTAAAGCTTTATTCCGTCCGCAGCGCCTCAACCGGATCACTTTTTGACGCTTTCTTCGCCGGCATCATCCCACTTAAAAGTGTCAGCGCAACACTTAAAATAATCAATATCACCGCATATCTGAAGGGAAGATGTGCGCTCAGTTCCGTAATCCCCGCGTAACTGTGTATAACCATATTGATCGGCCGGATCAGAATCAGCGTCAGCACAATTCCCAACAGACCCGCAGCAAGCCCGATGATACCGGTCTCCGCGTTAAACACCTGCGATATATTGCGCCGCGAGGCTCCGATCGCGCGCAGGATACCGATCTCCTGTTTTCTCTCCAGCACACTGATATAAGTGATTACCCCGATCATAATAGAAGAAACCACCAGAGAGATCGCCACAAACGCGATCAGCACATAGCTCAGAATATTGACAATCTCCGTTACCATGGACATCATGCTTCCCACCGAATCAGAAAAAGTCACCACTTTATCATCTTCCCCGGCGGCTTCCATCTGATCATTATAATCATTCAGGATCTCTATGACCTTATCCTTGCTCTCAAAATCCGTTGAATAGATACTGATACTCTCCGGCGAGCTGAAATCCGTATACCCCAATGTCGCCAGATTATCTTCATAAGTCGTGCTGCCGGAGGATGTCAGGGAGGAGAGAATAGCCGACAGATCCGAGATATCCATGTCCACGGTAAATGCGCTGATCAGGGCATCCGTGTCAATGGTCACGGCATCTGCCAAAGCTGTTCCGATGCTGCCCATATTCTGACTCAACTGATCCTGAATCTCCCCGCTGATCTGTGCGGTCAGCTGCTGCACCGCCTGAGAACTCTGACTCTCCAGCTGTGCTGACAGGCTGTCAACTGCCGATGCTGCGGTCTCTTCCATATAACGCTGCAGCGCCTCGGAAATCTGCGTTTCCAGACTTTCCGTGTCAATCATATTTACTATTCCGCTCGTCAAAATCTCCTGTGCGGCATCCGTCTCCATATACGCAGCAAAATAATCGCCGATCTTAGCCGGATCCGGCATATCGCTGTGGGATGCGGCATAGGTCTGGTAACCGGCCGTCAGATCAGAAACCAGATTGCCCAGCTGTTCCTGAGAAACCGTCACATCTGACATATCAAACTGAAGATTTTCATCAGCCCAGACATTCATCAGATTCTGTGCCCGCTCCGTCAGCAAATATTCATTCAGATAATTTTCCATTTCCGAAATATCCGTATATCCCTGCTCATTAACATAAGACTGAAAATCCGCCAGCACATCCGTAATCAATGTACGAAACGCCTCTGTCGAAACGGTAAGTCCCCCGCTGCTCTGAATCATCTCCAGCATATTTTCCCGCATGATATCCTGCGCTTCCTCCGTCTGTAAATATGCGAGAAATGCGTTTCCCAATTGCGTCAGATCCGCCCCGCTGTTTCCCTCCGCATAAGACTCATAGCCTGCCAGCAGATCCTGCGCCAGCTGAGTCATATCATCGCCGGAAGCCGTGATATTGATCGTGCTCATCAGTTCCGAAAGGCTCAGATTCCCCAGATCCGGCAGTTCCAGATCAACAGAACTTAAATCCAACAGATCCGACAAGCCCAAAGACGTACCGCTGTTTACATCCGACCCGAAAGATCCGGCAAAATCTGAATAATTTTCAGAAATCAGCTCCTCCAACATATCTTCATCCAGACTGAACACCTCCTGAAACATATCCTCATCCATTTCAAACAGAGAACTCAGATCATATCCGCTGTCAGCATCCTCGTCACCAAACGCTTTTCCGGTAAATACATTTGTGTCCGGATCCGCCAGCTGCTGCTGTACGATATCGCTCTCTGCCGCCTCCTCAGCCAGATGTTCCACTAAAGACGGCAGATATTGAAATCCTGTGCTCAGCACGCCGCTGTCCTCATCCTCATTCAACATCACGACTCCCACCACGGTTAAATCCTCTCCGTTATGAACCAGATCCTGCATATAAGAACTGTCATCCGTCTTGTCTGCCCAGACCTGATACTGGCTGTCATATGCATAATAATCCGTGCTGTTGACAACCTTAAAGGTTGTTCCCAGAAAATCATCATACGTATAACTCTCTGTAATCTCCGGTTTCTCTACGGTCTCCCCGCTGATAAACTGCGAGATCATATCCTCCATCTCCAGCGTATCCCGCAATCCGGTTACATACAGCGCCAGATCCGTCGTTCCGCCCTCTTCATCCATCACCATCACGCACTCATTCCAGCTTTCCGGCCAACGGCCGGCCAGCACGGTATAGCTGTCCTGATACAATTCCTCCGATTCCGGCAGCTGTGCAAACACATCTGTGTTCACAATCGAGGACATAATGGAATTCGCGCTTGTGGTAGAACCAAAGCCCAACGCGTCAAAAAAGTGATCCGGATGAACCTGTACCACATCCTCCTCATTATCCTGATAAATCTGCGGTGTGATGCCGTAGGAATATTCAATATCCAGCACATAATCCTCAATCCCGCTGCCGCCGTTTTCCAGATAATCCTTCAACGAAGCCAGATCGTTCGAGGACTGCCCGGCAAATATATTATAAATCAGTGAGGTAATATCTATCTCATCCATATTCACATTACCTCCGCTCTCCGTCTCACCGCTGTCCGTACCGAGAATCGAGGATGTACCGCTTCTCGCAGACACATAAGCAGTCACATCATAATAAGCGCTTTCAATCTCCAGTGGATACTCCGTGGCCATCCCCGCCTCCAGCACATCCACATAATGATTCACGCCAGAGGAAATCGCAAGAATCAGGGCAATACCGATGATGCCGATGGAGCCCGCAAACGAAGTCAGCATGGTGCGGGTCTTCTTCGTCCGCAGATTATTGAAGCTCAAAAGGATCGCCATACGAAGCGACATGGAGGATCTGCCCATGTTCGCATGAATGACCGTCTGTCCTGTCTCTTCCGATTCCGGTTCAAACGGATCGGAATCCGCACGGATCCTCCCGTCCTTCAACTGAACAATCCGTGTAGCATAGGCCTGCGCAAGATCCGGATTGTGCGTCACCATCACGACCAGACGATCCTTCGCCACTTCCTTCAGCATCTCCATAACCTGCAAACTGGTATCACTGTCCAGCGCGCCGGTCGGCTCATCCGCCAGAAGTATATCCGGATTATTGATCAAGGCGCGGGCGATCGCGACACGCTGCATCTGACCGCCGGAGAGCTGCGCCGGACGCTTTTGCGCCTGATCCGCCAGACCTACCTGTTTCAGAGCCTCGATGGCCCGTCTTCTGCGCTGTGTCCGACTGACTCCGGAAATGGTCAGCGCCATCTCCACATTCGACAGAATGGTCTGATGCTGTATCAGGTTATAGCTCTGAAACACAAATCCGATCGTATGATTCCGATATGAATCCCAGTCACGATCCCTGTATTTCTCCGTGGAAATCCCGTTTATAATCAGTTCTCCGCTGTCATAACGATCCAGACCGCCGATGACATTCAAAAGGGTGGTCTTGCCGGAACCGCTGGGTCCTAAGATCGCTACAAACTCACTGTCCCGCAGGTTCAGCGTTACATCATCCAGAGCCTTCTGGATCAGTTTTCCCGTCTGATATTGCTTACAAACATGACGAATCTGCAGCATTATATTTCCTTCTTTCATAGATATTGATGCACTGTGTCAGCAGAAATGTTCGTTTACTAAAAAAGCATCACTAAAAATTCCTGATAAAAACAAAAGAGACTACGGAAAGCACATTCCTGCACTCTCTGTCGTCCTCCCTGAATCACATACAGATATACCTGCTCTCTTCGAAAATGATGTTGCATCCGTCACATGTATAATCACACAGCAAATTCTCTATATGTTCTATATATCATAGCAACGCAGATCGGAAAAGTCAATAAACAATTTCGTCGAAATCGTCTAATAAAACCCTTTTTTCTCCCTGTTTTTTCGGTAATCTTTTCTATGTTTATGTGTTATAATACATATATAGCAGTGCAAACAGGACTTCATTACATTTATGATTTCCGGAAGAACCGTTTCGAAAATCGTAAATTGACAAGTCTGCAGGTTATCAGAATTTTGGAGGAAGAGACAAAATGGATACTTTAAAAGCTGAAAAAAGAGACATGTCAACAAAAGCAAAAAAGCTTCGCCGGGAAGGATATATACCGGGCAATGTATTCGGTCGTGAAATCACCGGTTCCATTCCCGTGAAAATGGAAAAACTCGAAGCAGAACGTATCTTAAAATCCAAACGGAAAGGCAGTCAGATTCTGCTGGATATTGACGGACAGAAAATGAATGTCCTGATCAAGGATCTGAATTACAATTCCATGAAAAGCCAGTATGAGGAAATTGATTTTCAGGCACTCGTAAGTACGGAAAAAGTACATTCCGTCGCTGAAGTTTCCGTCGTAAACCACGAAAAAGTACAGCACGGCATAGTCCAGGTTGTTCTGGAAGAGATCGCTTATAAAGCTCTTCCTTCTGCGCTGGTAGAAAAAGTTGAAATCGACGTCAGTGAAATGAAACCGGGAGATGCCGTTAAAGTCGGCGACCTGCCGATTGCCGCTGCACAAAATGTAGATCTGATCACAAACCGCGACGCAATCGTCGTACTTGTTTCGGAACCGCATGCTGCAGAAGAGGATACTTCATCCGATACTTCGTCTGAAAGCGCAAGTGAATAATCCGAATTTCCGAAAACGAATGACCCAAATCAATTTTTTTCTTTTATTGATATTTACTCTTGTTTTTCACAGGGATAAAGAGTATACTCTGATACAACATTTCGTAAATAATCAGACTTTAACAGATCGGTCATGTTATTTCGAAGGCATTGTACAGATTAAAGCGATTTTCCCGTGAGGGAGTAGCAGGCACCCCGCGTGCAGCAAGTCAACATACTGACCGCATTCCGGTCTGGCTTGCTTTAAATTGCGAGACTCATGTAAAGCTGAAACGCTGTTCACAGGAGTCTTTGTATATAATTGTAAATAAAGACTCAGGTACAGTCAGGCAGCTTTACCTGGGTCTTTTACTTTTCTGCCGTTGATTACGGGATAAGTAAGATACACCGAAGATGTGTGTTTACATCAGGAGGAGACAAAATGACGTGTAATTTCATGTTTTTTATCAACAGTATTCTGCTCGGCATAGGACTGGCCATGGATGCTTTTTCCGTATCCATGGCCAACGGATTAAATGAACCGCAGATGCGCAGGCGCAAGATGTTCGGTATTGCAGGCGTATTCGCCTTTTTTCAGGCATTGATGCCGATGATCGGCTGGGTCTGTGTACACACCGCTGCCCGTTACTTTACCGCGTTTGAACCGGTGATTCCCTGGATTGCGCTTGCACTTCTTGTCTGTATCGGAGGAAAAATGTTATCAGACGGCATACGAAACGGCAATGACACGGAAGCCGCGGCGACATTGGGATTAGCCTCCCTGCTCCTGCAGGGCGTAGCGACATCAATCGACGCTCTCTCTGTCGGATTCACGATTGCGGACTATAACGGAACGATGGCCTTTACGGCTGCACTGATCATAGCCGGCGTGACTTTTATCATCTGCATGGCCGGCCTGAAAATCGGTGAAAAATTCGGAACAAGGCTATCCAATAAAGCTCAGATTCTCGGTGGTGTAATCCTGATCCTGATCGGACTGGAAATATTTATTACCGGCATCATATAATGATTTTCAGTAACATCCGTTTTATATTTGGATAGAGTATTCTTATTGTTTCCATCATCTGCTTGTGATAATATCTGATTGTAAACTTTCACGCGCTGCTAATCCGGCGCGTCAACATCTATGAAAACTTTGAATGATTTCAACGGAATGAAGGTATATCATATGCATACATACGAAAAAGAAAATCTGATCCGGCTTCGTACGGGGCTTGCCGAATGTACGGTTCTCCTGAAAAAAGATGGCCGCTTTCCGCTGACTGCACCCTGTAAAATTGCAGCTTACGGCAACGGTGTGCGCCATACACAAAAAGGCGGCACCGGCTCCGGCGAAGTAAATTCCCGCTTCTTTATTACTGTTGAACAGGGCTTGCAGGACGCCGGTTTTACCATAACCACCGAAAAATGGCTGGATGCATATGATGAGCTGCGGGTTCAGGCAAAAGAACAGTTTGTTAAGGACATCCGTAGTGAAGCAAGGAAACAGCACACCCGGACTCTTTTACTGGGTATGGGCGCCGTAATGCCGGAGCCGGAATATGATCTTCCCCTGAATGGGGCGGGCGACACTGCCATCTATGTGCTGTCCCGAACCTCCGGCGAAGGCAGTGACAGAAAAATCACTTCCGGCGACTTTCTGCTGACTCATACCGAACAGCGTGATATTCTGGCATTGAATCATAAGTATAATAATTTTATGCTGGTACTGAATGTAGGAGGTCCGGTAGACTTAAGTCCTGTGCAGAACGTAAAAAACATCCTGATTCTTTCTCAGCTTGGTGTGGAAACCGGCGCCGTGCTGGCGGATATTCTGTTGGGCAAGGCGAATCCCAGCGGTAAACTGACTGCCACCTGGGCCGAAGAAGGGAATTATCCTGATATTGGCAACTTCGGCGATATCAACGACACTTTTTATAAAGAGGGAATCTATGTTGGCTACCGCTGGTTTGATGCCGCAGAACGGGAAGCATTGTATTCCTTTGGATTTGGCCTGAGTTATACAGAGTTTGCCGTTTCCGATATTCATACCGCCATTGACGGGAGAAAAGTAACTGTCACGGCCATCATTACCAACACCGGAAAGTACCCCGGCAAAGAAATCCTGCAGGTTTATCTTTCCTGTCCTCAGGGAAAACTGGATAAACCCGTCAGGGAATTAACGGCTTTCTGTAAAACAGCAGAGCTTACTCCCATGCAGAGCCAGAGAGTGGCAGCTTCCTTTGACCTGTCTGACTTCGCATCCTACGATGAGAAAACAGCCTCCTATATCCTGGAGAAGGGCAATTATGTTGTCCTCTGCGGTACGAGTGCAGATCATGCGGTTGCCGCGGCTGCGCTCCGTTTAGATCAGACAATCACCACGCGCCGGGTAAAACCGCTGTTGGGCAATCCCGGATTTACTGACTGGAAGCCCACGATCCGGATCAAAACATATGATGTGCCCGTTCTTCCTGTAAATGCAGCTGCGTTCACTTCGGAAACCGTATCCTATGAAAAAATCAATGCGATTGATGAAATCATTCGGGAAATGAATGGAGAAAATCTGTGTCTGATGAATATGGGTGCCTTTGACCCTCATGGCGGTTTGTCCGGTGTGATCGGTAATGCCGGTACCAATGTCGCAGGCGCGGCAGGCGAAAGCACCGGCGCGTTCAAAAACATTGGCATCCCCCCTATAATCATGGCAGACGGTCCCGCCGGTCTTCGTATCAGTGCCCAATGTTATCGGGATAAAAAAGGACTGCACAGCTTTGGTCCCGCCATACCCGCAACGTTTCTGGATTTTATGCCAAAGCTGTTTCGGTTATTTTTTGGCAGAAATCCGAAACTGCCCAAAGGCTCTGTGCTGCAGGAACAATACTGTACGGCTATTCCTGTCGGAACAGCCATTGCCCAGAGTTTTAATCTGGAATTTGCTCAGACCTGCGCTGCGGTGATGTAGTGGGCAGTGAAATGGACCGCTTCGGTGTGAATCTGTGGTTAGCTCCGGCACTGAATATCCATCGATCTCCTTTATGCGGCAGAAATTTTGAATATTATTCTGAAGATCCCGTCATTTCCGGCCTGTTTGCTGCCGCTATGGCCAGAGGCGTTCAGAGCCACCCCGGACGAGGTGTGACATTAAAGCACTATGCCGCCAACAATCAGGAAACCAACCGCTATGTCTCCAATAGTCATGTTTCCCAGAGAGCCATGTGGGAGATTTATCTGAAAGGTTTCCAAATCGCCATTCGAGACTCGTCTCCCAAAGCAGTTATGACCTCATATAATCTTCTGAACGGTATTCATACTTCCGAAAGCCGGGATCTGTGTACCGATATTCTGCGTTCCGAATTTGGTTTTGAGGGCATCTGTATGACTGATTGGGTAATACGAAATCTGGAAGGAGCAAAGGGTTCTGTATATACAATACCTGCCCCCGCCAAAGTCGCTGCTGCAGGCGGTGATCTTTTCATGCCCGGCAGCAAAGCCGACTACGAACAGTTATTGAAGGGATTCCGAGCGGGTGCTGTTTCCAAACAGATATTGCAGGAAAATGCCACCCGTGTTTATCGTATGGCAAAAGAACTGCTTCACCAACAGCCTTGACCGCACCCATCGGTTAAATACCGGAATCCGGAATATCTGTCCCGTTAATATCTGTCAGGTCATCAAACCTGATTGTCTTCGTAATCACGCCTTTTTCACCCGCAGGAGCTTTCCGGACAGAATTTCCGCTTTCTCTTCCGATACTTCCATCTTTTCGCGCTTCAGCAGTTTCCCGGTTTCTTCGCTGAGCCGGTCACTGTGCCCGCGAAGCGCGGCAAAGGGGGCAAAAATCTTCGCACGCTCTGAAAGCGGCATCCTGGGATGTTCCAGAAAAATATTCGGATTCGCCGGCCATGTTCTGTTTATGATAAGGGATAGCCAGTCGTCTGTTAAGCATGGGCAAAAATCATAAATCCGCTGTCTGGAATAGGTTTATTATAGCATATTTGAAGCAAAAAGGAACCTAAGCATCCACGATCAACTCTACGCAGATGCCAAAAATTTGTCTTGAAACCCCTTGATTTCCTTAGTTTTTTTCAATCCTAAATGCGGACATCAATGCCGCATTTTTCACTTCCGTTCCCGATCTTTCTGCCTCCTAACCATTTGAGCGCAAGAAGGGCAGTATCGGTTCCGATTTGATCCGGGAAGATACTGCTTACCGCATATTTCACATTGTTTAAAGCGGTAGCGAAAAAATATTTCTGCCTCCAACTCTTTTTCGATCGGAAGCACTGCGTTACGAAACCACTTGCAGCAGACAGAATAGGAAATCCGCTGCGGGCAAGTGTGCCTCTCCCCATCATCAAGCAGAATGCAAGTGCCGTTCCAATAATTGCAGCAATTTTTTTCAATCAGTTGCACCGCCAATCGTTTCTGTGCAGCCGTCATCTGATACAATGACCCGTCTGATTTTCGTTCCATAGGCGGCCCATACCTTGAACCGAGTTCCAATTTCATCACCTCTTTTCCATAAAAAAAGCCCACACGTAATTGTGTGAGCTATGTAATGATATTCATAAAATAAGCATATATTATTTTATCTCGTTTAATACATTTTTCTGATCTCTTCCAGCATATGCCACTGCGATCACGTGGACAATAAGTGCTTCCATGTCAATCCAGAAATATGCATAATAATTATTTACCAGAATTTTTCGGATTCCCTGGCTTCCCCATGGCTCTTCCTCGATTGGTTTTACCCTGTCCGGCATGGAATCCAATTTTTGTACAACATCCCGAATGGCACGGATCGTATTCTTTGCAGCATCAGGATTAAACAACTGATACGCAATATAATCCCTGATTTCCAGCATCTGATACTGAGCCTGCGGAGTTACTTTTACTTCGTATCGTTTCATTCGTCAGATTCCCTCCAAAAGCTCATCAAAGACTTCATCACTGGGTAATGATTCCCCGCGTTTCGCCTGCGCAAGCCCTGTCCCAATCATCTGATCAAACTCTTCTTTTGTCATTTCCGATACTGCCTTAGGCTGCGTTGGCAACGTCAGGGAATATGGGATGCCTTTTCTGAGAATAATCTGTCTGTAAAAGGAATTAATAACAGAAGAAACAGATAGTCCTAACTCAGCGATGATCTCTTCTGCTTCGCGTTTTATTTCCGGCTCAACTCTTGCGGTTACATTTGCACTTTTTACTGCCATAATAATCCCACCTTTCTTGCTTACATTATAGATATCTGTATCGCATTACGCAATACATTTTTTATAAAATATTATGGAAATTATTGCTAAAAAAGGAGTGCCGGACTATACAGCCCGGCGTAACATGAAAAAGAATTTTTATTTTAATAACAGCAGGATGTTTGCGGAGGTTTTTCCTGTTGTTTGATTTGTATCATAAACGTTCATTGTGAAGATATTTTGATACGGATTTGAAGAATTTGTGAAATCCCTCTTTCGTGTCACAAAACAAATTTCACCGCTGTTCCATATGCAATTACTTCTGCAGCTCCTTCCATAATTGCTGATGAAGCATATCTGACATAAATAAATCAGCCTCATCACTTTTAAAATATCGGATGGGCTGATTATAACTGCTCTCTGTCTGGTTGGTGAGATGCGGCAGTAAACAAGCGGTAAAATTTACATGATACCTTACTGGCACGCATTTATGAATGTTTCAAAAATCTTTCTGCTGTTCGGATTGATATGAAAATCAAATTCCGGATGCCATTGGAACGCCCAGACAAACTTCTTTCCTATATGCCTGACTGCTTCCGCCAGCCCGTCTTCCGATTCTGCCATGATTTCCAGATCCTCCCCCAGTCTTTTGATAGCCTGATGATGGTAACTGTTTACACCCAGCTGCTCTGTCCTAAACAATTCATATAAAGGGGTCTGTCTTCTTATACTGACATAATGGGCTACATTCGTGTAAGGCGGCTTCATATGATGCTCGATACCGCTGGCGTATTCCGTCGGCAGATCCTGATAAAATGAGCGCAAGCGAGAAGAATGCACTGGTGCATTCGGCGAGCGGCGAAATGCGATCATGAATCAAAGATTCATGATATAATGTTCCGCCCTGCAAAACATTGATAAGCTGAATGCCCCGGCAGATTCCCAATACAGGTTTATCCTGTGCCAGCGCTGCTGCGTATAAAGCAGATTCCAACAAATCCCTGTCATTACATGAAACGCCGCAATTCTCTTTCTGCGGCTCTTTATACAGGGATGGCGAAACATCATGGCCGCCAGTCATCAGCAACCCGCCGCACCGCTCAAATATTTCAAACGCATCCTCGATATCACTCGCAAGCGGCAGGATTACAGGCATCGCGCCGGCTTCTTTTATCCCGTTCATATATCCGGGAAGCATCCAGATACTCTCTTTTTCATCGTCCCACAATGGAACAACAGCTATAATTTTCTTTGCCATTAATATCACTCCTGCCTACCCTTTTTGAATCAGTATTTTGCTGAATGCTTTGCTCTTGTTCATATCATCACAGGTAAAAGGCTGTCAGCCTGCATAAACATTTTCGGCAATAATTATAGCCTTGTTACGGAAATCGGTTCTCTTTTCTTAGCATAGAGCGGCTTTACCGGTATTCCGCATATAAAGCCGGAAAGGATCACCTGTTCTTTTCCCAAATCCAATTTCTTAAGTAGTTCACTGTTTGCACGGAGCTTGGGCAGGCAACCCCAGATATAACAGCAGCCAAGCCCAAGATTCGTTGCCTCTATCATCATATTTTCAATGATACAGGCAGCATCACATAATTCAATCCGGTCTTCAGATAAAGTCGACTCTGATACCAAAATCAGCGTTGGCGCACCATAAAGAGAATCAAGAATCATACCGGGATGTTTTCGCGATTCTGTTTGGCAACACTCACGAATCTCATTTAATAATTCCACGTCTTGAACGACAGTCAAACGTGCTTTCGGTCGATTGCCTACTGCCAAAGGTGCATTTTGAGCTGCTTCCAGAATTTGCTGCAGCTGTTCTTCTGTAATCTGTTGCTTTTCATACTTTCTTGTGCTTCTCCTGTATGAAAATAATTCTTCTAACTCCATACTTAGTACCCTCCATATGCCGATTTTCGCTCTTTTGCAACGCTCCGATACAGGGACTTCATCTCGAAGATGTTGACAGGTTTTACAATTTAATGAATCACCATTTTTCAAAATGCACTTGGCTTTCTTCATAATCCGGGTGTTCGTCATTCTTATCTTCTGCGGGATATCCAAACGCAATGACAGAATGTGGGATAACCGAATCCGGCAATGAGAAAAGCATTCTCTGATTCTCCACTCGATCCATCTGCGGCCAGGTTCCAAGCCATACAGAGCCAATGCCGAGCCCCTCAGCTGTAAGTATCATATTCTGTCCGGCAATTGCCCCATCAATCACCCAGTAGTCTTTCGCGGGCGGAAACGCACGATCCAAATCACCAAGGATAAGAATCCCAACATCACAGTGGCGGAGAGGTTCCGCCGGTCTGCCATTAGCATCCGCCATTTTGTCCAGCATTGCTTTGTCACGAACGATAAGAAAGCTCCAGTCCCGCTTATTCGCACATGTAGGTCCCGCCATCGCTGCACGAAGTATGCAAATTCCGATTTGTTTAAATCCTCTGCCTCAGCGGACACGCAGAATGAGTAACCTGCTTCGCCATAGCGGCATAACCAAGATCCGTCAGATAATCCTGCAGAATAGGAACCGACTGTGTGGATTCCGACCCGATGATCAGTTCAACGATTACATCCTCCAGATTCGTATTGGCAATCCGGCATAATTCTTTCATATTCACAGGATAATATTTTTTAATCCGTTCCTTTGTGATATGATACCGCGGCTGTACATCAAAATACCCGTGTTCAAATGGTGACACTACCAGGCGGACTTCATTTTCACTGGCAAAGGACGGATGCTTGAACGCAGCAGATGCAGCCCACGCATGGTTCAGTGTTTCCCTGATTTCCTGCGTCATCTTTAAAGGGCATTCATTCTGGCTAATTAATTGATATAAAGTATCTACCAACTTATGACTGCCTACTTCATCCTGATAGAATACGGTCTGCAACGACAATGGCTCAATGGCCATTTTACGAAGCAAATCTTCCCGGAACGCAATACATACGCCGTGTCCCCTGTTTGCATAACGTTCCCACTGAGCAGCATCATCCCGATAACGGGAAAAGCAGGCGGCATACGCAGAGTAAACAAAT
>JAJQFQ010000100.1 GCA_021201035.1 Clostridiales bacterium
CATATATATGTCGGATCAATTTTTGTTTATATAGATTTTTGACACTGATATAAGGAGGAAAAAGGGATGAAGAAAAAGATAAGAAGAATTCTGGCGGTTGCGCTGGCCTTTTGTCTGATGATCAGTTCATCGCAGATTTCGTCTTATGCTGAGGTTCTCGGCGATTCCGGTACACAGGACGGCACGGAAATGAATCTGATGTCAGCCGGAGAGACGGATGAAGCGAACACTGAGGATGAGTCGACGGCTATGCCGGCGGTCACGCTGTCGGAGGAGTCCGACGGCATCACGGTTACCGTGGATGCCCCGGAGGGTGCGTTCCCCGAGGGTGTGACCATGACGGTTACGGCGGCGGATACAGAGGCGTTTCTGTCCGCGGTTGCAGAGCAGGATTTTGCGCAGTATGCTGAAACTTATACAGTCATTGACTCGACTGTACGGGAGATCAGCTTCTATGTGAACGGCGAGGAGGTTCAGCCCGCGACAGATGTGACGGTTACATTCAGCGGCCTTGCTTTGGACACGGAGGCGGACGGCCTGGCAGCTGACTACGCGCTTGTTTATCATATGACAGACGACGGCAGTGTGGAGTATATCGAGGACGAGCAGGGTCAGGAGGCCGGGCTGAGTTCCTATTCATTTACGGCCAGTGATTTTTCGTCATACGGTGTGGTGAATGTGAATGTGGAGTATGCGATCTCGACAGCGGCGGATGAGTCTGTCAATAATGCGGTGGATACGATTGTCTACAGCTATACAACGCAGGGAGGTTGGGGACAATCCGGCACAACAGTCACAAATGATATTAATGTTCATTTTGTGGACAGCAGCGGGAATGCGCTGTCTTCCGCGACAATTACAGCCACAGATCTTCCGACATCTTTCAGTGGGTCGGTAGCTCTGTCAACGATTGCCGGATATTATACGGTTACGGATGGCGATACAACCTACAGCTACAGTTCTGCTGCGGTTAATACGAGCGCAAACTATTCGAGCAGTGCTGCGGCGGTATATTTTCGTTATAATATGAATACATGGCAGTACCGCAGTTCCTCGTATGGCAATAACTGGTCATCACTCAGCAGTGCCATTACGGATATCTATCTGATTTACGAGGAGAGTTCCGGCTCCTCCGGCGATTATGATGGTTATAGTGTGGATCATATTGATCTGGCGATCTACCCGACAGCTACGCTGACGATCAACGGCAAAGCGCTGACGACAACCATTACACTGACAAACAGCGATTTTTATCAAAACGGAACGGCTACGGATACCTGGGGGCTGACTGCGTTTGACAACAGCGGGAATACTTACAGCTATACCGTATCCAGTATGGATACATCCGGAAGTGAGGATTCCAGCGGAAATGCCCAGGTACGTTTTGACGGTACTTTTCCGGTTGGCACGTCCGGTAATCCTGTTTATTACACCTTCTGGTTTACGACCAGTGTGACGTTTACGGATACGGATACGAATGAAAACTATACGGTGGAGATGACTTTCTATAATACCTTCACTTATTGGGACGCTACGAATAATAAATGCCCCGGTCTTGGTAATAACTGGAATGGAACGACCTATGGCGGTTCCCAGTCCGGTATGGATTTTACAATCTCTGCGGTTATGGGCGGCGGCTCTGTTTCCATCGTGAAGGAAGTAAGGAGCATTGAAGGAGAATTGCTGGATCTGACGGAGGATGAGACATATGGCATCACTCTGTATGACGCAACAGAAAATGACGGCGATACTTCCAACGATGAGGTAGAAGAGTCGGCAAGCCTCACGGTGAGCGACGGCGTTGCTTCCGTACTGTATAACGTGAGCGCGGGCGACTATTATGTTGTGGAGAGCACGCCGGATTCATCTGTTACAACGGCGGATGGTGAGCTGCCATACGTGCGGACGGAGACATACTATGTGTTGTCTACGTATGATTCCAGCGGAAATGTCACCGGGACGACGACGAGCGACATCCTGTCAGGATTGACCAGCGGAAAGGACAAGGTTGACTCGGACCAGTCGATCACATTCTATGTCGTCAACTACTATGGTGAGGAGACTGTGGATGTTCCGGTGGAAAAAGTCTGGGAAGATAACGATGATTATTACGGTCTTCGTCCTGAGAGCATCACCGTGAATCTCTATGCGGATAATGAGTTAGTGACAGATACTGCAGGAGATGCGGTAACCCTTACGCTTAATGCGGATAACAGTTGGACCGGAACGTTTGAGAATCTGTCCAAATATAATGCGTCAGATAAAGAAATTACCTATACGGTAAAAGAGGCAGATAATAGTGTGCCTTCTTCCTATGTGTCTGAAGTTACAGGCAGCATGACGGACGGATATACCATTACAAACACGATTCAGACCGGATCGCTGACATTGAATAAAGTGGTGAAGGCGGACAGCAGTATCATTGACATCACGGATATGACATTCACCTTTACCGTGACGGGAACGAACGGGGAACTTGACAATCTGTAGTCTGTATCTGACAGCAATAATAATTCCTGGTCTGTATCCGGCGGCGTGGCTACGGTGACGGTTCCGGCGGACGGCAGCGTTACTCTCGTAGATCTACCGGTGGGAACCTACACGGTTGCCGAGTCCGATACTACGGTGGCTGTAAATGGTTATCAGTACCAGTGGAGCGTATCCGGCGGCGGTGATGTAGAGGTAACGACAAGTGGGGCCAGCTCCACGATCACGAATACCATCACCGGAACGGCGCGTCTGGTGCTGACTAAGAACTGGTCGGATTTGAGCAATAAATACTCTACGCGGCCTGAAAATGACGGTACACAGTTTGCTGTTACCCTGACGGCGACGAACGCTACCGATGGAAAGACATATACTTATACCACTACGGCTGTATGGACAGAGAGCGGCGACTCCTGGATGCTGGTATATGACGGTGTAGCGGCTTTTGATGAAAACGGTGCGGCACTGACGTATGAGATTACAGAATCTGGAACATTTGATTTGAGCAATTATACTCTCAGCGGAGATACGACCGTAACGCCGGCCGCAGACCGCAATGCCGAATGGACCAATACTTTGAAGACTACGACCGTGACGGTGAATAAAGTTGTGTTGGATATGGACGGCAATACGGTGACCAGTGTGGAAAATGAAGACAACTTCCGATTTGTTCTCTATACCTATGTAGATGGATCGGCAGTCTCAATCGGTACGGCGACCATCAGTGCGGACGGCACGGCGACATTCTATGACGTTCCGCTGGGGACCGTTTATCTGACAGAGTATCTGGTGGGAAGCCATGTTCACTCCTATGACACGACAGTATCCGTGAGCGGAACCGGTGTTTCAAATGTAAGTGCTGTGTCCGAGAGATACGCTTATGACTCAACCGAGAATGCGTATGTGAAATATCATACCGTCAACTTTGATGTCGCTGAAAGCGGAGCGGCGGTTTCTGTTACCGTTACCAATCAGGAGGAGTCAGTCTCTGTGGATCTGGCTGCCCTGATCAATGGGATCAAGACGTTAAGCGGGACAGATGCTGCGACCAAGACGTTCACCTATACCGTGAATCAGTCCATGGATAATCCGAATGCGGATGAAGACGCGGGAGCGACTGTGGCGACCGGTACGGTGACTGTTTCAACGGGAGATTCAGATCGGCCGATCACATGGACAATTTCGCAGCCGGGTGCATTTATTTACACCGAGGTCGGTACATACACCTATGTGATTTATGAGGATGAGGCGACCGGTACAGGTTCCGGCGGTGTGATTTATGACTCTACCCGTTATACGTTGACAGTAGTAGTCAGCAAGGATGCGAATACGGGCGAGCTGATCGCCACGGTTTCCATGACGAAGAGTGTGGAAAACAGCGAAGGTTCACGGACGGTTACAGACGTAACGATTGACGGCAGTGATTCGGTCACGTCTTTTGTAGCGGACAGCACACATAAAGATTATGAGGATACAGGTGATTCCTTTACGGCGTCTTTTGTCAATACTTACGACGCAAGTGAGACATCCATCATTCTCAGAGCGACAAAGACTCTGACCGGACGGAGCCTGGAAACGGGTGAATTTACGATCTGGATTCAGGAACTTGATGAAGGCGGTTATGTGATAGCAGATACACTGGTTGAGCGTTCTAACGGAGCTGCCGGAGCGTTCGGTTACGAGATTGTATTTGATACGCAAGGTACGTACTGGTTCAAGGTTTCTGAGGAACCAGGAGGTCTTTCCGGAGTCACCTACGATACTCATTATTATATCGTGGAAGTGGTTGTGGAAGATATAAATGGTGTACTGACAGTTGTTAGTACGAGTACTACTTATTATGATGCGAGCGGAAGAACGCAGCTGGGCTCCACAGCTACATATGATTCCATGGTTTTCAAAAACACCTATAAGGCTGTCGGAGAAGCAACGCTTTCCGTTTACAAGGTGCTTGACGGGCGTGATTTCAACGATGATGATGAGTTTACCTTCAAGCTGGAGGCGCTTGACAGCAGCGCGCCTTTTGCGGATACGTATGAGACAGATGAGGAAACCGGCAACCGTTATATTACGGTGACCGTGACCGGCGCGGATCTGAAACAGCTCACGACATATGAGACGAACGGCGATACGGCTTTGTTCCTGATTCAGCTGCTGACATTGACACTGGATCAGGACGACGTGGGAAGCTGGGAGTATCGTGTGACGGAGATCGCTCCGACGGGCGCCGTACAGAACGACGACGGCACTTACACGCTGGACGATCTGCCCTATGATACGCAGACATACGGACATCTGATCACGCTGGTTGTGACCGACAACGGCAGCGGCTACCTGGACGCGGCGACCTACAGTACCAATGACACGGACTGGAACGGCGACAATGAAACAGATACGTCGAGCGCCGTGATCGTTAACACCTTTGACGCCGGCAGTATGAATATCTACGGACGCAAGACCTGGGTGGACGGCGGCCTGTCCCACACGGACAATGAGACAAAAGTACAGCTGACCCTGTACTATACGACAGATGAGAATCCGGATGAGGATACGGTCTGGACGTTATATGAGGATACTTACGGCTCCTATACCGTGAACTGGGGTACACTCTATACGAACGACTGGGATATTCTGAACCTGCCGGTGTACGACGCGAGCGGGAAGAAGATTACCTACAAGGTAGTGGAGACAGGTATCGACGGCTATGAAACTACCTATTCCAATGACAGTGATGTATATGACGCCGATGTCTATGACAGCAGTACCCGCTTTACTGTTATCAACACACTGGAGCAGGATGATGTGGTTCTGAACGGTACCAAGACCTGGGTGGACGGTGGTTTGACTCACAACAACGCACAGGAGATCACCCTGACTGTCACCCGGAACAGTGAGGCCGCTCCGCTGAAAACGCTGACGCAGGTGAGCGGCAACGGCACCGGCGAGGAAGATACCTATATTGTGGTATGGAGCGGCGATACCTATAAGATTTACTGGTATTGGACGGCGCAGGAAGGATATGTAGGTCTGCCTCAGTATGATGACAGCCGTTATGAGTACTATTATTCCGTGGCGGAAACGCTGAAGACGAGTAACGGGTATAACTATACTTCCGGTTCGGATATGGATGTTGACACGTATACCTTCAATTTTACCAATACAAGGGATTCGGAGGATCCGGAAGCTTCCAAGACAGAAACATCCATCAATGATGCATCTGCCGGAACCGGAACATCGTCTGTGGTAAACGGAAAATCCGTGACACAGTACGGAGAAGTTTCCGTGGGCGATACCATCACCTACGAGATCAGCTATTACAACGGCTATAATACGGAATCGCAGATTACGATCACCGATGTGCTGGATGCGGGTGTGGAGTATGTGATTGCCACGAATCCGGAGAGTTGGTCAGATACGGTCAATAACTCTTTTAAAGAGGAAAACGGCACCGTGACCTGGACGTTTACGGCACAGCCTTTTGAATCAGGAACAGTTACCCTGACTGTGGAGGTGACAGAGGCGGCGAAGACAATCAATGCTTCTGCGGAAACGACCGCTACTGTGGAGAATCAGGCGACTGTAGTCATTGCTGAAAACAGCATGAATACGGATATTGTATCCAATCCTCTGGAGGATGAGGAACAGCAGGATCCTGAAAAAGAACTGGTGTCTGTAACAGACGGTGATGATGCGGTGCAGACAGATGAAGATGATAATGAGAATCTGTATGTATCCGTCGGAGATACGCTGGTTTACCGGATTCATTTTGAAAACGACTCGAACACTACGAAAACCATTTATCTGGTGGATACGCTGGATGAAGGCGTGACTTTTGTGGGAGCGAACCGCAGCGGCGTATACTATGACACCGCGACGACGTTGACGATTGACGGGAAGACTGTCGAGGTTCCCGCAGGGTCTGTAATCTGGGAACTGACGGTACAGCCTTTCCAGAGCGGTTATGTTCGTCTGTATGTGACGGTTAATGAGAATGCACTGAATGCGGAGCAGACATATCAGGCGGAGGGAGAGCTGACTTATACGGATACAGCTTCCATTGCCAACCAGGCGTACGCCTATATCGGCAATACCACGACGATGTATACCAGTGTGATTGAGAATCCCATCCAGCCGGAGAATCCGGTTGAACCGGTCAAATCCGAGACGGCTATTACAGGTGCGGATGAGATCAGCGGAACAGTTGGCGGAGAGTCTCTGACGGATGAAACTGTGATCGATGAAAATACGACGGTTACCTATAATACGGTAGATATCGGCGATATTATTGAGTATGATATCGCGTATTACAATAATTTGACCGGCAATGCAACGATCACGATTACGGATCAGCTTGATGACGGTGTTCGTTATGTGGATGCCACCGGCGACAATGGTGAAGTTGATGGGATGACAACCAGCTATAATGCTGATACGCGCACGGTTACCTGGGTAATCGAGAATGTCACTCCTCTGACCGGCGGCAGCGTGAAGCTGCAGGTGCAGGTGACGCACGATGCGATCGAGGAAGGCGCTGTGGAAAACAGCGTTGTGAATCAGGCCGGTGTTCAGGTTGGAACTCAGAACACACAAAAAACAAATATTGTGGAAAATCCTGTAGATGATGACCCGGGCGACCCGGCGAAGCTCGTGGCGGATGACAGTGAGGCCGGCGTAGATGGAGCAAATGTAAAGGCAGGCGATCAGATTACCTACGAGATTACCTACTACAATCACAATTCGACGGCAGCGCAGATCACGATCAGGGATATGCTGGATGAAAACGTGACACTTGTTTCAGCCACGGATCCGGACAGCTGGACGGGTGAAGAGAACGGTTCATGGGAAAAGAGTACGACAGGGCTGCTCGGCACCGGAGATACCGTTGTTACATGGACATTCACAGCCGCTGCTTATGAGGTCGGCACGGTTACGATCACGGTTGAGGTTTCGGACACAGCGGTCGAAGCCGGCAGTGTGGTGAACAATGCTTCGGTGCAAATCGGAAACGAAGATGCACAGGATGTAGACCCTGTTGAAAATCCCGTAGATGATGATCCGGAGGATCCGGTGAAGACGGAGACGGCCATCACAGATGTGGATGACGATGATCTGGTCGGAACCGTCGATGGAAAGACTCTGACGGATGCCGCGGCGATCGGCAAAGATAGCACAGTCATCTATAATGATGTGACGGTGGGCGATGAAATCACTTATACTATCAGTTACTATAATCACTACGGAACACCGGCTGATATTACGGTTACTGATATTCTGGACGCGGGTGTGGATTATGTATCCGCCGACGGAACCTATACGCAGGTATCGACGACCGACGGGTCCGAGTCGGAAGTGGAAGCGGATGTAACAAAATCCGTGACCGGAACGACGACGACTGTCACCTGGACTTTGACAAATGTGAAGGCCTATGAACACGGTACGGTGACTCTGACGGTTAAGGTAACTGATGACGCCAAATCCGTTACATCCGGTGAGACGCAGGCTACTGTGGATAACCGGGCTGCCGTAACGGTTGGCGAGGTGGAAAATAAAACGAATCAGGTTGTCAATCCGTTAGAGGATGATGAACGCGATGATTCCAAGTCTGTCGACATCGATCATGACTATGATTATGAAGATGACAATGAAACAGTGAGAGTAGATGATCAGCTCACGTATCAGATCCGTTTCTATAACAACACAGACAGCGCCGCGGATGTAACGATTACGGATGTGCTGGATGAAGGCGTGGATTTTGTGATTGCCCATGATGAAAACGGTGAGGCAGAGTCGGACGGTTATGACGCTGATACACATACCTACACCTGGACGGTTGAGGATGTGGCGCCGTTTACTTACGGCACGGTGACACTGGTTGTGAAGGTAAATGAAAAGGCCATGACCTATGCAGAAGGCGAGACGGACGCAGCAGGCAATGCCGCCGCGATCGTGGACAATCAGGCGACCGTGACGATCGGGGAAACAGATAACGACACCAATCTGGTTATCAATCCGCTGGAGGATGATGATCCGGAAGCTCCGGTTAAAACTGAGACTGCGATCACTGACGTAGATACCGCTGATCTGGCCGGCACTGTGGGCGGAGAGGCTCTGACAGAGAATACGGTTCTGGATGAAAATACGACGGTTGAGTACAACAGTGTGAATGTGGGCGATGAGATCACCTACACAATCAGTTATTACAACCATTTGAATGAGGCGGCCGGTGTGACCGTTACCGATGCATTGGATGAGGGCGTGGATTTTGTATCCGCTACCGATGAAAACGGGAACACCGTGACGGCTGGGTATGATTCGGAACAGCATGTATATACATGGAACATCCCGGATGTTTCTCCGATGAGCGCCGGCAGTGTGACGCTGACTGTCAGGGTAAATGACAACGCGAAACTGACAGAGAATGTCGGCGATGTGGCTTCCGTGGAGAATCAGGCGACCATTACTGTCGGCGAGGCGGAGAATGATACGAATGTGGTTGTCAATCCGCTGGAATCAGATGATTCTGAAGAGCCGGTGAAAGCGGTAAGCGAAAGCAGCCCTTCCGGACAGAACGGAGAGAGCGTGGGCATTGGTTCGATCATTGCCTACACCATCGATTACTATAACTACACGAATGAGAAGACAGTTGTAACCATCACAGACAAGCTGGATGCGGGTGTGGATTTCCTCTCCGCTTCTGATGACGGTGTATACAATGAGAGCGCGCATACTGTTACCTGGACGCAGACGGTCGATTCTCTGACGAGCGGTACGGTGGTACTGAACGTGCAGGTAAACGAGAACGCAACGACGATTGCATCCGATGAGACACAGGCGACGGTAGAAAATCAGGCGACGGTTACCATCGGTGAGAACGATTACGACACGAACCTTGTCATCAACCCGATTGATCCGGATGAGCCCGGCGATCTGGAAAAAGCAGTTTCCGCTGACAGTGCGGCGGGTACAGACGGCGCAAGCGTATCTGTGGGCGATCAGATTACTTACGAGATCGGCTATTACAACCACACGAATGAGACGGCGGATGTGACCATCATCGACGAACTGCAGACAGGCGCCGCGTATATATCTTCTTCCGACAACGGAACGGAGACGGACGGAGTGGTCAGCTGGACGATTGAGGATGTTGCTCCGTATACGGGCGGCACGGTTACTCTGACCATAGAGGTTACGGAGGACGCCGTAGAAGTGACACAGATCACAAACGACGCAGTTGTGCAGGTCGGAGATAATACGGCTACGACGAATCTGGTTGTTAATCCGGTTGACGATGATCCGGAGGATCCGGTGAAGAGCGTAGATGCCGGCGATGGAACCGCGATATCGGTTGGGGATAAACTGGTTTATACCATTTCGTACTATAACAACCTGAGTACGGCGGCGGATATTACGATTGAGGATATCCTGGATGACGGTGTGATCTACAAATCATCTTCCGACAGCGGTGTGTATAATGGAGATACCAACACAGTCACCTGGACATTGACAGATGTGGCCGCATACGAGCGCGGAACGGTTACCGTAACCGTTCAGGTCAATGAAAACGCGAAGATCGCCGCAACCGGCGAGACGGCGTCTGTGACAAATCAGGCAAGCCTGACCGTAGGCAATCAGGATAAGATGTTCTCCAATACGGTGGAGAATCCGATTGACCCAGATGATCCGGCAGACCCGACAAAGAGCGTGGATGTCGGAGACAGAACGGAGGTTTCCTCCGGCGACCGGCTGGTATATACCATAACATACTACAACCACCTGAATACTTCTGCAGATGTTACCATCACTGATACGCTGGATGAGGGGTTGACCTTCGTATCCGCGTCTGACGGCGGTACGTATAATGCGGCAAGCCGGACGGTAACATGGACAATTGAGGATGTTGCAGCGTTTACGGAAGGTGCAGTCACATTGACAGTCGATGTGAACGATGACGCTGAATCTTCGGTAGTCAATACGGCGAAGGTTTCGATCGGCGGAAACTCTGCTGTGAGCACAAATACCGTGACGAATACGGTAAAGAGTGCTGTGACAACATCGTCAACAACAACGACGACAACGACGACAAAGACAGGTGATACCGGACTGCTGTATCTCTGGATCCTTCTCCTGTTCGCTTCCGGGGCAGGTCTGTGTATCCTGGGAATTTACAGCAGAAAGAAAAGCCGGGTCAGAAAATGATGAATCAACAGGATCGTGAAGCTGTGTTTATATGCCGCAGGCAGCACGATATACGGATGAAGCGTACAGAAAGCATGTAAATATGCACAATTAAAAAAGGAGCAGGCTGGGATTTCGTTCCCTGCCTGCTCTTTTTGGGTGCGCCCTGCGCCGCACGTTTAAGTCCTGGTTATTAAGTAAGTATGCGAACGAAAGTGCAAGTGTTAAAGATTCGGGGCTGTAATGACAAAAGACAAATATGTGCTTGCACAGGGACTGCTATAAATGTATAATACAACTTATCGGAGGTTACAGCTCATGGGAATCTATTTAAATCCCGGGAACAAAGGATTTCAGACAATTTTAAATGGAGACTATGTTGATAAAACCGGTCTGATTGATTTTGTAAATCGCACAATCAATACCCCTCAGAAGCTGACATGCTTCAGCCGTCCTCGTCGTTTTGGAAAGTCATTTGCGGCGAAGATGCTTTGTGCCTACTATGATAAGAGTTGCGATTCGCGTTCCTTTTTTGAGGGACTGGAAATATCGAAGAAAGATTCATTCGATCAGTATCTTAACAAGTATGATGTGATTTATCTGGATGTTACATGGTTTATTTCCCGTTCAAAAAATAAGGGAGAAAACATAGTATCGGATATTCAAACTGCGGTTATAGATGAACTGAAAGAATTATTTGGGGATTGTGTGAGTGAAAATGAAACATTTCTTCCGGACGCTCTTTTATCTGTCAGTCACAAGGAAGGGAATCAGTTTATCTTCATTATAGATGAATGGGATGCTCTTTTTCGTGAAGCAAAAGATGATGAAAGATTACAAAAGGAGTATGTTCAGCTTTTGCGGGGACTGTTTAAAGGCGGAACGGCGACGGATGAAACGATAGCAGCTGCCTACATGACAGGGATTCTCCCGATTAAAAAATATGGCACGGAGTCAGCGCTGACAGATTTTCGCGAGTTCACTATGGCAGCACCGGATACGTTGGCACCGTATGTTGGTTTTACGGAACAGGAAGTTCTGGATTTGTGTGACAAAAATCATCTGGATTTTGAAGAAATCAAATTCTGGTACGATGGTTATTCCTTTGATAATGCCGGGTCCATATACAGTCCGAATTCTGTTATGCAGGCAATCGAGAGAAAGGCTATAAGAAATTATTGGACATCATCTGAAACCTATGAGTCGTTGGCTGCCTATATAGGGATGGACTATAAGGGATTAAAAAAAGATATTATCAGAATGCTTGGCGGTGAAGCCGTCAGGGTAAAGATCAGTACATTCCAGAATGATATGACATCTTTTAAAAGAAAAGATGATGTGCTGACATTATTGATTCATTTGGGATATTTAAGTTATGATGCAGCGAAAAAAACGGTGAAGATCCCGAATCAGGAAGTAGCGGATGCTTTCGGTGACGCAACGGATCAGGAAGGCTGGGGAGAGATCGGAGAATTGATTCAGGAATCGGACGATCTACTTGATGCAACGCTTTGTGGTGATTCTGAGGCTGTTGCTGAAGCATTAGAGAAAGTACATGCAGCTAATTCCTCTATATTGCGATATAATAATGAAGCTTCACTTAGCAGTGCAATCATGATTGCATACTATACAGCTAGACGGATATACAAAATTATTCCGGAGTTTCTTCAGGGAAAAGGGTTTGCTGATCTGGTTTTTCTTCCGCGTAGGGGATCGGACAAGCCGGTTATGGTTGTGGAAATTAAATATGATAAAGACGCAGATACGGCAATCCGCCAGATACACGAGAATCGTTATGATGGTGATTTAAAGAAGTATTTTGGCAATCTGCTTCTGGTAGGAATCAATTATAACAAAGATGCTAAAGGAGCTAATGCAAAAAAACACAGCTGTGTGATTGAAAAAGTGTGATCAGCAAGAACGGAACGAAAACTACGGATAAAAAAAGTGTCATACCGAATTTCAAACAACGGATGACACTGCTTTTTCAGAAAGCTGATGACGAGATTTGAACTCGTGACCCCTTCCTTACCAAGGAAGTGCTCTACCCCTGAGCCACATCAGCCTGACGGTTTTGCACCGACTTAAATACTATACTATACTGTGAATAAAAAGTCAAACGCTTTTTTTGATCCTTTTTCTGTTTTTTCGCGGAAAGCTGAACCTGCTCGTCCGATACATT
>JAJQFQ010000035.1 GCA_021201035.1 Clostridiales bacterium
TCAGCGGGATCACACCCACAACCAACAGGGCAATACCTGCCAACACAATCCACAATGTCAGATTTGTGTTGTCGCTGGTCTCGACACTCGAGGTCTCAGAGGTAGTGCCTGCGGAACTGTTGCTTGTACTAGATGAATCGCTGCTACTATTCTCAGACGAACCACTATCGGATAAGCTGCTATCGGATGAACTGCTATCAGATGAACTGCCATCAGATGAGCTGCCATCAGATGAGCTGCCATTAGATGAGCTGCTGTCGGATGATGATATGGCGGCAACGACAATAGTTTCGCGGCTCAATTCTTCCCCGCAAACGGTACAGTAAACCACGCTGTCATAAGAACCATCCTTAGTACTGGTTGCATCGACCACATTCTCCTTCACAGCTTCGCCTGCTGTATGTCCGGCAGCAGAAACATTTTCCGTATAGCTGTCGCCGCAGATAGAGCAGACATAGACATTCTTACCATCCTCCGTGCAGGTGGCAGCTATAGAGGCATTTTCATCTAACACATAGGTATGAATACCGGTGGCGGCAATAGTGACAGTCACGCGGCTCAATTCTTCCCCACAGTCGCTACAGTAAACCACGCTGTCGTATGAACCTTCATCAACACAGGTAGGATTAATATGGTTTTCTGTGACAGCCTCGCCTGCCGTGTGACCGGTAGCTTTAGTTGTAATCGTCGTGCGGCTTAATTCCTCACCGCAGGCACTACAATAAACCACACTGTCATAGGAACCATCCTTGGTGCAAGTGGCAGCAACTTTATTCTCTACAACGGCCTCACTCAAAGTATGACCGGTAGCAGCAGTCTCGTCCGCAATATAACTGTCACCGCAGACTGAACACGTATAGGTCGTATAGCCGCTTTTCGTGCAGGTGGGTGCGGTCACAGCTGCTTCATAATTGTGGCCGATAGCTGGAACACTCACGCTGTAGCTGTCGCTGCAGACTGAACAAACGTATACGTTTTCACCATCTTTTGTGCAAGTGGCGGCAGTAGACGCGCTTTCATCCAATTCATAAGCATGGATACCGGTGGCATCGATTGCAATCGTCTCGCGACTTATTTCTTCACCACAGACGGAACAATAAATCACGCTATCATAAGATCCATCACTGACGCAAGTGGGATCAATATAGTTTTCCGTAACAGCCTCACTTGCTGTGTGGCCGGTGGCAGAAATCTCAATCGTCTCGCGACTGATCTCTTCGCTGCACTCGGTGCAATAGACTACCGTGTTATAAGAACCAGTTTCAGTGCAGGTAGGAGCCTTATAATTTTCCGTGACAGCCTCGCCTGCTGTATGTCCGCCTGCCGCGATAGTAATACTCTCGCGGCTTAATTCTTTGCCGCAGGCGGAACAGTAAACCACACTATCATAAGAGCCATCCGTGGTATGGGATGCGGCAACATAGTTTTCCGTAACAGCCTCGTCTGCCGTATGACCGGTGGCGGCGATGGTAATAGATTCGCGGCTTAATTCTTTGCCGCAGGCGGAACAGTAAACCACACTATCATAAGAACCATCCTCAGTGCAGGTGACAGCAACTTCATTCTCTACAACGGCCTTACTCGAAGTATGACCGGTGGCAGCGGTCTCATCCGCAATATAACTGTCACCGCAGTTTGCACACGTATAGGTCGTGTAACCGCCCTCCGTACAAGTAGGCTCGGTCACAACGGCTTTATAATCATGTCCGGTGGCAGCAATATTCTCGCTGTAGCTGTCGCCGCAGACAGAACAGGTATAAGTCGTATAGCCGTCCTCCGTACAAGTAGGCTCGGTCACAACGGCAGCATAGCTATGTCCAGTGGCAGCAATCGTCTTACCTTCAGTTACGACCGAGTCACATCCGGTGCATATCTCATCGCCGGTATAGCCGTCCTCGGTACATGTGGCAGCCTTGGCATTTGAAAGCTCGGTGGAATGGCTCACAGTGACATTTACATTAGCCGTACTGCCTAATGCGGAAGCTGTGATCATGCACGAACCAGCTGTCACCGCAGTCACTTTGCTGTTATTATTATCTACAGTAGCATACGATGTGTTACCGCTACTCCATGTAGGGGAGACAATGGTAACAGTCCTTGTCGCACCGTTAGGTTTAGTGTCGGTCATAGCCATCACCGCCGTGAGTGTTGGCAAAGTGCCGCTTTCCTTACAAGACAGGCTATAGGAGTCTGGATCCGTTGCTAAGGTCGCGCTGGTGACATAATCATTCAACACTTCAATGGTAGCGGTGCTCGCACCATCAAGAGCGGTGGTTGCGGTGGTATTTATTGTTGAGGATGTACCAAATTCCTGTACCCAAAAATCGTAGCCATCAATGATTACATGAGCAATCCCCACGGAAGTGTAGTCTGAACTTAGCATGTTTCGGCGATGCCCCTGGCCTGAGTAGTACTCTCTTGACTCCTGCCAGGTTTCAAATGCCTGAACCGCAGTTGTCTGGCCAGCTGCGATATTTTCCCGGCGTAGTAAATGGTATAACCAGCTTCGGAGTAAGCAGTATACCACTCGGTGCCGTCGGGACGGTTGTGATTTGAATTATAGTAGAGGGCAATCTCCGCCGCCCGCTGCATAGCAACAGCCTCCAGAGTGTAGTCATAAGTCAACTCGCTCAGGTTTGAACAAGTAGTCTTTGTCGTGTCATCATCGTTCCAATACCAGGCATCACTACTGGTACGGAACTCATTAATCATAGACAGCATAGACCGGGCACCAGTCTGGTCATAAGTGACAGTCAGTTCAACCGTTGTCGTGCCATCTGCAGCAGAGGCTGTTGTTAGAGGTACTGCAGACAGCAGTCCCAGACACAGAACCAAGCCTAACGCCAATGAGAGCAGACGTTTCCACATTCGTTTCATTTACTTTTCCTCCCTAGATATTGGTAATTATCGTACTACATCCTTTGTTATCGTACTACAATCGCGGCGAAAATGCAAAGAAAACCTCTGGTATATAATCATCATTTTCTTTTTTGCCACACCATAGAAAAAACCTCCGGTGCCGTTTGGTGGCATCAGAGGCTTTGATTTCTTATAATTTGAATTAAGCCAAACGCAAAATCTTTAGTTCGTGAAAATCCGACCTGATTTTTTCTTTTGGCTTTTATATTTTTTCTGATAGAAAATGCCTATACTGTTTATGTTGCAAAACTGAACCATCTTCGAATGTCACTTCGTCAATCCGTACTCGACCATTCTTAGACCTGTCCCATGTGGAAGGAACAATTTGACGAAGCTGTCCATAAATCTTGACTATCTGGTTTTCACAATAATGCCGTTTTCAAAAACAATATCAACATTGTTCCAGTTTATATATGCCGTTACAGTCATCAGGAGGCCTTCGTGGTTGATGATCTTTGCGCCGATCCGTTCATGTTTCGTGGCTTCCGGTCCTTCACAGACCCGACACCAAAATGTAAGAAGAAACGATGTTACACTTCTCATTTCTACCCATAAATCCGGCTCTGATACATCATATGATTCGAGCGACAAAAGGGTATGATACTACGGATTGTTCCGTACTTTGCGTCTCCACTCCGGTCAGTGCCAGAAACATATCATACTTCCCTTTTTTCATCATAAATATGTAGTAAACTCCATAACCAGGTAACCTGATGAAAAAATTATTCTCCCTGCTGTTTATCATGCTTGTTCTTCTCATAAACCCGCTAACCATCTCCGCCGCACAATCCGAACCGGAAACCTCCGCTCCGTCCGTATTGCTTATGGATGCCGATACCGGAACCATCCTGTACGCCAAAGACGAGACGACCGAGCGCCCTCTGGCCAGTGTCACGAAGGTGATGACACTGCTTCTGATCTTTGAAGCCATCGATTCAGAGCAGATTTCCCTGAATGACTCGGTCACCGTATCGGAGCATGCCGCCGGCATGGGCGGCTCCCAGGTATATCTGGAAGCCAATGAAACTCAGACCGTGGAAACCATGATCAAGTGCATTGTCATCGCCAGCGCCAATGACGCGTCGGTCGCCATGGCGGAATTCATCTGCGGCTCCGAAGAAGCCTTTGTGGAACAGATGAACGCAAAAGCCTCTGCTCTGGGTATGGAACATACACATTTTGTAAACGCCTGCGGACTGGATGCGGACGGACATTATTCCTGCGCACTGGACATTGCCCTGATGTCAAGAGAACTGACCGTAAATCATCCGGAAATCTTTGATTATACTTCCATCTGGATGGAAGACATTACCCATCACACCGCCAAAGGCGACAGTGTTTTCACCCTGAGCAGCACCAACAAACTGCTCAGACAATACGAATACGCGACAGGCTTAAAAACCGGTTCCACCAGCCAGGCCAAATTCTGTCTGGCCGCCACCGCAACAAGAAATGACGTAAATCTCATCGCCTCCATCATGGCTGCTGACGACAGCGCCTCAAGGATTTCTGACGCCATCAGCCTGTTTGAATGGGGATTTTCAAACTGCCGCGTTTACACGGATGAAAACACGGATATCCTTGCCGATATTCCCGTGACCGGCGGTACGGACAACAGTCTCTCCCTTCAATACAGCGGCTCATTCCGATATCTTGACACGACCGGCTCCGCAGAGGAACTTGACAAGGCATTTTCTCTCCCGGAATCTCTTGAAGCACCGATCACAGAAGGGGACAGCATCGGTAAAGCCATCTATACACTCGGGGAAACAAAAGTCGGTGAGATCGATATCATTGCTGCCGAATCCATCCCCGAACGCACCCTGAAAGACGCTGTCAGACAGATGTTCCAACTTCTCTTTTTCGGCACTACGGCATCTCAGCAAATATCAGACGGACCGTCTTTCTGACCGGATGAATTCGTTTTTCCGCCGCCTGCAGAGCCGCAGACTAAAGCAGCCCCGCCAGTGTGACCGTCCCCCAGCTTTTTCTGCCGGTAGCTTCGTCTGTCTGCCTGGCCGCATAAAACAGCCGCATCTTTACCTCGTTCGGCGTCAGCGATGGATAAACATTCAAAAGAAGCGCAATGACACCGGACAAAACCGGAACCGCCATCGAAGTACCGCTCTTTCTCGTATATCCGTCTTTACGGTTTGAACAGCTTAAGATATTGGTTCCCGGCATCAGAATCTCCGGCTTGATCACACACTCCTCTGTCGGTCCTCTGCCGGAATATCCTTTGCCGTCCGGTGATTCCCACTGATCGTCGATGCTGCCGACCGTAATAATCTTTCTGGAAATACCGGGGCTTGTGATCGTATGTGCACCGGGTCCGTTATTTCCGGCCGCCGCAATCACGACAATTCCGCTGTCCCAGGCCTCTTCCACTGCGGCAAGCAAACGCTGCTGCATGGCAGGCCGGACCGTATCCGTCATTCCGACGGAAATATTCAGAATCCGCACCGTCCGTCTCCATTCCCTGTTATCACGAATCAGGTCTTCCACCGCACGGCATGTATCTTCAATTTTACCGTTTCCGTTTCGATCCAGCACCTTGCTTATAAAAAGTCTTGATTCCGGAGTCACACCGTGAATCTCCGATTTGTTTTTTGCTGCAATAATACCGCTGATGTGCGTTCCGTGTCCGTTGTCGTCATAGCAAACGTTTCTTCCGTTTACATAATCCCGAAACATGCTGATCTGTCCCTGAAGATCCGGATGCGGGGAAACTCCGGTATCAAGGACAGCTACGCCAATGCCCTGACCGAAACACCCCCGTTCATATGCATAGTCAGCATGTATCTCTTTTAATACCCTTTCCATATACCGTACTTTCAAAAGTATTTAATACAGAATATTCGATAAATGTTTGATTCGATACAACAGAAAAAGCCCGCCGCACAGTTCATGTACGGCGGACTTTTTATCCGGTAAACATTTATTTATTATTTTTTACATCCTTCATACTGAAGCTGATTCTGCCCATTCTGTCTTTGCCGAGGCAGACAACCGTGACCTTATCTCCCAGCGTCAGGACATCCTCCACGCGATTGATGCGCTGTTTGGAAATCTTGGAAATATGAACCATACCTTCTTTTCCGGGAGCGAACTCGATGAACGCGCCAAATTCCTTGATGCTGACCACCTTGCCGGTGAAAACCTGTCCGGCTTCGAAGTCTGTCACAATAATATCGACATACTCCTTCGCCTTTGCCATCATCTCAGCGTCAGTGCCGCAGATCGACACGACTCCATCGTCCGTGATATCGATCTTCACGCCGGTCTCCTCGATGATCGCATTGATGGTCTTGCCGCGCTGGCCGACCACATCGCCGATCTTCTGCGGATCGATCTGCATGGAGATAATCTTCGGAGCGTACTGGTTAACCGTCGGACGCGGCGCATCAATAGCCTTCGCCATTACCTCATCCAGAATATATAATCTCGCTTCCCTCGTTCTGGCAATTGCTTCCTCAACGATCGGTCTGGTCAGACCGTGGATCTTGATATCCATCTGGATCGCGGTGATACCGTCACGTGTACCTGCCACCTTGAAATCCATATCGCCGAAGAAATCCTCCAGGCCCTGAATATCCGTCAGGACAATATAATCATCATCCGTCTCACCGGTCACCAGTCCGCAGGAAATACCTGCCACAGGTTTTTTGATCGGAACGCCGGCTGCCATCAATGACATGGTTGACGCACAGATACTCGCCTGAGAGGTCGAGCCGTTGGACTCAAATGTCTCGGACACGGTACGGATCGCGTAGGGGAACTCCTCCTCACTCGGGAGCACCGGAATCAGTGCCTTCTCCGCCAATGCCCCATGACCAATCTCACGGCGTCCCGGTCCTCTGGGAGGTTTCGTCTCACCGACCGAATAGGACGGGAAATTATACTGGTGCATGTAACGCTTGTTTGTAATATTCTCGTCAAGGCCGTCCACCCTCTGCTGATCTGACAGAGGTGCCAGCGTCGTAATCGTACAGATCTGTGTCTGTCCGCGTGTGAACATCGCGGAACCGTGTACACGGGGAATCAGATCAACCTCCGCCGCCAACGGACGAATCTGCGTGATCTCACGTCCGTCCGGGCGCTTGTGATCCTGAAGAATCATCTTGCGGACCGTCTTTTTCTGGTACTGGTAAACCGCCTCATCGAGAACGGCAAGCCACTCCTCATTTTCAGCGAATGCTTCCTCAAGCTTAGCGGTTATCTCACGGATATTCTCCTCGCGTGTCTGCTTCTCATCGGTGAAAACCGCCTCCTCCATCTCTGCAGGGGGAACTATCTCACGGATAGCGGCAAACATCTCTTCCGGAATCGCGCAGCTGGTATAGGTATGCTTTTCCTTGCCAACCTCAGCCACGATCTCACTGATGAAAGCGTTGATCTTCTGGTTGATCTCATGAGCCAGATAGATCGCCTCGATCATCCTGTCCTCTTTGATCTCATTCGCGCCGGCCTCGATCATGATTACCTTTTCCTGCGTGGAAGCCACCGTCAGCTGCAGATCGCCCTCATCCCAGACCTGCTGAGACGGGTTGACGATGAATTCACCGTCCACCATACCGATCTGTGTCATCGCACAGGGACCGGCAAACGGGATGTCCGAAACACAGGTAGCAATCGAAGAGCCGATCATGGCCAGCAGCTCCGGACGGGACTCCGGATCCACGCTCAGAACCAGATTATCCAGCAGCACGTCATTACGATAATCCTTCGGGAAAAGAGGACGCATCGGACGGTCGATCACACGCGCGGTCAGAACCGCATTTTCGGATGCCTTGCCCTCTCTCTTATTGAACCCGCCGGGAATCTTGCCGACGGAATACATCTTTTCCTCAAACTCTACGCTCAGCGGGAAGAAATCGATTCCCTCGCGCGGCTTCGCCGATGCCGTCGCAGTGGAAAGAACTACCGTATCGCCGTAACGCATGAATGCCGCTCCGCTCGCCTGCGCAGCCACACGGCCGATATCAACACTTAACGTCCTGCCGGCCAGTTCCATTGAAAATGTCTTTTTCATACTGTCCTTCCCCGCACTATCTTCTGATGCCTAATTTTGCGATGAGCTCACGATATCCTTCCAGGTCATTCTTCTTTAAATAATCCAGTAAGCCTCTTCTCTGGCCAACCATCTTGTACATACCGCGTCTGGAATGCTTATCCTTCGGATGTACCTTCAGATGCTCGGTAAGCTCACGGATTCTGGCTGTCAAAATAGCAATCTGTACTTCCGGTGAACCGGTGTCTCCCGGTTTTCTGCCATACTCTTCAATAATGGCTGTCTTTTTTTCCTTTGAAATCATGATGATTTCCTCCTTTTAATAAAAATATCGCCCCTGTCTGTGGACTACCAGGTGCCGGGTCGGAAAAGTCCGGGCACTGAGTAAGGGCCGTATGCCCACATGGAAAGACTATAACACATATCAAAATCTTTGTAAACAACCAGTTTTCAACATGTTCATTTTTTTTCTTTTGACTGTCCCCTGCAATAACACCGCGCAGTTTCACGATCCGCCTCGATCTGTCTGCGCAGTTCTTCCAGCGAGTTGAATTTTCGCTCCGGTCTCAGATAGCTGAGAAAGGATACCTTGATTTCCCGGTCATAGATCTGACTGTCAAAATCAAAGATATGCGTCTCCACGCCTACCGGGTAAGTTCCCTCTATACTTGGCTTGCAGCCGATATTACTGACCCCGTAATACAACTCTCCGTCCAGTGTAACGGAAGAAACATAAACACCGTTCGGCGGAAGGATCTTATGCTCCGGCGGAAGCAGATTTACAGTAGGAAAACCGAGCTTCCTGCCGATCTCATTTCCGTGCAGAACCCTGGCATTCAGAAAATAAGGATAACCGAGAAGTGTATTCGCCTCTTCCATCCGGCCTTCACAGACCAGCTTCCGGATCCGCGTACTGCTGATATCCTCACCCATATACTGGATTTTATCCACAATAACCGCCTGATATCCGAATTCTTTCTCATACATTTTCAGATCAGCGGGACTGCCGCTCCGGTTACTGCCGAAACGAAAATCTGTTCCGGCAACAATCTTCCTGATCCGGATCCGTTCTGTCAGCATTTTTAAAAACGCATAGGGTTCCATCTGTTTCAGTTCATCTGTAAACGGGCACTCGATCACATAATCCATGCCCGCCTCCTCAAAAATATGTTCTTTCTCCGCATTCGTGGACAACACCCGGCAATCATTTTCACTCAGCGACCGGGGTGGTATATCAAAGGTAAAAACCACACTTTTATAACCTTCCTGTTTTCCTTTTTCCAGCTCGCGGATCAGATATTTATGTCCCAGATGCAGTCCGTCAAACTTTCCCAGAGAAATCACTGACGGTTCCGGGACATAAAAATCCAGTGTATTTCGTATATATTCCATATTGTATACCCAATTTACCTGTGTCAGACAAACCTCAGGATTCAGCCTCATCACTGTCATCCGGCAAAAACATCTTCACAGGAACAAAGCAGTCATTCTCATCCGAATAGCGATAAATCGCGCAAAATACGCCCTCAGAGTCCATCACACGAAAGCGCAGCTTTGTAAGCTCGGTAGACCGCAATTCCTCATCCTTATCATCCGACATCCATACCAGCATACGCGGACTGATCGGGTTTCCGTTATGCAGCAGCCGGTCCTCCATCCACTGTGTCTTAAGCGCAGGCCAATTCTGAAAAACATCCTCCAGTGGATGAATGAGATTGTCAAGCATTCCCGCATCCTTCATGGACTGGATATCATCAAGGCGATGCGCGTTTTCCAGTTTATATCCGGCCGCCTCCGTCCGAAGCAGATGCTCCAGCGCCGCATGGCAGCCCAGTTTTTCTCCGATATCATGACAAAGTGTCCGGATGTACGTCCCCTTGGAGCATCGGATTGTCATTGTAACCTTCGGGAGGTTAACCGCCTCAACATTGATGCTGTATATGGTAATCGTGCGCGGCTGACGCTCCACTGTCTGTCCGGCTCTGGCCAGATCACACAATTTTTTTCCATTCACCTTCAGTGCGGAATACATGGGCGGAATCTGTTCAATCTCGCCGACGAATCCCCGGATTGCTTCTCTCACCGCAGACTCTGTAAGCCCGTCTGTCGGGCACTCGGCAAGTACATTACCGGACATATCCTGCGTATCAGTTTCAACCCCCAGGATCATAACAGCCCGATATTCCTTATCCTTGTCTGTAAGCAGATCGCAAACCTTTGTCGCCCTGCCCAGGCAGACCGGAAGAACCCCTTCGGCATCCGGGTCAAGAGTACCGGTATGTCCTATTTTCTTCTGCCCGCAGATCCCGCGGAGCTTCGCAACTACATCAAATGAAGTGTATCCCTTTTCTTTATATACATTTATGATTCCGTGATACATAATTGCTCCTCAATTTCTGATAATAACCTGTTTCGAATGGTATCCGCATCACCTGCAGCCAATGCACCCGCCGCTCTCGCGTGACCGCCTCCGCCGAATTTCAGCGCGATTTTTGCGACATCCACATACGACGCCGAACGCAGGCTGATCTTATATCCGTCCTCTGACTCATACAGAAATACAGATACTTCCACACCGGCTGTGGAACGCAGTTCGCTCACGATGCCGTCCAGATCTGCCGCCGATACGCCGAAAGCCTCCATGTCCGCCCGTGTCACCATGCTGAAAATACACTTTCCGTCGAGGAAAAGACAGCTGTCGAACAGCGCCTTTCCCCAGATCTTCTGCTGCGGATACGTGCGGATATAATAAGTCTCATCCACAATCCGCGGATAGTCGATCCCCCTGTCCATCAGTTCACCCGCAACACGCATGGTTTTCGAAGAAGTACAGGAATACTGAAAAATCCCCGTGTCATGGGCAATCCCGAGATAAAGGCACTCTGCGATCTCTTTCGTAACCTTTTCCGGATCCAGCGTGTACCATACCAGTTCAGACGCAGAACTTGCATTCGGGTGTACCTCATTCAGATCTGCAAAACTCTGATTTGTCAAATGATGATCAATGCACAGCGTTCGTTTTGCCGCTGTGAAAAGCTTTGCGGCATCTCCCAGCCGATTGAGATCCCCGCAGTCAAGCGCGATAAAAAGATCGTAAGAAGGCAAATCACTCCCGGTATTTACCTGCTGAATCCGCCCTGCGTTCTCCAAAAAAGTAAATTTTTCCGGAATCGGCTCCAGATAAACATCCGTACGGATATCCGGATAGTTATCACAAATATAATTATACACAGCCAGACAGGAACCCACACAGTCCCCGTCCGGTCTGACATGCCCTCCGATGGCCACTGTTTTCACATTCGTCAGACACAAATCCATATAGATCATGACTGTCTGCCCTCTTTTTCCATCAGGCCATCGATTTTTTTAGACATCCGGATTCCGTACTCGATCGACTGATCGAGCATAAAACGAATCTCCGGTGTATTGCGCAGATTGAGGGAGGAAGCCAGGCACTTTCTTGCATATCCGGCCGCGCTGTTCAGTCCGGTCATCGTATCCTGCTGTTCTTTTTCATCGCCGAGAACACTGATATACGCTTTACAGGTCTTCAGATCCGGCGCAACCTCCACCAGCGTCACAGACGTCATCGGATGGATGCGCGGATCTTTGATCTCATCACGGATAATAATACTCAGCTCATGCATGACTTCTTCATTCAATCTCGCGCTCTTTCTGCTGTTTTTTCTCATAGAAATCCTTTCAACCTTATTCTATCGCGGAACCTCGACCATTTTATATGCTTCCACAAGATCCAGTTCCGCAATATCATCAAAACCGTCAAATACAAGACCGCACTCGAAACCGGCCTTCACTTCCTTCACATCGTCCTTGAAACGCTTCAGGGAAGCAAGCGAACCTTCATAAATCTGGCTTCCTTCTCTGGTTATCCGGATCAGCGATCCGCGCTCCAGAACACCGTCCAGAACATAGGAACCCGCGATATTGCCGACACCGGACGCCTTAAAGATCTGACGAATCTCGACATGGCCGATCACCTGCTCCTCAAAGATCGGATCCAGCATACCCTTCATTGCTGCCTCTACATCCTCGATTGCCTTGTAAATAATATTGTAGAGACGGATATCCACCTTTTCCTGGTCCGCGACAGATTTCGCGATCGGATCCGGTTTTACATTAAATCCGATGATGATCGCGCTGGATGCCGCGGCAAGCGAAACATCCGATTCATTGATCGCTCCGACACCGCCATGGATGACCTTCACGACAACCTCCTCATTGGAGAGTTTCGTCAGACTCTGCTTCACAGCTTCCACAGAGCCCTGAACATCCGCTTTTACGATCAGATTCAGTTCCTTTAAGCTGCCTGCCTGGATCTGTGAAAACAGGTCATCCAGAGACATTCTTGCCCTCGTCTCCGCCAGAAGACGTTCTTTCTCCTGAGAGACAAATGTCGCAGCAAAATCTCTCGCTTCACGCTCCGAATCACACACGACAAATACCTCGCCGACATTCGGAACACCGTTCAGCCCCAACACCTCCACCGGTGTGGACGGTCCGGCTTCTTTGACACGCCTACCGGTATCATCGATCATCGCGCGCACTTTGCCGTAGCAGCTGCCGGCCGCCACACTCTGACCGACCTTCAATGTTCCCTTCTGTACCAGAACGGTAGCCACAGCGCCCCGTCCCTTGTCAAGCTGCGCCTCAATCACAAGGCCGCGCGCATTCCTCTTCGGATTGGCTTTTAATTCGAGAACCTCCGCGCTCAACAGAACCATTTCCAGAAGTTCCTGAATGCACTCTCCCGTCTTTGCGGATTCCGGTACGCAGATCGTTCTGCCGCCCCAGTTCTCGGCAACCAGCTCATACTCCGTCAGTTCCTGTTTTACG
>JAJQFQ010000137.1 GCA_021201035.1 Clostridiales bacterium
ATGACCTGCACGTCGATAGTCAAAGAACCTTTCGGCACCGTGATTTCAATATACAAAAAGTACAATATGGATTTTTGAATGCTTCGATCTCACGCATCAATCGCCTCAAGATACATCTCCACCGGCACGTAATCTCCCCACGCCTTCGGAATCAGTATCCCTCCGTTCATCAGCGCATTACCGGAATAAATGATCCCATCCTCGCGCAGCCGGTATTTTTTCTCGGGATCGAGCCCCCGCAGGTAGATCGGGTAACGAAGCATATTCGGTTCCGTCCGGAAAATCATCCCCTGCACAAGCACCTTTTTCGCGTCTGTAGAGACATATTCCCAGATGGCGTACTTATCCTCGAACGGATTGCTCAGGCGGTAATACTTGCCGTTGTGAATGAGCGGACCGTATTCCTTAAACAGGCCGATCTGGAATTTCACCTCATCCTTCTCCTCCTGCGTCAGCTTATTCAGATCCAGCTCATAGCCGAAACTGCCTGCCATCGCGGTGATGCCGCGCGTCTTAACCGAAGTAACACGCCCGGTCTGGTGATTCGGCACTGCCGAGACGTGAGACCCCATGGAAGAAATCGGATAAAAGAAAGATGTACCGTACTGGATCTGTGTACGCTCAAATGCATCTGTATCATCACTGCACCAGATCTGCGGGCAGTAATACAGGATACCCGCATCAAACCGTCCGCCGCCTCCGCAGCATCCCTCGAAAAGCACATCTGGAAATGCCTGCGTCAGACGCTCCATCAGGCTGTAGAGTCCAAGCACAAAACGGTGCGGCATCTCCTTCTGCCGGCCGGACGGAAGCAGTTCGGAATACCAGTCGCTGACACTCCGGTTAAAATCCCACTTAATATAGGTAATATTGGCCGAGTTTAAAATACGGCTCATCACGTCAAACAGATAATCCTGCACATCCGGCCGGCTCATGTCAAGCACGAGCTGATAACGGCTCCGCATCGGATTCCGACCCGGAATACGGATCGCCCACTCCGGATGCGTGTGGAACAGATCACTGTTCTCGGAGATCATCTCCGGCTCGAACCAGACGCCGAACTCCATTCCCAGATCATTGATCTTCTCCGCAAGACCCGACAGGCCGTTCGGCAGCTTCACCGGATTTTCATACCAGTCGCCCAGGCCGGAAGCGTCGCTGTCGCGCTTTCCGAACCATCCGTCGTCCATCACCAGCATATCTACCCCCAGCTCCGCCGCGCCTTTTGCGATCTCCACCAGCTTATCTTCGTTAAAGTCAAAATACGTAGCTTCCCAGTTGTTAATCAACACCGGCCGCTCGATCATCTTATATTTACCCCGGCACACATGCTCCCGGATTAAGCGGTGGAACTGATGGGACAGCATCTCCATGCCGGAATTGGACTGAGACAGGATAACCTCCGGTGTGTAAAACCGCTTGCCCGGCTCCAACTCCCAACAAAATGTATGGGTATTGATTCCCATCACCAGACGGGTCTGGTTCAGCTGATCGTACTCCACCTGCGCCTGAAAGCAGCCGCTGTACATGAGAACTGCGCCGATACAGATACCGCTGGTCTCCGTACACCCCTCCCGGCAGAGCAGTACTGCCGGGTTCTGATGATGACTGCTGATGCCGCGTTTGCTTGAGCTTTCCTGAATCCCATGCAGCAGCGGTACTCGCTCCGGCGTGCGTTCCTTCGCCCATCTGCCGTAAAAATGAACCCACTCCCACTGTCCGTAAGGAATATCCAGACAAAGGCTGTGCGCCTTGTTCAGCATGACCGTCTGAACACCGTCGTTGATAACCACCGCGCTCCGGGTAATCACATCAAAATCCGGCAGCACGCCGTATTTCAAAACCACGCGGATATCGGACGCGGTATCCTTCAGCGTCACCTCCAGCGTCTCCGCCTCATACTCCTCGGCATAGACGGCGGGAAGACCCGGAATGGAATACTTCCCCGGTTCCACATGATAACTCTCATACCGGAGATCCAGCGCGGAAGCGCCGTTCTGGTAGCGGACGCCGACCGCGGAAATACGAAAATCCCCGACGCCCTCCGTCGCGTACTCCAACGGCATCGTATCCAGTGAATAGGAGCGGTTATTGTCCGCCTCATAAATATTCCCGGAAAAACCGACATCCGGATAATCCAGCAGGTACTCCATATCCTGCCCCGTCCGCACACCGTACCAGAGATGCTTTAACACCCCGTACTCGTCCGCCTTCATCTGATACAATGTGTTTTTTGTCTCCAGAAAAAATGTCTTCCCCTCAACTCTGATTGCCATATTGCCTGTCCTCCAAAACCTGTACTCCCCGCATCTGTATCACCGGTCCTCCGGTTTTCTCTATGTAATCCCTTGTGATGATCACTTTTCCGATATTGTCATCCTTCGGAATCTCATACATAATATCCAGCATGAATTCTTCCAGAATGGAGCGGAGCGCACGCGCCCCTACCTTCTTTTCCTTCGCCCGCTGCGCGATGGAGCGCAATGCCTCGTCCTCAAACTCCAGCTGTACCTCATCCATGCCGAGCAGCTTCTGATACTGTTTGATGATCGCATTTTTCGGCTCCTTTAAGATCTGTACCAGCATATCCTCCGTAAGAGCATCCAGTGAAAACAGGATCGGCAGACGGCCGATAAACTCCGGAATCATACCGAACTTCCGCACATCCTCCGTATTCACCTGACGGAGAAGATTCTCCTCCGCGTCATATTTGTCCTTCAAATCCGCGCGAAAACCGATCGCAGCATGCTCGTTCAATCGTTCCCGGATGATGTCCTCCAGTCCCGGAAAAGCGCCGCCGCAGATAAATAAAATATTCGATGTGTCAATCGTCGTCATCGGTACCATGGCATTTTTGTTCGTGGCTCCCACCGGGACCTCCACATCCGCCCCCTCCAAAAGCCGCAGCAGTCCCTGCTGTACGGACTCACCGCTGACATCGCGCTGGTTCGCATTGCGCTTTTTTGCAAGCTTGTCGATCTCATCGATAAAAACAATCCCATGCTCCGCCCGCTCCACGTCATTGTCCGCAGCCGTCAGCAGCTTGGATAGCATGCTTTCGATATCGTCACCGATATAGCCTGCCTCAGTCAGTGACGTCGCGTCTGCAATGGCAAACGGTACATCAAGAAGTCTGGCCAGAGTCTTTACCAGATACGTCTTGCCGCTTCCGGTCGGTCCCACCATCAGCATATTGGACTTCTCGATATCTATACCGTCCTGAATCACATTTGCTTTTGAAGCGACCCGTTTATAATGGTTATAAACCGCCACGGACATGACCTTCTTCGCATGATCCTGTCCGACTACATACTCATCAAGACTCGCCTTGATCTTGTGCGGTGCCGGAATGTTTTTGATATCCAGAACCGGTTCCGCCTTCTTTGACTCTTTTTTCTGCTTTGTCTTAACCTTCTGCTGATGGCCGAACAGTCCCTGCAGATCAGACATATTGATGAAACTGATATTCGGAATCTTACCGGCCATATTGTTATTGTTAAAACCATTCCCGCCGGTGTTGCTGCCGTTGTCTCCGCCATTACTACGGTTACCTTCGCCATCGCTACCGTTGGTTCCTGCATTATTGCCGTTGCTGTTTCCTCCGGTGCCGGTGGCTCCGTTGTTATTGCCGTTATTGCTTCCTGCGGTTCCGTTGGTAAAGTTACTGCCGTTTCCGAACCAGTCGCCGATATTAAATTCCGGTCCGAACATATCTGAGAATCCCATGTTCGCCATGCTGTCAAACGTCTTCTGCATGCAGTCCGCACAGATATTGATATTATTCGGCACATGGATCAGCCGGCCGCATACGCTCTCCGGGCGGCGGCACATGGAACAATATTCTTCGTAATGTGTCCCGTTGTCATTGTTGTTCGTTGTCATGTCTGTATCCCTGGTATCATTGTTGTCTGTCATGATGTCTTTGTACTCCTAATCACGGTGCAGCCTTCCGATGCGGTGTCATAGGCAATGCCATAACAAAAATTATGATCGAGGCGCCGCGCTGGCCGCCGTTTTATGGTTTGATCTGTCAGTAACCTGAAATTGTGGTTAGTATACCACATAGACGGATGATTTACTATTTCTTTTCTATGAAATTCTCTAAAATTCTTTATATGTCAAATTTGACTTATTATATACCATATTTAACGATAACACGTCAAATTTGATGTATTATTTTCCTACTATGATATAAAAAACCCGTGATCCATCGGTCCGCTCCCCGCTCCGAGATCAAGCATGGCTGACAACGCACCCGTCAGATACTCCTTCGCCCGCCAGATGGAGGTTTCTATATCATATCCCTTCGCCAGATTTGCGGCGATGGCGCTGGATAATGTGCAGCCTGTGCCGTGTGTATTGGGATTATGGATGCGTTTTCCGTGAAACCACAGAAAACGGTCTGTCACCCGGTCATCCGCTTCTCTGTCAGCATTCCGATCATTCCCCCCGCGATACAAAATATCATCCGCATCATGCAAACTGTGTCCGCCTTTTAACAAAACAGAACAGCCATATGTCTCACCGATCATCTCCGCCGCCTCCCGCATCTGATTCGCCGTGGATATCCGCAATCCGGACAGCACTTCCGCCTCCGGAATATTTGGCGTCAGCAGATCTGCCAGCGGAAACAAACCGTTTTTCATAACGTCAAGCGACGCCTCATCGAGCAGAGAAGAACCGCTGGTCGAAACCATAACCGGATCGACGACAATATTCTTCGCTCCATAAAAGGACAACCTGTCCGCAATGACGCGGACAAGTCCCGCTGAGGAAACCATGCCCACCTTCACCGCATCCGGATAAATGTCGGTAAATATGCAGTCCAGCTGCTGCGCCAGAAACTCCGGCACGGATTCCTGAACCGCCGTCACCCCTGTGGTGTTCTGCGCAGTCATGGCCGTGATCACACTCATGGCGTAAACACCGTTCGCCATCATTGTTTTTATATCTGCCTGAATACCGGCGCCGCCGCTGCAGTCACTGCCGGCGATCGCCAGTGCTGTTTTTCTCATATTCATTCTCCCTACACATAATTATCATCTTGTGACTCTGATATACATGATTTCATAATGCTTACAATTGCAGCATCTGCTCCGTCCGCCGCCGCAGATCATGTACGGCCGTTTCAATTCTCTCCTGCGCAAAGACAGCACTGACCACCGCGATGCCGTGAATTCCGCTGCCGCCCAACTCTGTCAGATTCTCCGCCGTAATACCGCCGATCGCCACGACCGGAATCGATACCGCCCGGCAGATCTCACGCAATCTGTCCTTTGTGATATTCTGTGCGTCCTGTTTTGTCCCGGTCGAAAACACCGCTCCGACGCCCAGATAATCCGCTCCCTGCCGCTCGGCGAGAACCGCCTGTTCCACCGTCCGCGCAGAAACGCCGATGATTTTCTCCGGTCCGAGAATCGACCTCACCGTGCCGGCCTCCATATCCTTTTGTCCTACATGGACGCCCGCAGCATCCACCGCACGGGCTATTTCGACATGATCATTGATGATAAGAGGAACCTCATATCTGTCGCATAATTCTTTAATCTGAAAGGCCTCCTGTAAAAAAGATTCCTGACTCAGCGTTTTTTCGCGAAGTTGAAGAAGCGTAACGCCTCCCTTCAAAGCCTGCTCAACCTGCTCATACAACGTCCCGCCCCGAAGCCACGACCGGTCAGTTATGGCATAGAGCAGGAGATTTTTTCTTTCAAAATTCATACTTTCCCTCATTATTATCAAAAAATATTCTGCAGCATGTAATTATTAACATTATAACATACCGAGCCGGAAAAAGCAATCATCCCCGAAAGGGGATGATGCTGAAAGAACCATTATTCCGAATGACAAACCGAATCGATTCAAACCCTCCGGTCCGGAAATCTATACGATATTCTCCGTGCCGATGATAACAAAACGCTTCACAGTTCAGACTGCCCAGCATCTGCAAAAACACAGGGTTTATTGCTTCTATCGATTTCAATATCTTTTCTTCATACTGATATTGTTTCTCTGTGGGCATTTCCGCATAGTGTAGAAATAAATGTTTTTCCTCTACCGGACTTTTACACCGGCACCGATGAAAATAACTGCCGCCCATCATGTAGGCCATATAGCCCACAGCCATCTGTTTGTCATAATTTCTTTTGCCCTTTGAAATTGATTTCATTCGTCTCTTCCTTTCTTGTTATGAAATGCGCCATACGCCTGCCACAGGTTTCCAATCTGCCGTTCTGCCATAAACCGCAGATATACCTGCGGCTATTCATGAACACCAAACCGGGCACGGGCATTAAAAAAGGACAGAATCCAAGCCTCGTGCTCCGATTCATGTCCTTACATAACTTTCTGAATTCAATTTCAAAAAAATACTAGCATAACTTTAGCGTGTTTACAAGCATTTTCTTTATACTTTAAGATCTTTTTCCTATTTGCAGTCCTCCGCCTCACAAATGCAAAAACAGCCCCCTTATTTAATCAGATCCGCAAACTGTGCCTGCGCCGCCGCAGCCAGATCATCCGGCGCAAGTTCAACCTGAGAACCGATCCTGCCGCCGCTGACAATGATCGTCGGTTGCTGTCTGGCTGAGCTGTCAATGCGCGTCACGTACTGTTTTTTCATGCCGACCGCCGTACATCCTCCGCGAACGTAACCGGTAACCTTGTTGATATCCCGCACATGAATCATCTCCACATGCTTCTCACCCACAACCCGTGCCGCCTTCTTCAGATCCAGTTCCTCCGCAATCGGGATCACGAACACAAAATAATTTTTGCTGCTGCCCACGGTCACCAATGTCTTATAGACCTTTTCGTGCGGAAGCTGCAGCTGATCCGCAATCTGCAGGCCGTCCACAAACTCCTCACACTCGTATGTATAATGATGAAACGGAATCTTCATCGACTCCAGAATGCGCATCGCGTTTGTTTTTGTTTCTTTCTTTTTTGCCATGTACATTTCTCCTTGATCGTCAGCTATTCATTTGCCTATATTGGATATAAACAAATGCAACAAGCTATATTATTGGTGTGCATTCCGCAGACTATCTTACCACATGAGGAAAGATTTGGAAAGAAAGCGGAGTGAATTTATTTCATAGGACGAACTTTCTTATGAAATAAACTACAGGGACAGTTAACCCACTGTTCCTGCATAGTTTCGGCATATAATCAAGGAATCATCAGCATCCCGTTTGTCATATTCGCTCAAATGGATTTCTGTGTTGTAAATTTAGTTCCACTTACCGGCATACACTTCATCCGTACTCCGTCCATAATAGATTGTCTGATCTGCATTCCCGGATTTGATAGAGTTACTGATGTAATAGGTGTTGCCACGGCGCACGCAGAGAGAATCTGTTTAGGACGAAATCGATCTGTCTGTTAAATTCATTATAATCATCGTTATACGGAATCATCCTGTTTCACCTCTTCTACGGATTCAAATATTTTCTCAAATCAGTAAAAACAATCTCCCTGATATTCTCCGCAACCCTCCTTGCCCATTTCTCATCCAGCTTAATCTGTCCGGCCACCGCAAGCAAATCCCCCATGCCCGGATCCCTCCCATTCCCATTGACCGTTGTCGCATGCTCACCGCCAATAGAATTACTGTATGTCAGATCATATGCCGGTGATAACTGCCATTTATCATCCTTATATAAAAAAGTGAAATTTTTGGAATGGTCGTCCCGGTTATGCGCAAAGACATTAAAACACATTTGCCGGTAAAGCTTTTCAATTTCCTTGTAGCTATGCGTCAGCTGCATCGTCAGCCGCATCAGGGTGTGATAGTCTAAATTCGGAATACGATGTGACGTTTCCAACAGTCCGCTTACCGAAACCGTATGAACTCTCATATCACGTTCTCTGTCAAATCGCTTCACGGCAAAATAACCCGTATTCAATTTTGAGGAAAGAAGCTTTGTTTCCAGCATTTCAATGCCGCATCTTTTTGCGCACACCGAATAGTCATATTCCTGCTCTCCGATATTTTCCCAGTCTATCGAAGAGGGGAATTTTACAATCCACTCCTCGCCGTCAATCCTGTAAAAAATTTTGGGTCTTGCTCCGCCAGAGGAGCCACCCATCCGAAATAATGCATCCAGATTATCAGATTCTTCCGTTTTAAACACCTTTGCACATTCCAGAGCAATTTGATCCAGAGACATCTCTGACCATTCCGCAGTCAGACTTCGTTCCGGCTGATAGGTAAGCGCTCCCATTCCTGTAGACCCGACAATCGCCAGGCGATTCATGCTGTCAACCTCTGCAGGGTTTATTTTTTCTTTTATCAGTAAACGGTCTACAAGAAGTCTTCCCCATCCGTCCGGCAGGCTGTCCGAAAAAACTCCAAATAAGCCATCAAATGTTTCATATCTTTTTGGCATAAAAACGCCTTTTTGCAGCGGCAAAGACAGCGGGCTGATAGAAAATCCATCCGAAATCCACTCAGGATCATACTCGAACGCAGCTAAGTGATTTGCTGCCAGTGCCAGCGTTCCGACCTTGCGAGTGCCTATCCATACGTGTAATACCTTATAATTGCTCATCAATTACCTCCTGAATCGATGCATATCCTTTCTTTGAAAATAATTCATCAAAATCTGCCTCACATCCCAACGCAAAGCTTATCTTGATGAGTGACGACAGAGAAATTTCGCCGGTTCCTTCGAACCGTTTGAGCGAGCCAAGGCTTACGTTGGACCGCTCACTAAGCTGTACCTGTGATAATTTCTTCTCCTTTCTTCTCTGCCTCATTCTCATCGCAATTTCTTTATTAACATCACTCGGAGTTTTTAATAAGTCAAATTGATTCATAGATAATATTTTAACCTAAAAGTATTATTTTATCAAGTTCTGGTTCATATTTTGTCCATTTCATTCCATGCGCTTTTGCCCACGTAAAAAAGCTTCCGGGGAATATCCTCGGAAGCCTTGATTTTATTTAAATCATTCTATTTAATTTGTAAGTTCATTCTATTCGCTTATACCATCATTGTATTTTCTGATTATCTTCACTGCCTTCTCTGCATTATCTTTAATAGTATATATATCTACTCCATAAATACCAAAAATCAGTGAAAAAGCAACGCTATTTGCCTGTTTCACTATCCTTTTTTCCAGAGCATTATAATCAGCTACTTTTCCCAAGGTTTCCCTCAACTCTTTATCCATATTCTCGCTCTCCTTTTCACCGTTCAAAATATTCTTAATATCAACACCGTAATATTCTGCCATTTGGATCAAAATACTTAAATCAGGTAAATTGCTTCCAGTCTCCCAACGAGAAACGGTTCTTCCGGATACGCCAAAAACTTCTGCAAGCTGTTCCTGAGTGAGACCTTTTTCATTACGCAGAGTCTTTAAAAAAACCCCTATTTTCTTTGAATCCATATATCCCCTCCTTTCAGCCTTAGCGTACATTTTTCTCATAATTATAACCACGACACAAAGCGAGAATTATGTCATTTCAGGCAGACATTTCATGTCTATGACTTATCGATCGAACCTTATTGTATCAAACCCTTGCTCACAACACAATCATAATTTCCTCCGCTGCATTCCTGATATTATTCACAGCACCAACCCAAACCAAGCTGGTCTCCGGCTTTGAACGCTTCATCCGCCCCCTGATTCTCCACTCCTTCAGATAAGCCTTCCCATGTTACCGGCAGTATCGCGCAGGCAACATTCCAGATTGCCTGAAACAGATACATCTTCAGCAGCATCCCTTTTCCGGCTCCGATTCCCCGCAGATACGCAAGGTTTCTCCGATTATCCTCCCCGGACATGACCAGACAGGTACAGATGGCAAACATGGAACAGATCAGTATCACCCAGAAAGTCAATTCCATTGTCTCTGTCCCCTGAACGATATGCTGCCAGTTCTCTTCCCAGATTTCCTCGTTGGTCTGTGACAGAAAGACATGGTCAGTATCAATCGCCGCCGGCGCTTCCATATAGTAAACAGTGTTATACAGATTTTCTGCCCCCCAGCTGCTTTTCCATATATGCTTTACTGACATATGCATCCAGACGGTCGTTATCATGCGACAGAAGTCTCTGCCAGCAACTTCACAATCATCAGTACAACAGAAAGTAGGAACACATTCGCTGCATAGGACAGATATAAAAACCTTTTTTCTTTCCTGCTGCTGTGTTGAAATCGTTTTAGCAATCCGGCCATTTCTTTGTGCCTCCCGTCATCTTTATAAGTTCCTGCAGCTGCCGATTCGCTTTTTTCACTTCAAAACGGCACCAGAAAAAATACACCACCGCAAGCACAAAAAAACCCACCGTAACCTGCCAAAACATATCCCGATATGCCGTACCTGCCAATTTACAGAAATGTCCTTCCACCCAAACGGACGCCATCACCAGAGCGATCAACACCGCATACTGCACGCAGACAACCAGCCAGAACGGAAATTTTAAAAACCGCGGGTGAATTGCCAGAATCGCAACCCCGATCGCAGATAAAATGAGAAGTGTCGCAAAATTTTCAATGCAAGAATCATCCGGCATCCCCGAAAGTCCCTCAAAAACCAGCTTCAGGGCAGACCAGACGGTAAACACCATGCACACAACCGGGATATAGTTTTTTCGGTTAATCAGCTTCATGATCTGTCCCTCCTCTCTCTGTCAGATGATCAAGGTATGAAAAGAAGTCCTTTTTAAAACTTCGATTCATGATAACGGTCTCCCCGTTAATCAGAAAAATCTTATATCGCATGTTCAGATCTGCCTGAATATGATCGATCTTAAAAATATTGACACACATAGAGCGGCTGATCTGCACCAGACCTTTTCCCGAAAACTCTTCCAGAAGCTTATGGATACCGGGCTCCACTTCATATACGTCTTTTTCAAGATAAGCCCATGTCTTCCGATCCACCGTTTCAAAAAAATACACATTCTCAATCGGGATCGCCCAAATTCCCCGATCATTTTTCCCTTGAATCGAATCCATTGCCTCCAGATATTGAAACAAGCCGTCAATCTGTGCATTCTTTTCACGATAGTGAATATCCGCATAATCTTCTGACAAGTTCGCGTCCTGATATTTATGCACCTTCATAGTGTTCCTCCCTGCAAAATTACTATAATGGTTTTAACAGAAAAAACAAGTTTCTGCTGCGTGTTCTGCGTTTTGAAGGATCTGAGTTGCGCCTCCTCACGGAGTGTTGTTGTTTCATAGAGCGATCTTTCCCACGAAACAACAAAGACTTCCGGGATATCCTCGGAAGCCTTGCTTTTACTATTATTTTAAAAAATCTGATTTTTCTCTTTGTATAACTCTTCGATAAACCGAAAGTTGAACTACTCCCACACATCCAGCTTTCTGTTCTTATAGTAATATTCCTTGTCTTTATCTCCAATCTCACGAATCACTTTACACGGGACACCATATGCTACCACATTCGCAGGAATATCGCCTGTAACTACGCTACCGGCTCCGATTACAGAATTATCACCTATGGTAACTCCTGGCATAATTTGAGCCCCGGAACCAATCCACACATTTTTTCCAACATGAATCGGCAGATTATAAACATAGTGATGTTCCCTCAAAATTGGCAGTATTGGGTGTCCGGATGTGCTGAATACAACATTCGGAGCGATCAGGCAGTTATCTCCAATAAAAATATGCTCATCGTCAACGAACGTCACATTAGAATTAAGATAGACACCACTACCGAGATGAACATGTCTGCATCCCCAGTTTGCATTCAATGGCGTCTCAACCGTACAACCACCACCTATTTCCGCAAAAACTTCTTTTAAAAGATCCTGTCGTTTTTCTGTTTCTGTTGGCAAAGTCTGATTATACTCACGCATTTTATTCTGATAAATATGCTGATCTCCTAACAATGCCGGATCGTCGTAACAATAAGGAAGCCCTTGTTTTTTGCGTTCTACATTATCCATGACCATGTCTCCTATAGTAAATTCCGATTGTAATCAACTATTTCGCACCTTAAGTGAAAAATATTATACCAAATTCCATGTATCATTACAATTTTAGATTTTCTTTCATTCCATGCCGAAAAATGAAATTTTAAATTCCACTCTCTCGACTCCCGGTGGAAATAAGTCCTGCACAGTTGATATTTACTCTTTCATACAATGGC
>JAJQFQ010000117.1 GCA_021201035.1 Clostridiales bacterium
CCAGGTACACGGAGCGTCCGCGCCTGATCCGCAATTGCCCTGGTGATGGCCTGGCGGATCCAACATGTCGCATAGGTGCTGAATTTATATCCTTTTTTGTAATCAAACTTCTCCACCGCCTTGATCAGACCGAGATTACCCTCCTGAATCAGATCCAGGAACAACATACCCCGTCCGACATAGCGCTTCGCGATACTGACTACCAGACGCAGATTCGCTTCGGCCAGCCGTTTCTTTGCCTCCGCACCTTTGTCCGCAACCTTTTTCAAAGCGGCAATCTCACTCTGAAGAGCTTCCTTTTCGTCCTCCGACGCCTGCGCGAGCTGAGCTTCCAGGCGTTCTATCTCCTCTGAAGCATTGATGCCGGCCTCCATTTCTTTCGCCAGACTGATCTCCTCCTCCGCATTCAGAAGAGGCACCTTCCCGATCTCTTTCAGATACATGCGTACAGGATCCTCCAGACTGACCCCGTCAGGAACAGAGAGGTCGATCTTCCCCAGATCGATTTCCTCCTCCGCATCGATATTCTCTGCCTCCTCCGTATCGATCAGGATATCCTCATCCTTACCGCCGATGCGCAGAACGTCGACGTTATTGGCCTCCAGATAATCCAGAATCCGCTCCATCTGCTCCGCATTCAGATCAAAATCCTTAAAAAAATCCCCTACCTCCTGATACTCCAGCATATTTTTATTTTTCTTTGCGAGCGCAAGCAGCTCCGGCAGTTTTTTCTGAAACACTTCCGCCTTATTTTCCGTATTATCTTTCATCTTCTGGTCATTTTTTTCTGCCATTTTGTTCATCCTTCCAAAAATTTGAACCTATTCAATAGTAACATTGTGTCCCTAATCTATGTAAATATGCAATTTTGCCAGGCTTTTCCTGTCCTCCATCAGCCGCTGCAATCCGGCAATATCCGTCGGATCCAGCTGTCTCATCTGCGCCTCAATGCTGTTTTGCTTCACGCGGCGCACCGTCTCCGTCAGCGCCTTCTGTCTGTCCCGGCTGTCATCCGGCAGCCGCATCCCCGCCTGAAACAGTCCGGCGACTTCCCTCTGCTGCTCTTCGCCGGGAAACAGGCTGATAATCCGTGCCGGGTTCAGCTCGCCCCGGCTATGCTGCTCATAAAGAGCTCCGGCCGCCTGCCGGTATAACTCCCCGGTAAAATCCTCCGGCGTGATATAAGCGCCGACCGCGTCAAACATAGACGGTTCTTCAATCAGCCACGTCAGAAGCATCCTCTGGGACTGATTCATCCCATCGTCCTTTTCTTTTGTCTTGCGGGAACGAACCGGCAGAGGCTTCTCCCGTGCGGCGATACCTTCTCTTGTCCCCGCATGATTCACCATGGAACGCAGCTGCTCAAAACCAATCTGATATCTCCGGGTAATCGCCTCTATATAATTCTCACGCTCCAGCGTCTCCCGGAACGTAAGCAGACGCTCCGAAACCCTGCGGAAGAACGCCGTCTTGCTCTCGGGATCCGACAGATCATAATCGCGCTCCAGCATCCGTATTTCAAACAGAAAGCTGTTCTCTGCAGCGTCTATGCGCTTCTGATACGCCTCCGCCCCCAGCGCCTTGATGAATTCGTCCGGGTCCTTATGCGGCTGCATATCAATCACCTTTGCCGTCAGTCCCGCCTCTTTTAATATGGGAATGGCGCGCAGCGCGGCGCGGACACCCGCCCCGTCACTGTCAAAGGTCAGATATACTTCCTTCGTATAACGCTTCAGCAGACTCGCGTGTCCGGAGGTAAAAGCCGTCCCCAGAGACGCAACCGCATTGTCAAACCCTGCCTGATGCAGGGCAATCACATCCATATATCCCTCACAGAGCAGAATGCCTGTCCGTTTGGATGAACGGGCAAAATTCAGCCCGTAAAGATTCCTGCTTTTATCAAAAATCATGGTCTCCGGAGAATTTAAATATTTCGGTTCCCCGTCACCCATGACCCGTCCTCCGAAACCGATCACGCGATGGTTCACATCCATAATGGGAAACATGGCGCGGTTCCAGAACTTATCATATCCTCCTCTGGTCTCATCGACAGAAACCAGACCGCTGTCCTTTAACAGATCGTCGGAATAACCCTTTTTCTTCAGATACCGATACAGGTCATTGCTGTATTTGTCGGCATAGCCCAGTCCGAAATGCTGCATGGTCTGTGCTGTCAGCTCCCGCTTCTGAAAATATGTCAGCGCACGCTCCCCCCGGGGATCCCGCAGAAGCGTGTAAAAATACTTCGCCGCCTCCTTATTGATCTCCAGCAGTTTCGCGCGGCGATCCGCCCGCTGCCTCTGCTCCGTGCTCATCTCCCGCTCCGGCAATGTAATGCCGGCCCGGCCGGCCAGACTCTGTATAGCCTCCGGAAATGTAAAATTCTCATACTGCATCACAAACGTCAGGACATTTCCCCCGGCGCCGCAGCCGAAACAATAATACATCTGCTTGCCCGGCGACACGGAAAAGGACGGCGTCTTTTCATTATGAAAAGGACAGAGACCAAAATATGTACTGCCTTTTTTTTGTAAACGAACATAACCGGAAATCACATCCACAATATCATTGCGGGATCGGACCTCCTCGATCAGTTCCTCCGGATAAAAAGCCATGCCTCATCACTCTCCGCATATCTGCCGCTGCTCCGACATGAAAACCCGACAAACTTCCATGCGCTGTTCATGCAGCGCGCCGATCAAAAATCTCAATAAACCTGCCACTGTTTCGGCACAAAAATCTCGTTATACTTTGCAACCGCATACTGATCCGTCATGCCTGCGATGTAATCGCAGATCACCCGGTCCTTCGGCTCTCCCGCCTCATACATACGAAAATACGTCGGTGAGATCTCCTCTATATGCTTCATATAATATACAAACAGCCGTTCCAGAAGATCCCGCGCGCGGTCCTCCTCACCCTTGGCGGCAGGAGCCGTGTATACATGCTGAAACATAAACCGGCGCAGCTCATCCATTGCCGCGTGAACCTCCCCGGACATACGGATATCATTCTGATCCTGACTGTTAATAATCATATCGTGAATCAATGTATTCAGACGCTCCCTGGTCGAGTGTCCGAGAATATCCCGAAGATTGTCGGGAATATCCTCCTCCGACAGTACATGCGCCCGGATCGCGTCATCGATATCGTGGTTAATATAGGCAATCTTGTCCGACAACCGGACAATCTTCCCTTCCAGCGTGGACGGACGGCCGCTGGTCTTGTGATTTAATATGCCGTCTCTCACTTCCCAGGTCAGGTTCAGTCCGCGCCCGTCCTTCTCCAGACGTTCCACAATCCGTACGCTCTGGACATTATGTAAAAATCCGCCCTCGCAAAGCTCGTTCAGCATGCGTTCCCCGGCATGTCCGAACGGCGTATGTCCCAGATCATGTCCCAGCGCGATTGCCTCGACCAGATCCTCGTTCAGGCGCAGCGCCTTCGCGATCGTCCGGGCATTCTGCGAGACCTCCAGCACATGCGTCAGTCTGGTCCGGTAATGATCGCCTCTCGGAGACAAAAACACCTGTGTCTTGTCCTTCAGCCTGCGAAATGACTTGCTGTGCAAAATCCGGTCCCGGTCTCTCTGATAGACCGGACGGATATCACACGGTGCCTCCGGCATGTCCCGCCCGCGGGAATGCTCGCTCAATGAGGCAAACGGGCTTAAATATTCACGTTCTCTCAGCTCCAGCTGCTCTCGAATCGTCATACATACAACCTCAAAATATAACCTCACTTATTATATTCGGCAAAAAAATCCGAATTCCTTTTTCTTTTTACATTTTTTTGCACTGTAAAAAAGACATTTTACATTTTTGCTCCGGGAGATCATTTAATTCATACAAATCAATAAAACATTAGCCTTCAAAATCAGACATCTGCAGCTCCTGCTCCGCGAAAAGGCTGTTGACGGCAGCCCTGTAATCTGTAAGACGCATGGATTTTCGTATTTTCTTCTCATACTTACTGTAATCCGTAAAAATATGCGCCATATAAAACCAGATTTCCTTCATCTTATAAAGCAGCGGTTTTTCACCGGAGAGCACTTCCGCGTAGTCTGACAGCAGCCTGTCATGGAAATCCCGCAGACGTTCTTTCATAATAACACGTTCATCGTTATTTCCCCAGAAATAAACATTCGAGTCAGTCTTTTTTCCATCCATCTGCTCAAGCAAATTCTGTCTGTCGCCAATCTCCCGTTCAGTCAAAAACGGTTCGGACAAACCTGCCCTGATTTTCCCGAACAACGACGGATCACACAGCACACCCCTTCCCATCATTACCGTCCGGGCGGCAGGATATCTCTCCGCAAAACGCTGAACATCCGAAACGGAAAACAGATCGCCGTTATACACAACCGGCAGATTCGTATGACCAAGCGCATACGCAAACATTTCCATATTCGGATGATTTTTATAATAATCCGTCTGCAGACGCGGATGTATGATCAGTTCTGCAAGCGGATACCGGTTGAAAATCTCCAGAAGGCGTACAAACTCCTCCGCATCTTCCATGCCGATTCTCGTCTTAACAGAAACTGTCATATCCGTTTTATCAAAAATATCGTACAGAAACTGATCCAGTTTCTCCGGATACGCGAGAAAACCCGCGCCGCGCCCTTTCGTCACAACTGTTCGCGACGGGCAGCCCAGGTTCAGATCGACCTCTTCATAACCAAGTGTTTTCAATTCGTTCGCCGTCCGGATAAAGCTTTCCGCGCGGTTCGTCATAATCTGCGGGACAAGATGAATATTCTCATTATGCTCCGGCGCGATGTCCCGGTACTCCCTCGGAGTCAGCCGTTTTCCCGTACCCGGCGACAGAAACGGAGAAAAATATCTGTCCGCTTTCGGGAAAAAATCCGCCTGCGCATTCCGGTATATATAGCCTCCGATCCCCTCCAGCGGGGCAAAATACAAATTCATGGGGCATCTCCTAAATATTTATGATGAGATTTTGTAACTATTCAGGACGATCTGTAAGTATAACCTTGATACACCTGCTGTTTTCCACCTACATTATACTCGAAAATCCGGGAGAGGCAACCGTTTTCATCTTTCAGATCGGGGACTCGGAAGTTTGCCAATCGAATATGAGAAAAAAAGCGTCAGGCAATCCGCATAAAGCCTTTTTTATTTATATTAATATTTTTTAAGTATTTTGTGATATTTTGATATTGCTGTTCGTGTTCTATACAGAGGATGTGATCATCATGGATTCGAATGTAACGGCCTGCTATCATAAATATAAAGATACCATCTTTAAGCTGACCTTCACTTACCAAAATAATATTTTCCTGAAGCAGAAAGAACAGCCCCTGTCTGTATACCCGACCAGGCTGTTCCTTCTAAAGAGGATATCTATATTCAAATCCGGGCAAATCAAAATCTTTCATATACCCGAACCGAAATATTGTTGACACAAAAGAAACCTCTCTTTATGAAAAAATAACATAAAAGCAGAGCCGAATTTATTCAGAAAATGAATAGAGTATTGCAAAGAATTCATAATTGTTCTTCTATTGGTTTAAATATGCGCAAACCGATTGTATACATTTATATGCCGGCATATAAAAACGTTTGAATCGTATGATACAAAAATCCCCCTGTGCAGATTCGGTTTCCCCATTCTGCCAGAGGGATTTTATTCATCTGTAAATCCGAATCGTAAGAAATACTTTCCAGACAATAAACAACAATGACTGCGGCACAAACACCACCATATATCAGCAGTTCCTGAAACGGTCATATCGCTGGTTTACCAGCTCCTCCGGAGATTTATCGGCACAGGCCGCGAAGAAGTTCCTCATATGCCGGTCAATGATCTCACTGATCTGCAGCAAATTCTCCGCCGTCGCCGGCTTATCCTCACAGATAATCCGTTCAATCGTGCCGAGTTTGTACAGATCCTCCGCCGTAATCTTCATGACCTTCGCCGCCTCATCCGCCTTCTTCGCGTCCTTCCACAGAATGGACGCGAATCCTTCCGGAGAAAGAATGGAATAGGTTGCATTCTCCATCATCCAGACCTCATTGGATACCGCCAGCGCCAGCGCACCGCCGCTCCCGCCCTGTCCGATGATAATGCTTAAGACCGGCACCCGCAGGTCGGACATATCGAAAAGATTCCGGGCAATGGCCTCACCCTGTCCTCTCTCCTCAGCCTCCATGCCCGGATAAGCGCCCGGCGTATCCACAAAGCATATGATCGGCCGGTTGAACTTCTCCGCCTGTTTCATCAGACGCAGCGCCTTACGGTACCCCTCCGGATTCGACATGCCGAACTTGCGGCGAACGCTGTCCTGAGAATCGCGCCCCCGCTCCTGTCCAATCACTGTCACCGGCATGCCGCCGAAGAAAGCAACACCCCCGACAACCGCTCCGTCGTCCCCGAAATAACGGTCGCCGTGAAACTCCTGAAAATCCTCAAACAATGTCTCAATATAATCCATGGACGTCGGCCGTCCGCTCTTCCGGGACTGACGCACCACATCCCACGGCTCCTGATGCCGCCGGTCAATCTTATCCAGTGTCACCTGCCGCATCGTCCCTGAGAACGGCGCCCTCCGGCTCTTCGGCGGCAGCGTCTCCGGGTCAGCCGCCAGCGCGGACGCCGCTCCCGCGAGAATGTTGACATGATCCGGCTTCTCGCCGCCCCTCTGTGTCCACTGCTGCCAGTTATTCTCGCCACTGTGAATCTTCAGAATCGTACCCAGAACTTCCTTCTGATCCCGCCGTTCCACAATCTGATCGACAAATCCGTGCTCCAGCTGGAACTCCGCACGCTGAAAGCCCTCCGGCAGCTTCTGGTTGATCGTCTGTTCAATGACTCTCGGTCCGGCAAACCCGATCAAGGCTCCCGGCTCCGCCAGAATAATATCACCGAGCATCGCAAAACTGGCTGTCACCCCGCCCGTGGTCGGCTCGGTCAGAAAACTCACAAAGAGGAGTCCTGCCTTCGAGTGACGTTTCAACGCCGCGGACGTCTTCGCCATCTGCATCAGGGAAATCATGCCCTCCTGCATCCTCGCGCCGCCGGAAGCCGCATAAATGATCGCCGGCAGGCGCTCCGCCGTCGCCCGTTCCACGGCCAGAGCGATCTTCTCGCCCATATTATGACCCATACTGCTCATCAGATAACGGTTGTCGCAGACCGCGATCACAGTATCATAGCCATAAATCTTTCCGCGACCGGTAACCACCGCTTCATTCAGATTCGTCTTCTCCCGCGTCTCCTCCACCTTATGTTCATAGTCCGGAAAATGCAGCGGATCCACGATCGGCATCTCCTTATTCCATTCCTCAAAGGTACCCTCATCGATGATCATCTCGATCCGGCGGTACGCATGGACACGGTAATATCCGCCGCACACCGGACAGACATAATAATTTGCCTTGACGACACGCCCCAGAAGAGGCGCCTTGCACTTCGGGCATGGGCGCTCCTTATTCTTCTCCTTTGCGGATATTTCGCTGCCGCTCTTAGTTTCCTTTGTTTCCTTGATTTCCTTATCCGTATTTTTTACGCGGTCAAAGACATTGCCTATACCGGTTCTCCTTTTCATCTCTTCAAACATTCCTTTTGTATACCTTCTTTCCCAATAAACCTAACCCATAACTGCTACGAAGAGTATACTTGATTTTCCATAATTTTACAATCAGGAAATAAATTACATATTTATATGGAACCATAACAAAAAAAGCGGTATAATATCAATGAACAGGATTTACGCCATACATTTTACCAAACAAACGATCAAAGGAATCATTAAACGCAAGAAGGGAGCCAGACATATGGGTACCTATTTAAATCCGGGCAATCAGGGTTTTCAGATCATCCGAAACGATATTTACGTTGATAAAACAGGACTGATCGATTATGTGAACAGTACCATTGATACCCCTCGCAAACTGACCTGCTTTTCCCGTCCCCGCCGATTCGGAAAATCTTTTGCGGCAAAAATGTTGTGCGCATATTACGATAAAAGCTGTGATTCCCGCTCTCTGTTTGACGGATTAGAAATAGCGGACAAAAAATCTTTTGAAAAAGGTCTGAATCAGTATGATGTTATTTATCTGGATGTAACCAGATTTATTTCCATAATCTCCGACATTAACAAAATAGTTTCCACCATTCAGACAGCTGTGATCGAGGAATTAAGAAAGAAATATCCGCAGCACATAAAAGACGCTGAAACAATCCTTGCAGAAGCCCTTCTGCATGTTTCAGAACAAACCGGGAACAGATTCATCATCATTATTGACGAATGGGATGCCCTGTTCCGGGAAGCAAAACACGACGATGCCTTGCAAAAAGAATATGTACAGCTGCTGAGAGGCCTTTTTAAAGGAGGTCCTTCCACAGACAAGACCATTGCCGCAGCTTATATGACCGGTATTCTTCCGATCAAAAAATACGGGACGGAATCAGCGTTGACCGATTTTCTGGAATTCACGATGACTGATCCTGCCAAACTGGCAAAATATATCGGTTTTACAGAGCAGGAAGTCAAACAGCTCTGCGATGACCATGAGATGGATTTTGAAAAAATGAGCGCCTGGTATGACGGATATTCTTTCAATCGTATACAGCATATATATAATCCGAACTCCGTCATCAAAGCTGTCATAAATGAAGAATACGCGAATTACTGGACCGGTTCTGAGACGTATGAATCACTGAAGAATTATATCAGCATGAACTTTGACGGACTGAAGGATGCCATCATTGCCATGCTCGGCGGAGAAGAAGTCCGGGTTACCGTCAGCACATTTCAAAATGATATAACTACATTCAAAAATAAAGATGACGTTCTTACCTTATTAATCCACCTGGGTTATCTGGGGTACCATGCCAAAGAACGCCGGGCATTCATCCCGAACCAGGAGGTTGCAGACGCTTTCGCAGACGCCATCCGCGGAGACGGCTGGGGTGATATCGGGAAATTGCTTCAGGAGTCAGAGGATTTGCTGGAGGCTACCATCCGCGGCGACTCAGATGCCGTAGCCGAGGCTTTGGAGCGGGTACACAGCGCCAACTCCTCCGTACTCAGATATAACAATGAGGCATCCTTAAGCAGCGCCATCATGATTGCCTACTACACTGCACGCCGGTTTTACAAGATTGTTCCGGAGTTTCCGCAGGGAAAAGGATTCGCTGATCTGGTTTTTCTGCCTCGCAAAGATACGGACAAACCGGTCATGATCATTGAATTAAAATATGATAAGGATGCCGATACCGCCATCCGCCAAATTCATGAAAACCGATATGACGGTGATCTGAAAAAACATTTCGGAAACCTGATCCTTGTCGGAATAAATTACGATAAGAACGCAACAGGGAAAAACCGTAAAAAACATTCCTGTATCATTGAAACCATATAGAAATCGGGGCAGAAAAATCTGCCCCGCATTTGATATATGCTCTATGTTATTTTGCATCAAAGCTTTCGTTATGCCTGCATGGAAGCCGCCAATGCGCCGACTAATCGATTTATCTCCTCCTCCTGATCCGTGCGCAGTGCGGATTTTAAGGAAACGCTCTCCTCCAGAACAGTCATATTCTTCATGCTGCCGATAATCTCTCTCATCTGCCTGCCGCTGGTCGCCGCCCAGGAACCGTTCTCAATAAAAGCGACCGTCCGGTTCTGAAGATTGTGTGACGCCAGATCACGCAGCAGTTCGTCCATCGTGATGAAAATACCCGCATTATACGTGGTAGATGCAAACACCAGATGGCTGTATGCAAACGATGCGGCAACGATCTCGGAGGAAGCAGTCACGGACACATCAAAAACGGTCGTTTTAATCCCTCTGTCTCGAAGCCGGCAAGCCAGGATATTCGCCGCATTCTCCGTATTCCCATACACGGAAGCATAAGCGATCATCACGCCGGATACCTCCGGCTCGTAGCGGCTCCACTGCTGATATTTCTCGACATAGGCACTGATATTCTCACGCCATACAAAACCGTGCAGCGGGCAGATCATGCGGATCTCAACCGCAGCCGTTTTTTTCAGAAGCGCCTGCACCTGCGTGCCGTATTTTCCGACGATATTTGTATAATATCTGCGCGATTCCTTCAGATAGTCAGCAAAAAAATCCACCTCATCCGCAAACAGGGCACCGTTTAACGCGCCGAATGTACCGAAAGCATCCGCGGAGAACAGGATCTGATCCGCAGCGTCATAAGTAACCATAACCTCGGGCCAGTGTACCATCGGCGCCATCAGGAAGGTCAGCTTATGCGCGCCTGTCTCCAGCACATCGCCCTCCTTCACGATCTGAACATTCATCTGCAGATCCGCGCCGAAGAACTGATAGATCATCCCCTCCGTCTTCTTATTGCAGACCACTGTCACATCCGGATAGCGCAGCAGAATCCCTCCCAGCGTGGCAGAGTGATCTGGCTCCATATGGTGAACAACCAGATAATCCAGCTTCCGGCCGTCCAGTGCATGTGTAACATTCTCAAAAAACACGGTGTCCACGGCCTTGTCCACCGTGTCAAATAAAACCGTCTTCTCATCCAGAAGAAGATAGGAGTTGTAGGAAACGCCGTCCGGGACCGAATAGACGCCCTCAAACATGGCAAGCCTGCGGTCGTCGCCTCCCACCCATATCAAATCATTCGTTACATTTCTGGTGCAATACATAACATTACCTCATTTCTTTTATTTTTCTTTTATTTCTGACAATGTATCCTCTACCGGCGGCACATTCTGCAGATAATAGTATGTCATCGTTGCCTTTGCCATCTCTTTCCCTGTCTCATTCGTAATCACCACATCATAGACACACATATTTTTGCCGATTTTGATCTCGACACTCTCTCCGATCAGCTTTTCACAATTCATCGCCGGGCGCAGATAATTGATATTTCCGGATACGGTCGTCACGAACCTGCCTCTGCTGGTAGCCGCCGTGCCGCCCACCGTATCGGCAACCGTAAAAATCAGACCGCCGTGAATCGAACCGATCGGATTGCCGTGCATGGGACGCAGCTCAAGCTCCCCTCTGGCATATCCCTCCCGGATATCCGTGATCTTTAAGCCGATTTCCTTTGCAAATCCTGTATTTCGTTTTTCTACCAGTCGTTCCAAATCCATACTCTGTCTCCATATCTTTCATTATCACAGTATCATTTCGTGTTTCACTTCAGTCTCAAGACTAAGAGCCTGGGTTCATAATCGTCGGATGTGTGCCGCACACCGGGCAGTCCGACGTATCCTTCGGCAGCGGCACTCTCCGAAACCGCATAGTCAGCCCATCGCAGGTCAGAAGCGTCCCTGTCAGCAGATCGCCGACACCCAGAATATACTTAATTGCCTCCATTGCCTGCAGACTCCCGATCACACCGCACATAGCGCCGACTACGCCCACATCTTTGCAGGTCGGTACCGCATCCTTCGGCGGCGGATCCCGGAACACACAGCGATAGCACGGTCCCTCTCCCGGGACGTAAGTCATCAGCTGTCCCTGAAAACGGATGACTCCTGCGTGAGAAAACGGTTTCTTCGCCAGCACACAAGCATCATTGATCAGAAATTTCGACGGAATATTGTCCGTCGCGTCAATGATAAAATCATATTTCTGAATCAGTTCCATAATATTGTCCGCAGTCACAAGCATACGATATGTATGAATCGCGACATCCGGATTCATCCGGTTCAGCGTCTCTTTCGCGGACAGCACCTTCGCCCTGCCGGCATCCTGCGTTCCATGGAGAATCTGGCGCTGTAAGTTGGACAGATCCACATCATCCGCATCGGCAATACCGATCGAGCCGATTCCGGCTGCCGCCAGATACATGGCCACAGGGGATCCCAACCCTCCGGCTCCGATGATGAGAACTTTCGCATCCGATAACTTCCGCTGTCCCTGCGGACCGATTTCATCCAATACAAAATGTCTGGAATAACGTTCCATTTGATCCTTCGTAAAATCCATTATTCCCATACTCTTTCTGCACATTTTCCATTTCATAGTTTTTATATGTGATTTCTTAGACATATTACCATTCCGACGCATCGCTGTCAAACGAAAGAGATGTCCGGGTTCCGTTT
>JAJQFQ010000107.1:0-11717 GCA_021201035.1 Clostridiales bacterium
GAATAAGGATACGACAACTATATACTATGGCAAGTCAGACGATGAGGTTCTGGTCGGCGACTGGGATGGCGACGGAAAAGACACCCTGGCGGTACGCCGCGGAAATGCATACTATATCAAGAATACGATTGCCAGCGGAAATGCTGACAAGGTTGTTGGTTACGGTAAAGCGACAGATACCGTGATTGTCGGCGATTGGAATGGTGACGGAACAGATACGCTGGCGGTACGCCGCGGAAATACATACTACTTCAAGAACACGATTGCCGGCGGAAATGCGGATATCGTGAAATCTTATGGTAAAGCAGACGATGCGGTTCTGGTTGGTGACTGGAACGGCAACGGAACAGATACGCTGGCGGTACGCCGTGGAAATACGTATTATATCAAGAATACGATTTCTTCCGGAAATGCTGACAAGGTTGTTCCTTTTGGAAAAGCAACCGATGAGGTATATGCTGGAGTCTGGAACTAATTGATATATACGGTAAAGTATTTATAGCAACGCTAATGTAGTGCTCACGTAAAGGAGAGCCGCTGCACGGCTGATTGGATCGGCAGTGAGCGGCTCTCTGCTGTTGAAAGTTTGGGAAAAATCATGATAAACAGAAATAAAATGAACAAAACGCTTTTGCTTATCATAGTCGGATGTCTGTGTGTCTGCCAGACAGGATGTCGAAAAAGTCCGGTGTTGGTGCAGACCGTGTATGAACAGGATCATGATGTGGATGAGGATACAGAGACGGATTCCATTGACAATGATGAGGGAAATGAAAATCAGGACGAGGATCTGGCACCGAAGGATGAGATAGATGATTCGGATTCCAAACGTGATCAGACCAGAGAGGACGCATTGAACGGAGACGGGAATGATCAGGCGGATCAGACATATTCTTCTACATATAATGATTATGCGGATGACAGAGGAACTGCTTCGCAGGCGACAGACACCTCCTCGGAAAATGCTTCAGAAAGTTCCGGATCGGGAGATAGTAACAGTTCCGGTTCCGGAGAGGGTGATTCTTCCGGAGGCGAGGCATCAGACCAGAGCTCTTCACAGAATGGTTCAGACAGTGAAACCGGTTCCGGAGAGGACAATGAGGAGAACAATGGCGGAGACGGCAGTCTTGACGATGATTCACAGTCGGGTACGGAGACAGAACCTACCGCGGAGAAGGAGAAAAAGCAGATTGTTGATGCCAGGGGAGAGTATGTCGAGGTCCCGGTTGATGTAGATACAGTCACGGCCGTGGGCGAGGCTGCGGTCATTGTAGAGATGCTCGGCGGAAGCGGCCGTCTGCTCGGCTCATCCGGCAGCTTTACGGGGAGCGGTCTGGTGCAGAGCGTGTTTTCTTCTCAGGGTGTTTCGGATGTGCAGACCTGGTGGGATGACGACGGATCGGAGACGATCACATCCGCCGACTTTGAGGCTCTGGTTGCCGCGAAGCCTGACGTCTGCTTTGAGATCAGCGGGGACAGTACATTTTCTTCGGAACAAATCGAGGCATTGGAGGAGGCAGGGATTTCCTACGTGGTCATTCATTCTTTCACATCCATTTCCAATATTGAGGCCGCTGTGACACTGATCGCCGAGGTTTTGGGAGATCAGTCCTCCGATGGCGGTACGAACGCACCGCAGATCGCGGAACAGTACAGCAGCTGGGCGGATCGTGTAGTGAATGCGGTTAGCGGAAAAGGAAGTGCAAAGACTACACTTTATGTTTCTGCCTGGGATGATACTGCCTATTGGGAAATTAAAAATAATATAAGCGGCGTGTGGGGAGCCGGATACGGTGTGGCAATCGCATGGAAAGGAGCGAAAACAGCTCCTTTAAATGAGTGTATGGGATATGCGAATCTGACGAACCGCGGGCTGGATAATTACTATATTGTTCCTCTGGAGAATAATTACTGGCTGAATTATGTAACCGGAGGAAACGGAACTTTTTCCTATGGTACGATACTTACGAAAACACTTGCGGGAACCGGATTGGGCGATGCGTCGTTTCCGGCGGTTGTTGTTTCTGACAGTTCTGTAAAGACGGCAATCGAAAGTGATTTTCACTGGGATGTCTATGGGAGAAATGTTGATGCGGCGGGAAACACTGCGCTTGGCTTCAGTGACGGTTCAGGGCAAACGATCGGAAGTTCGATTGTGGGAGATTACGGTATCTATGTCAACCCGACCGGTGTCGCGAGCTGGACGGCTGGAATCGAGGCGCCGTTGGAGGCGGCCTGGCTCTCTTATAAGTTTCAGAATGGGGAAGGCGGCATAAGCCTCGATGAGCTGCGTAGCATGGTATCAGAGTTTTACAGTACATTTTATAATATCAGTGTGGATACCTCATCCATACTGGGAGAATAGGGGCTGGCTGTCGTTTGCCCGATGCGGTGTGTTTTGTTAAAACCGGATCAGAGAACGGCGGTCAGATATGTTAGTGTATATGAACAGACAGACAGGGGAACAGGAAAATGACCGCATTCACTTCAGGGAATCTGCGGAAGAGGTTTCTGTGTTCCGTAAAAACGAGACGAAAAGAAATAATAAATGGGGCATCGTCGCCCTGCTGTTTTTGATTTATGCGGGGATTTTTGTGTTCTCACTGGTTTTTGTGATGGAATATTCTGTTTCGACCGTGAGAATACAGTTTTCTCTTGCCTATGTTCTGCGGATTGCCCGACAGAACATTAACAATCTTTATCAGTTTATAATTGGGAACGGAGCGCCGGGAGGCATTAATTTCCAGATTATCCGCTATCTGATTGTGGGAGTGATCGGTGCGTCGCTGGCAGCCTGCGGCGCGTTGCTGCAGGGTACCTTTCGCAATGTGCTGGCCGGTCCCTCAACGCTGGGTATCCAGTCCGGCGGTACGCTGGGCAATCTGATTTATGTTTTGTTGTTTGAGACAACCACGGAAACCTTGGCTGTCTATTCGGCCGACGACATATCGGAGATTGCCTCGCAGGCAAACTTTTTTCAGAGAAACCTGCAGCAGGTGATTGTGTTCGGCGGATGTATGTTTGGTGTCCTGCTGGTGGTCAGTATCGCCACTATTGCGGGGCGGGGGAAGATTTCTTCCAGTGCCATGATTTTGTCCGGCACGGTTTTTTCTGCCGTGATCGGCAGCTTTTGTTCCCTGATACAATACTATATCATTGTGAAAAATCCTTCCGATGAGAGGATTGAACTTTTGCGGAGCCTTTCGATGGGGTCGCTGGATCGTGCCTATACGGCGGAACACCTTTTGTCCATGTGCGTGGTGCTGATCCCGTGTATGGCGCTGCTTGCGGCGTTTTCCGGCAGAATGAATATGCTCACTTTCGGTGAGGACGCGGCGCGTTCGATGGGCATGAATGTCCGGCTGTATAAGCTGCTGATGATGGGCGCCTCCACGCTGATGACCGCCGTTGTAACCGCCTATGTGGGACATATCGGCATGATTGGTTTTATGTCGCCCCAGATCATTCGCAGGGTGGCAGGTCCGGATTTTAAAATCCTGTTCCCGGCTTCCATCGCCTTCGGCGCACTGTTGATGACGATTATCTATGATGTGGCACGGGTTCTTGGCATGACGGATTCTCTGAATCTGTTCACGAGCATTATCGGTAGTTTTGTGATGGTGTTCGTGCTGCTGAACCGGAAAGGAGGGCGGATGTCATGAAATACATGGAACACGGTGAGATGATCGCCGAAGAGAGTCGTCAGGCGGATTTAAAGAAGAGCAGAATGATCTATGCCGGGCTCGGCGCTGCGGTGATTTTTCTGTTTCTGTTGAGTCTTTGTTTTAAGACATCTACGCCGGGATTTATTTCTCCGAAGGAGACATTTATTGATCTGTTTACGGCGCTGCGGTTGTTTTTTGCCGACCTGTTTCACCTGGCGTATTCGATGAACCGGTCACAGATCATTGCATCGCTGCCGAATTACCACATCAGTCTGACAAGGCTGGCACGCACGATCATGTTCTGCCTTTCCGGCATGGGCGTGGCGCTTGCGGGGGCTATTTTCCAGACTGTCTACAAAAACCCGATGGCGTCGCCGAATATCATCGGCGCGACCGTGGGCGTGCAGCTGGGAAATGTGCTGATGATTACACTTTATGGCACGATGGCGATCTATATGCCGCTCGTACGCTACAGATACTGCTATATTCTGACAGCGATCATCGTGGGAGGCGTATTGCTGATGGGCAAGATCGCCGGCGGAAAAAGGGCGACATATTCCGTCATTGAGATGGTGATGGCGGGTTCCATCGTTTCACAGGCGTTTCAGGTTGTGACGACTTATATGATGTATAATCTGGAGGACGACGATCTGCTGACGTATCAGCAGCTGACGATGGGGACGGATATAAAAACGGATATCGTCAGCATGTCCGCATTTGGTGTGGCGATGGCGGCGAGCCTTTTACCCATGTTTCTGATCCGGTTCCGGTTTAACGGCGCGGGATTTTCCATGGACGAGGCGAAGCTGCAGGGCATTAATGGTGTGCGGCTGCGTATGGGCGGTCAGGTGTGCGGCGTGATCATGGTTACGGCGGCGATGATTCATTGCGGGGACGTGGGTATGATCTCCATGGCGGTTCCACATCTTGCCCGCTATCTGGTGGGCGCGGATTTCCGGCGGGTTTCCGTCTGCAGTATGCTGTTCGGTGCAATTCTGATGCTTGGCTGCCGCATCGTATCCTCGATGATCTACATCGAGAATACAGAGCTGCCGGTTAATTTCATCATCAGTCTGTGCATCATGCCGGTATTTCTCGTGGTTCTGGCGAGACAAAGGAGGGGATTTGAATAATGCAGCTTGAAGTGAGAGATGTCTCCTGTGGGTACACGCCGGGACATCTGGTTTTAAATAATATTTCGTTTGATATTTCATCCGGCGAGGTCTGCTGCATTCTGGGACCGAACGGCGTCGGGAAGTCCACCCTGTTTAAAACGATTCTGCATCTTCTGCCGATTCTGGGCGGAAAGATTTGCATCGACGGGGAGGATACCGCGAAGTGGACGCCGAAGCGGGTATCCCAGGTGATGGCTTATGTGGAGCAGGCGCATATTCCGACGTTTCCCTATCTGGTGCGTGATATCGCGATGCTGGGGCGGCTCGGACAGATCAGCGCACTCGGGCAGCCGTCAAAAAAGGACTATGAGATCGTGGAACAGGCACTGGAACGCGTCGGCATCCGGCACCTCAGGGATCGGATCTACACAGATATTTCCGGCGGAGAGCGGCAGCTGCTCATGATTGCCCGTGCGCTGGCGCAGGAGCCGCAGCTGCTGATTCTTGATGAGCCGACGGCGAATCTGGACTACGGCAACATGATCCTCGTGATGGAGGCGATCCGTGAACTGGCGCGGCAGGGACTGTGTATCATCTTTACCACGCACATTCCGGACCAGGCGTTTATGTGCAACGCGAAGACGCTGATGCTGTTCCGCAATGATCCGTATATTTTCGGGCAGGCATCGCAGGTTATCACGGAGAAGAACCTGTATGCCGCTTATCACGCAAATATACAGATACTGGAGATACTCGATAAGGCGGGCAATCCCATTCGGATTTGCACGCCGAGGTTCGACAGGTTCTATACATAAATACATATGCGCTGCTGTCGCAGCGCGCCAACATCTATGAAAGCGAGGAAAAGGAAATGAAAAAATTAGAAACCATGCCGCCGCTTGACATGCCTTATCAGGCGCTTTCCGAGGAGGAGGCGAAGGCGGCGCAGGAGAAGATCACCTCGGTGATAGATAATATCGCGACGGTGATTAAAGGAAAGAGAAAACAGATCGAACTCGTAGTGCTGTGTATGCTGGCAGGTGGTCATGCGCTGATCGAGGATATTCCGGGCGTCGGAAAGACCAGCCTGGTGTCCGCGCTGGCGAAATCCATTGCCTGTGCGTTCAGCCGGATCCAGTTTACACCGGACGTTATGCCGTCGGATATTTCCGGTTTTTCTATTTATAATCAGAAAACACAGGAGTTTGAGTTTCGTCCCGGCGCGGCCATGAGCAATATCGTTCTTGCCGATGAGATCAACCGTGCTACAGCCAAGACGCAGTCGAGTATGCTGGAGATTATGGAAGAACGTCAGGTGACCGTGGATTCCAATACCTATCATCTGCAGCCTCCGTTTATGGTACTGGCGACACAGAACCCGATCGAATCTCTGGGAACTTATCAGCTTCCGGAGGCGCAGATCGATCGTTTCATGATCAAGCTTTCTCTCGGCTATCCGTCTTTTGACGATGAGGTGGATGTTGTGCTCGGAGGCAAGGCCGCGAAACAACAGATTTCGGAAGTCACGGACGGACCGCAGGTCGTAGATCTGATTGAAAAGACGGAGCGCGTGATCGTCAGCCGCCAGGTTGCTTCTTATATAGTACATGTTGTGACGGCTACAAGGAATCATCCGGACATTCAGCTGGGAAGCAGTCCGCGCGGCAGCATCGCGTTGTATGCGCTTTCGCGTGCCTATGCGATGTCGCAGGGTCGCAACTACGTCCTTCCGGATGATGTGAAGCGCATGGCGCCCTATGTTCTCTGCCACAGGATTACATTGACCCACGCGGCAAAGACGGAAAAAAGAAGACCGGAGGATGTGATGGCAGCGATTCTCGGAGATATTGTCGTGCCGACAGGAACGGAGGATTGAGATGAAGGGGAAGAAAAAACAGACGGTGAAATTTATTTTTATTGTTGTTTTGTGGATTCTCGTGCTTCTCGCGGCTCTGTTTCCGGCCAGATATATCAATAGCGTTTTCGGATATGCGGCGTTCTTTTTCCTGCTGCTGCTCCTGGTATTTTCCCTGCTCATTCTGTTTGCCGTGAGGCGCAGGATCGGGATCGAGACAAATGTGACGGACGCACACAGTGTGCAGTGTCTGCGCGGCGATCCTGTGGAGCTGGGACTGAAGGTGAAAAACGATTCGGTTTTCTTCTGTCCGCGCGCGAAGGGAGGTTTTTATATCTCGGATCTGTTCAGCGGTGTGGATACATCCGCTGATACGGATTTTACGATCGCGGCGCGGTCGGACAGCGGGTTTGACTTCGGCATGGATATGAAACACATCGGCATTTACAGGGTGGGACTGAAAGACCTGAGAGTATACGATATGTTCGGTTTTTTCAGCCTTCCGGTGCTGGTCAGGGGGGATTTTGAGGTATATGTGAAGCCGCGGATCCGTACGATGGATGAGCTGGTGATTGAGGAAGAGATTTTTCTGGATTCCAGCCGTGACAGCCGCAATACCGTACCGAACGGAATTGATTATGTCGGTGTTCGGGAATATACACCCGGTGATTCCATGAAACAGATTCACTGGAAACTGTCAGCGCATTCGCTCGGTTATATGACGAAGCTTTCGGAGAGCACGCGCCAGAGTGATTTTGCCGTGGTGCTTGATTTTGCCGCAGACCCGGCGGAACGGGAGGAATTAATGGATCTGTATGATACGCTGGTCGAAACGGCATTTTCTCTGTTGGAGGAGTTGTCCCACCGGGAGGTGACTTATTCGCTGATCTACAGTGATAAACAGCAGGAGATTCGCCGCTCGGTTCCGAAGGGCAGGGAGAACGATATGGAATATATCCGGCGATTCGGTATAATCACGCCGGAGCCGGAGCCGGGTTATCCGGACGGTGCGAGGCTGGTCAGCCAGGAGGCGAGGATGCCGAACCGGTGTACGAATCTGATTCTTTGTACATCCCGGCTCACATCGGAACTGGTGCAGGAGATGATTTCGGTCAGAAGGCAGAAACGGAGCCCGGAGCTGTATTTCATTTTCCCGGAACGACTGGACAGACGGGAACGTGAGAATCTCATGGCGCCGCTTCGGTCGCTGGATGATGCAGGTGTCCCCTGGCACGCAGTTTCTACTGCAGCGAACAGACAGCCGGGGAGCATGCCTTCCGCTTCGTCGGACCGGCAGCCTGGCAGCCCGGATTCGGCAGCGGAAAAAAGACGGTCGGGAAAGGCGGACGCAGGGGAGGTTGAGTCATGAAGCAATATTTACAATATCGTTGCTGGGACTTTTTTATCTGCGTCGTGATCAGTATCGGTCTGGCGGTCAATCTGCTGTCCGGTTTTGAGATTGATGATGTGGCGGAACGGATGCCGGTTCTGGCCGTGCTCACCGTTGTCGTATCTTTTATCTGCCTGCTGGCGGCAATTAATAAAAAGACGACTGCGGCCGGTATCGCGGCGGGGGTCGCTGCGCTGGTCATTGCGGCAGTTCTGTGCCGGGGAACGAATATTTTTGTGAATGACGCGGAGAATACGACGCAGGTTTTTTGTATTGTGGTGGTTGCTGCTTCAGTAGCCGTGTTTCTGATGTGCCGCAGTCGTGTGGGGATTGTCATTTTGTTTCTGCTCGGGAATGTGCTGCAGGCGGGAGCGAGTTTTCTGCAGTTCCCGACACAGGTGTGGGCGTATCTGCTGTTCCTGATTGGTTGCGGGCTGATGATGTTCTACCGGGTGTATGTCCGGTCCGTGATGCGGGCGCATACCGGCAAGGTGCGTTTCCGCGGGTTTATGACGCAGAATCTCTGTGTTTGTCTGGCAGCGCTTGTTCTGGCAACCGGTATTTTCGCGGGTATCATCCGGCCTTTAAATCCGCCGACGGATGATTTGAAGCTGATCCAGCAGTTGATGAGCTTTGAGATACTGGAGAAAATCGGAGTCTCCTCGGTGCTGGTTCAGGTGGATAAGGATAAAATTTCGGAACAGGAGCCGGACGATGAGATGTCGACCGATCAGACGCAGGAGGACAACCGGGAGGATGCTGGAGAAACGCAGGATGAACCGGACCGGCAGCAGCAGGATAACGCGGGCAATATGCAGAGTACGGCGGCAGCTTTTTCAGAGCAGGCGCAGGCAATTTCTTATGAGGTTGCGAGTCGCTGGTATATGATCGTGATTGTTCTCGCGGTGCTGGTATTTCTCGGGATTTATTCCAGAAAAATACTCCGGAAGAGGTGGCTGGTCGCAATCGACCGGCTGCCGCGTGCAGATGCTGTTTTGAATCTGTATCATTTTTTCCTGTTCGGCATGGCAAAGGCAGGATGTAAGAAGCCGGCTTATCTGACACTCGATGAATATCAGACGGTAAATGAAAAACAGCTTGGCCGGTTTGACGCGGAAAACGTGGATTTTCAGCGTATCACGGAGATTTATCGGAAGGTATATTACGGAAGATCGGAAGCTACGGAGGAAGAGTACGCGGATTATCTCAGATATTATGAAGATTTTCACCGAAATGTCCGCAAAGCTGCAGGTACGCTGAGATATCTGATTCTGTATTTCAGACTGTAATGAGACTGTTATGCAGAATACAGATAACTAATTGAATAAATGGAATGACAATATCCGGAAGTCGCATAAGCATATCATGCGGCTTCCATTGCCGTTAAATGGGAAGATGTTGTATAATCGTTTTCATGGACGCTGATGCCCCATAGCAGCGCATGGAAGTCGGTCAGAAGTCAGACATTTCGTGTATATGTGCGGATGGCAGAGTTCCCTGTGAGTATCTTTTCAATGAGATGAGGTTGACAGAATGAAGCTTAAACTTACAAACGTGGACTGTGGATATCAGGGGTTTCCGCCCGTGCTCCGCGGTGTGGATTTTTCGGTAGAGTCCGGACAGATCTGCTGTCTGCTGGGACCGAACGGTGTTGGTAAGACGACGCTGTTTAAGACAATCCTGGGGCTTTTAAAGCCGCAGAACGGACTGGTGGAGATGAACGGCGAGAATATGATCGGCTGGTCAGCGCGGAAACTTGCGCAGAACATCGCCTATGTCTCGCAGTTTCACAACCCGCCTTTCCCTTATAAGGTGAAGGATGTTGTACTCCTCGGGCGTGTTAGCAATACCGGTTACTTCGGCTCGCCGTCAGAGATGGATTACGAGATTGCCGAGGCGGCCATGGTGGATATGGGTATCACCCATCCTAGAGACACGGTTTATACGGATATTTCCGGCGGAGAACGGCAGCTTGTCATGATCGCCAGAGCGCTGGCGCAGGAACCGCAGCTTCTGGTTATGGATGAGCCGACATCCAATCTTGACTATGGGAATATGGTGAGGGTCATGAGCAAGATCCGTTCCCTGAAGCGCAAGGGATTCGGCGTGATCATGACAACGCACTCACCGGATCAGGCTTTTATGTGTGAGTCTACGGTGTGTCTGCTGCAGCGGGCGGCGCCGATGGTGTTCGGATTTGCTCATGAGGTGATCACGGAGGAGAACATGCGCTCCGCGTATGGTGTCAACGTGAAGGTCATTGAGTTTTTCGATACATATAACCGTCTGGTACGAATGTGTTCTCCGCTGCTGGAGGAGGAGTGACGGATACAACGAAGTTTTTCGTTGCGCAAAGCAGTGGTGCTCTCCGCTGCCGGAGGAGAAATATCGGACAGGAAACCACAGGATAACAGAATGCGGCGGAATGACGGAGAATTATACAGGTACAGTCAGGTGTAATTGGCCGCGGCCGCAGCAGGACCCCATCAGGAATGGGAGAAAGGAAGGTATCCGTACGGACTGCCGTTGGCAGTGAGTGTCGGATCAGGTGTAGTTTTATGGGACATATCATAGCAATTATTGTGGTTGTAGCGATCATTGTGTTTTTGATCGTCATGGCGATTCGTATTGTGCCGCAGGCGCATACCTATGTGATTGAGCGCTTCGGCCGCTATAAGAGAACGATGGAGGCGGGCATCCATATCATGATTCCTTTTGTGGACCGTGTGGCCCGGAAGGTGTCATTGATGGAACAGGTGGTGGATTTCGCACCGCAGCCTGTGATTACGAAGGATAACGTTACGATGCGGATCGATACGGTGCTGTATTTCCGTGTGGTGGATTCCAAGCTGTACGCATACGGCGTCAATAATCCGATGCTGGCGATGGAGAATCTGACATCGACGACACTCCGTAATATCATCGGTGAACTGGAACTGGATGAGACGCTGACCAGCCGTGAGACGATCAATACGAACATGCGTACTTCCATGCAGGAGGCCACTGCGGTCTGGGGTATTGAGACGACGCGTGTGGAACTGAAGAATATCACGCCGCCGGCTGCTATTCAGGACGCGATGGAGAAGCAGATGAAGGCCGAGCGGGAACGAAGAGAAGCGATCCTGATCGCGGAAGGAGAGAAGCAGTCTGCGGTCCTTGTGGCTGAGGGTCGGAAGCAGTCCGCGATCCTGAACGCCGAGGGTGAGAAAGAATCCCAGATCCTGCGCGCGGAGGCTGCGAAAGAGGCTGCGATCCTGCAGGCGGAGGCCGCGAAGGAGGCTTCTATCCGCGAGGCGGAAGGTCACGGAAAAGCCATTGTTATGCTGCAGGAGGCGAATGCCGAGGGTATCGAAGTGCTGAATCAGAAGAAACCCTGTCCGGAAGTGCTGCAGCTGAAAGGACTTGAGGCATTTGCGAAGGCGGCGGACGGCAAGGCGACGAAGATTATTGTTCCGTCCGAGATCCAGAGCCTGGCGGGGCTTCTGACGACCATGAAGGAGGTCGGAGCGACGCCTTCACCGGAGAATCCGGAACTGAAAGACGGGATTGCTTCCTGATTGTATAGGTGAAAAGAAAAAGTGAAGCAGACAATTTGTCTGCATAAAGGAGCGTGATTAATATGCCAGGAGGAATGGGCGGCATCGGCGGTATGATGGGCGGCATGATCGGAGAGAGGCGCACCGGCCTGAGAA
>JAJQFQ010000107.1:11727-11943 GCA_021201035.1 Clostridiales bacterium
TCGTCGGTATGATTGGCGGTATGCTCGGCGGCGGTGGCGGCGGCATGGGCGGCATGGGCGGTTCCGGCGGCGGCATGGGCGGCATGGGCGGTATGATGGGCGGCATGAACGGTCAGAATCAGAACGGCCAGAATAATCAGAACACCCAGAATACCCAGACCAATGCCTCTGATGTCTACGATGTAGATCGTTGGAAGCGTTCGTACGGAATCGATC
>JAJQFQ010000073.1 GCA_021201035.1 Clostridiales bacterium
CCGCGGTGGATACCTTTTTCTCCAGTCAATTTATTATGGCTTACAGTTAAATAAAGATCCTCTTTCCTCATCAGAGCCTTCCGATGAAATGGTGGATCCTTCCGATGAATCTGAGTGTGTGCAGGAAGAGGCCAGCGTCCAAAGCGCTGCCCCCTGTGCGCAGGAGGGCGGGGATATGTCAGGAACGAACCGGGAGACTGGGGATACTGAGGAATCCTTTGAATCACTCTTTGCAGAAGGGATGGCGCAGGTCGCTGAAAGCGTGGCGGATGCCGGGGCGGATGACGCCCTGCCTGCCGATGCAGACAGTGCTGCACATCTTCCTGTCCAGCCGGAAAGCTGTGAGGATGCTCCCGTGGAAGGCCCGTCTGAGGAAGACGAGGATAGCCCGGTAGAAGCAGGCCAGCCGGAAAGCATGGATACGGCGCAGGGTACGCCCGCCAGCCCTATGCAGGAGGAGCCTGATTGCCCGGCGGCTCCCGGGGATGACCCGGTAGAAGCCGCTGATGGCAGGGCTGAACAGATCCTGTCGTGGATCACGCAGGACCTGGATGCATTATTGAAAAAAGCACAGAAAGCCTGCCAGTCCGGGGATACAGACCCGGAGAAGATGTCCCAGGTATGGGGCGGGCTGATCCAGATACAGGGGCTTGTCACGGGGATGAATGGGAAATACATTGCTTCGCAGAAAGCGATGATGAAAGCGCAGGATGAGCTGATCTCCCTGCGGGATACCGTGGAAAACCTGAACAGTACTTATATAAAAATGAAAGATCAGTTAGAGGCATTATTGTTGTCATAGTTACCTCAAGCCCGGGCAGGTACTCCTGCCCGGGTGCTTTCTTTGTATACCAAATGAGATTTAGATCATGAATGTCCTGCTGCCCGGGATATCCGTTGCCCCGGCTTCTTTGATCTCGTGTATCCGCTGCTGGATCAGCCCCGCTACGCTGTCAGCGAGTAAACCCATGGCCTGGACTTCTTCCAGGCGCTCCATCCGCTGCACGGCTTCTTCCAGCCTGGAAAACATCTCTGCATTGCCATACGGGCGTTTCCGTCCGATATTGACCAGTTCCACGCCTTTCATATAGATATCCTGGTACTTGGCATAAATCCCTCCAAGCTTTTTGGGCACATATGGCTCCATCGGTTCCCATGTGTCCGGTTTCCGACCTTCCCAGTCGGCAGAAACCAGGTTCAGCCCGAGCAGTCCTGATAATTTCTCGGATGGCGGGGTGATGGTATAACCTTCAGCGGGGTATTGTTCCCCATCTTCGGTGTCTGACAGGTAGAAAGAATCATAAAACGATTTAAAGTCATATGCATATTTAACTGCCTGATCCGCAAAAGACCAGGTGACCAGGTATGTCCCGCTGCTGCCCGTAACGGAGTCCAGAAGGAACAACGGTTTATCCTGTTTTTGCATGACCTTTATTTCTTCCTCAAACAGCCTGCATGTTTCTTCCAGGATATGCCCTGTTTCCTGCTCGTCCACAGGGGTTGCAAACTGCGGGGTGAACGTTACAAACTCCGTCCGGAACAGGAAATCTGCCGGCTGCATGTCAAAGCGGCCGTAATCACGGATGGCAAAGATATCCCCTGTCACGCGGCTGCGCAGGAGGATGAATGACTGCGTATTCCCTGCTTTGTCCTCAAACCCGAACGGTGTCTGGCGGAACTGGCTGAGTTCCCGGTTAAACTGTTTCCACGCAAGGGATGCTGCTTTGGCACCGGAGGAAACAACCAGCTCCGGGCAGGTGATGTCTTCATAGGAAGAATTTTCCCGCAGGTACATGGGGAAGAAATCCTCCGCGCTCATAAATGCAAGGATGCTCCTGCCAAGCCTGCCTGCGTGCTGTGCTGCCTCGACAGCGGTCTTTGAAGTGTTTTTATTCAATGCCATTGTTCATTCCTTCCTGACAGATGTTTGTATATATATTAACCATACCTACCGAACAAAGGTTTGTCAAGTGCCAGAAAACAGTGTTTCCATACCGGAGCCGGATTTTCAGATTTACCGTATATAAAGGATGACTATATTCTTCCGGAGGGAAATTATGCGCAACAGCTTGTCAGACAGGGCCAGTTCAAAAATATTGAAATTCATAGCATTCTTTGTGATCCTCATAGCGGTGTATTTCATACAGGGCAGGTGGATACTGCCGCGCTTTTTTACCATGCCGCATGCGGTGCTTTTTGCGGCTGTGCTTGCCTACCTGCTCATATCCCTGTCCGGGCTTATCATGCGTGCATCACATAAAGCAGCAGCGGCGGTGCTGGTTTTTATCGCATTGTACGCTTTGGTCATATACTTCTTTGATGATTTCCAGGCATATGTGCCGTTTTTGACGGGGACAAATATTGTCCGGATCGTGTGTGCTGCAGCGTTTGCACTGATGGTTTGGGATATATATACTGCGTTTGCACATATAACCAAACACAGCGGCGGCTGACAAAAACAGCAGGAGGGGAGCACTTTTTGCTTCCCTCCTTATTTATTGCGGCCAGCCATCTTTGATGAATAATGGCCTGATATATGTATCCCATGTTTCTTTTTTCATATGGCACTTGTTTTTTTCCCATCTGTATATCATATTGCGGCTGAAGCCCATTATTCCTGCCAGTTCTTTCTGTGTCAGATTATTCCTGTCCCTGTATGCCAGTAACTGCCTGCCTTGCCCTTTCCACCGGAATAGATTATAATCATCAAGGAAATCCTGCACCGGCACTTTATAGAACCGGGCAAGTTTTTCCATGGCGTCAAGGTCATAAGCTTCCATTTTCCCTGATTCATATACAGAATATAAGTTTTTCCTCATACCGCATATCCGGGCTGCGCCTTTCTGGAATAATCCATGTAAGAGCCGCAGCCAGACCAGCCGTTCCGGCGGGTTATCAATATCCTCATATGACCTGTATTTCCTGTACAGTGATTCTGCAGATTCCACTTTTTTGTATGTGATCAGGCGGAAGGAATAAAGGGCCAGAGGGGCATACTGGGGCCCGTTCATCCTTTCACGGGACATAAAATATATATTTTTTGTGAACTGCCCCATGCATTTCCAGCCCATGTCAAAATTAAAACAGTGATTAGTGGGAGTGTCGCAAATGAATTGCTCATGTATTATAGAGCCAAACGAAAAACGAACAGAGAAGTTTCCCTTTACGAACCCATCGGTACGGATAAAGAAGGAAATCAGTTTACCATGGCAGACATTGTTGAGAGTCCGGAATCGGAGCTCTGGGAACGTGTTTTGCTGAAAAAAAATATCGGGCAGCTTTATTCCGTGATTCCAAAGGTTTTGAACAACCGTGAACAGTATATCATCTGCAAAAGATATGGTTTATATAATACTGTGCCGCGAACACAGAGAGAGATTGCGCTGACTCTCGGAATCAGCAGATCCTATGTATCCCGTATCGAAAAAAAGGCGATCATGAAATTAAAGCGTGCATTTACTCAGTGAATGTGGTACACTGTGCGTAGGCAATGAGCCGTGCTCACGGATTCTGAACGGAACACGGTGCATTTTATGAAGTTATGAATGCAAGTGAAATCACGAACGAGATATGAAATACCTGAAGGAGGACGTGTGATGGGTTTTATGAGCGGTCTGCAGACTTTGTTTGGCGTGAAGCCGGCTTCGGCAAGAACCGACAGTGAGCAGAAGAATTCTGCGTTGCATCACCGGGAGAACGAACTGCAAAAAAGGAATATCGCGCTGCAGGAACAACTGGATGCCGCGCATGAACGGATAATTCAGCTTGAGAATCAGATCAGAACCATGGAGAAGGAGAGTACAAAGGTGGAACAGAATACTGAATCGAAAAGAGATGAGATAGATCAGCTGATTATTGGCGTGACAGTACAGGTACAGGATATGATGGAGGCTCTGGATCAGCAGATGAAGCAGCTGGAGATTAAGACAGACCGCCAGATCAGACAGATCACGGAGAATACACAGAAACAGATCGATGAGCTTCGGGGTACCACGGATCAGATTCAGAGTATTTCCGATACGGTGCAGCCGATTCCGGAGATTCAGAATTCCACAGAAGAGATCAGAGAATCGATAAGCAGGATCGGTGATATACAGAACACTGTGGATCAGATCAGTGAGATACACAAATCAGTGAGCTATATTGACGAAATAAAAGCATCTGCAGATCGGATCGGCGCAATAGAGCAGTCGGTGAGCTGTATCAACGAAATAAAAGCCTCCACAGATCAGATCGGCGAAATTCAGCAGTCGATGAGTCAGATGGCGGAACTCAAAGATATGGTTGCAGCTCTGGATCAGCAGAAAGTCTCCATGGAAGAAATCAATGAGAAGACAGATACTTTGAAGACAGATATCGCTGAAAAAATTCATGCGGAAAATGTTCAGTGCTACCGTAATATGAAGGGTCTTGTGACGGATCTGGATGTAAAGATTGAGGAACTGGAGTTGGATGACAACAGTCTGCAAAAAATTCAGAAATCATTTAAAGGCATGAAATTTTTTACATGCTGCGGTTTTCTGGGCTTTTTGCTGATGATCTTTTTGACATTATATACAATGGGAGTTATAACGTTTTAGCAGTCTGAATGAAAGCCGTGTGCATACGTACATGCCTGACGAGAGCGAAGCGTTTTGTATGAAGGCATATATCTGGAGAATATGAATACAGAGAGGGAATACTGGAAACCCGGGAATATGCTGTACCCCGTTCCGGCGGTTATGGTCAGCTGTCAGCGTCCCGGAGAAAAACCGAATATTATAACGATCGCATGGGCGGGCACCGTCTGTTCAGAACCGGCGATGCTGTCCGTGTCCGTTCGCAGGGAACGTTATTCCTACGATATTATCAAAGAGACCGGTGAGTTCGTCGTCAATCTGACGACGAAAGAACTTACGCGTGCTGCGGACTACTGCGGCGTGAAATCCGGAAGAGATATAGACAAATATGCAGAGCTTCATCTGACTCCGAGCATTTCTAAAACGGTTGAAGTGCCCGGCATAGCCGAGAGTCCGGTTAGTCTGGAGTGCAGGGTAAAGCAGATTTTGGAACTGGGATCTCATGATATGTTTCTGGCGGAAGTGACAGCCGTGTCCGTGAATCCGGATTATCTGGATGAAAATGGGAAATTTCATCTGAATGAGTTGGGGCTTGCAGCCTATTCCCATGGAGAATATTTTGAGCTTGGTGAGAAGATCGGTAAGTTCGGATACAGCATTCAGAAGAAAAAAACAGCAAAAAAAGTAAGAAAAAACAGGAAACCGGGAAAATGATGTTTCGGTTTCCTGCTTTTTTTGTATGCGCAGGGGTGCGCAAGGGATATGACAGCTTTGCTGTCCGCACCCCGCGCGGCGAGTATGAGGCAAAAGCCGCCTCCTACTCGATCATAGGGGTGCGTAAAGAATCTTAGTTCTTTTTCTCATTCTCTGCCAGCATCATGGCGCGGACCTTCAGCGGAAGACCGAACAGTGTGATAAAGCCTTCAGCGTCATGGTGGTCATACAGATCGCCGGTGGTAAAGCTTGCCAGAGACTCACTGTACAAAGAGTAGGGAGAGGTCGTTCCGGCTTTGATGATATTGCCTTTATAAAGCTTGAATTTTACGGTGCCGGTCACATATTTCTGCGTCGATGTCACGAAAGCGCGCACCGCGTCGCAGAGCGGCGTAAACCATTTCCCTTCATATACGATCTGGGCCAGACGGTTGCCCATGTCTTTCTTGACATCCATGGTGGCACGGTCCAGAACGAGTTCTTCCAGCTGATCATGTGCTTCCATCAGAATCGTTCCGCCGGGCGTCTCATATACACCGCGGGATTTCATGCCGACCACACGGTTTTCAACGATATCCACAATGCCGATGCCGTGTTTTCCGCCGAGTGTGTTCAGCTCACGGATGATGTCGGAAACCTTCATTTCCTTCCCGTTGATGGATTTCGGAACGCCTTCTTCAAAGGTCATGGTAACATATTCGCCTTCATCCGGTGCCTGCTCCGGAGAAACGCCCAGCACCAGCAGATGATCATAGTTCGGCTCGTTTGCGGGGTCTTCCAGTTCCAGACCCTCATGGCTGATGTGCCACAGGTTGCGGTCGCGGCTGTAGCTCTGGTCTGAGGAAAAAGGCAGATCGATGCCGTGTGCTTTGCAATATTCAATCTCAGATTCACGAGAATCCATGTTCCATTTGCTGTCCCGCCATGCAGCGATGATCCGGATATCCGGCGCCAGCGCTTTGATTGTCAGTTCAAAACGAATCTGATCATTCCCTTTTCCGGTAGCGCCGTGGCAGATGGCTGTCGCGCCTTCTTTTCGGGCAATCTCTACAAGTTTTTTTGCGATGCCGGGACGGGCCATGGAGGTGCCGAGCAGGTATTTGTTCTCATACACGGCGCCTGCCTGGACACATGGCATGATATAATCATCACAGAATTCATCTGTGATATCTTCTATATATAATTTGGATGCACCGGAATATTTTGCTCTCTCCTCGAGACCGTCCAGCTCGGAACCCTGTCCGCAGTCCACACAGCAGCAGATGACCTCATAATCATAGTTTTCCTTCAGCCAGGGGATGATCGCGGTGGTGTCCAGTCCGCCTGAATAGGCAAGAATCACTTTTTCTTTCATAATTTATAAATCCTTTCCTGTAAAAATTTTCATGCGCTGCTGACGCTGCGCGTCAATATGCATGAAAGTCTTTGATATAATTTACGCTTGTTCGATTATACTATAAGATATCTGCCTTCGCAAGTAAAAAAATATACATAAAAAAGTTATAAAAATTCATATAATGAGGAATTGTGCATGAAAGAGAAGAAAGAAAAAAATAAAGGTTGAATATTTCTGCTTTTGTGGTATCATAGAACAGTATTGTAAAAAATCGCCCTGAACAAGGATGAGGTTTCCTGTGTTTTGCGGGAAAAAACCGGGATGAATTTTATGAATAATACTCAATACGGATTGCATAAATATTCATAGTATGCAGGATAATACGGAGGTAAGCGGATGGAAGTTGTTGTTCGTCCGATGACAATAGAAGATTACGGACGGGTTTATTCTTTGTGGAAATCCATTCGGGGATTCGGTATCCGGAGTATTGATGATTCGAGAGAAGGCACGGAACGGTTCCTTCGTCGGAATCCATCGACCAGTATGGTGGCGGAGTCTGAGGGAGAGGTGATAGGTTCGATTTTATGCGGCCATGACGGGCGGACCGGATACTTTTATCATGTCTGTGTGGATGAGAGATATCGAAGAAGAGGAATCGGAAAACGTATGGCGACGGAAGCGATGCGCGCGCTTCAGGAACAGAAGATCAACAAAGTGAGCCTGATCGCTTTTAAGCATAATGAAATCGGCAATCAGTTCTGGCACGGATTCGGATGGACAGAACGGACAGATGCAAATTATTTTGATTTTGATTTGAATGAAGAGAATATTACCCGATTTAATCAGTGACTGGACGGATGCAGATAGATTTGATGTATACGGGTATTTGGCGTATCATACAATTTAATTGGCGGATACAGGATATCAGAGGGAGGAAATGATGGAATTAATTCACGGCGGAGTCACGGCAGCTCAGGGATTTTTTGCCGCCCATACGGCAGCCGGTATCAAATATAAAGACAGGATAGACATGGCCATGCTCTACAGCGAGGTACCGTGCCGGGCGGCAGGAACGTTTACGACAAACGTGGTAAAGGCGGCTCCTGTCTTATGGGACAGGAAAATCGTAGAGGAAACCGGTACGGCGCAGGCGGTTGTGGTAAATGCCGGGATTGCAAATGCATGTACCGGTGAAGAAGGACTGTCTTATTGCCGGAAGACGGCGGAAGCGGTCAGTAAAAATCTGGACATTCCGACGGATCATGTGCTGGTGACATCTACGGGTGTGATCGGCATGCAGCTTCCGATTGACCGTCTCTGCGCAGGTGTTGATGCGATGGCGCCTGTACTCAGCGGCAGCATCGAAGCAGGAACCGAAGCGGCGAAGGCGATTCTGACGACAGACACTCATAAAAAGGAAGTGGCGGTTCAGTTTGAGGCGGGCGGCAGAACGGTGACCTTGGGCGGCATGTGCAAGGGATCCGGCATGATTCATCCGAATATGTGTACCATGCTCGCTTTTCTTACGACAGACATCGCGATCTCCGGAGAACTGCTGCAGGAAGCGCTTCGGGATGACATACGGGATACATATAATATGATATCTGTCGACGGAGATACTTCCACGAATGACACGGTTTTGCTTTTGGCGAACGGCCTGGCCGGCAACCCGGAGATTACAGAGAAAAACGCTGATTACGATGAATTCTGCAGGGCATTGAATTATGTCAATACAGAGCTTGCAAAAATGATCGCGGGAGACGGAGAAGGAGCGACCGCTCTGTTTGAGGCAAAGGTGATTCATGCGCGTTCGAAGAAGGAGGCCAGAATTTTGAGTAAGTCTGTGATCTGCTCCAGTCTGACTAAGGCCATGATTTTCGGACATGACGCGAATTTCGGCAGAGTCCTGTGCGCGCTCGGATATGTCGGCATCGACTTTGACCCGGACCGTGTAGAACTGTTTTTTGAGAGTGAGGCGGGCAGTATTCCGATCTTTGCGGGCGGAAAAGCACTGGATTACAGTGAAGAGCAGGCGACAAGGATTTTGTCAGAACCGGTTGTCACGGTGATTGCCGATATGAATATGGGTGATGCGTCCGCGACGGCATGGGGGTGTGACCTGAGCTATGATTATGTGAAGATTAATGCGGATTACCGTTCATAGAAAGAGGAGTAAGATGGCTGAAAAGATAGAGGATTTAAAAGCAAAGGCGGAGGTACTGATCGAGGCGCTTCCCTATATTCAGCGTTTTAACCGCAGAATCATTGTGGTGAAATACGGCGGGAGCGCCATGCTGGATGAAGAACTGAAAAAGAGTGTGATTCAGGATGTAACATTGTTGAAGCTGGTGGGGTTTAAACCGATCATTGTACATGGCGGCGGCAAGGAGATTAACAAATGGGTGGCAAAGTCCGGTATTGAGCCGGTATTCATCAACGGCCTCCGCAAGACGGACGCGGAGACGATGGAGATTGCCGAGATGGTGCTCGGCAGAGTCGGGAAGTCTCTGGTTTCCATGGTGGAGGAGCTGGGGGTTCGCGCTGTGAGTATCAGCGGCAAGGACGGAGGACTGCTCCGGGTGAAAAAGAAATATTCGGATGGTCAGGATATCGGATTTGTAGGAGAGATACAGGCGGTTGATCCCAAAATCTTATTTGATCTACTGGAAAAGGATTTTCTGCCGATCGTATGTCCCATTGGGCTGGATGAGAATTTTCAGACATACAATATCAATGCGGATGACGCTGCCTGCGCGATCGCGAGTGCGGTGAAAGCGGAAAAACTGGCGTTTCTGACCGACATTGAGGGTGTGCGGCGCGATCCGGAAGATCCGGCCACGCTGATCTCGGAACTGACGGTATCGGAGGCGGAAGAGCTTCTGCAGAGCGGTTATGTCGTGGGCGGTATGCTGCCGAAACTGAACAATTGCATCCATGCCGTGAATAACGGCGTATCGAGGGTGCATATTCTGGACGGACGGCTGGCACATTGCCTGCTGCTTGAGATATTTACGAATAAAGGAATCGGAACCGCGATTTTAAACGATAAGGAGGACAGATTTTATCATGAATAAACAGGAGTATATGAACGGCGCGGAGACCACGCTCCTTCATACATATAACCGTTTCCCGGTGGTTTTGGAACACGGAGAAGGCGTTTACCTTTATGATACGGACGGAAAGCAGTATCTGGATTTCGCGGCCGGGATCGCCGTCTGTGCGTTTGGCTACGGTAAAAAGGAGTATGAGGACGCTTTAAAATCGCAGGTAGAAAAGCTGGTTCACACATCGAATCTTTATTATAATGTGCCGATTATTGAAGCCGCACAGAAAACGCTGGCTGCTTCCGGGATGGACCGTGTGTTTTTTACCAACAGCGGAACAGAGACCATCGAAGGCGCTCTGAAAGCGGCGAAAAAATATGCTTTTACACGGGACGGACATGCCGGTCATGAGGTGATCGCGATGCAGCACTCTTTCCATGGCAGGAGCCTGGGTGCTTTGTCGGTTACCGGTACGAAGCATTATCAGGAGCCCTTTGAGCCGTTGATTCCCGGTATTAAATTCGCGGAGTATAACAATCTGGAGAGCGTGCGTTCTCTGGTGACTGATAAAACCTGTGCCATTATTATGGAAACGGTGCAGGGAGAGGGTGGTATTTATCCTGCGGATCCGGCATTCTTACAGGGTGTCCGTGATCTCTGTGATGAAAAAGATATTCTTTTGATTCTGGATGAGATTCAGTGCGGTATGGGCCGCACGGGCGCCATGTTTGCGTGGCAGCAATATGGAGTGAAGCCGGATATCATGACAGTGGCCAAGGCGTTGGGCGCCGGTGTGCCGGTAGGCGCTTTTCTGATGACACAGCGGGTGGCGGATCTGTCTCTGGCACCGGGGGATCACGGTACGACCTATGGCGGGAACCCTCTCGTGGGTGCGGCTGTAAGTGCCGTGTTTGATATTTTCGAGAAGGAACAGATCGTTGCTCATGTCAACGAGATCGCTCTTTATCTTGAAAGCAGGCTGGAGGAACTGAAAGATAAATATTCTTTCATCAGGGATCATCGCGGCCTGGGGCTGATACGCGGACTTGAGATGGACATTCCGGTGGGAGAAGTGGCGGCAAAGGCCCTGGAACAGGGATTGATTCTTATTACGGCCGGGTCGAATGTCATTCGTTTTGTGCCACCGCTTGTGATTGAAAAAAAGCATGTTGATGAGATGACGGAGAAGCTGGAAGCGGTACTTCAGACTTATGTGGCGGCCGGCGCATAATTTTTCCGGATTGATACATCCTACAGATAGAGAAACAGCAGCTGCCGACCGATACGGCAGACGAAAAGGAAGGGTGTATCATGGTGGGAATCCTAATTGCAATCCTCTCAGGGCTTCTGATGAGCGTGCAGGGCGTATTTAACACGGACGTAACAGAACACAGCAGTCTCTGGGTGGCAAATACCTGGGTGCAGATGACGGCGCTGGCGGTCTGTCTGGCTCTCTGGGGTGTGACAGACAGAAGTTCATTTGCGCTGTTGTTTGAATTCCGCCCGAAATATGTGCTTCTGGGCGGTGTGATCGGCGCGTTTATTACGCTGACCGTGATAAAAAGTATGGATATTCTGGGACCGGCGCAGGCGGTTCTGTTCATAGTCATTGCCCAGATGATCAGCGCCTGGATCATTGAGCTGGCCGGTTGGTTCGGCACGGAAAAGACGGACTGGTCTGTACAGAAGCTGATCGGGATGGCTGTCGCGATCACGGGTGTTATTATTTTTCAGTGGGAGAGAAATTCCTGAATTATCCCTCATGGTGCTGAATTTCAGCACCATGCACAGAAAATGGCAGTTACTTTTTGGCGGATATGATACATTTGTATTATATATTTTCTCTGTATTTCCCAAAGATTATTTTTGTTGTAGATATGCTGCGGAAAGTGTGCTACGATACTTTCCACAGCATTTTTATTTCTTGTTTCTGGTGTAACTGATTTATTTAATTTTTCATGAATTGTCTTGTAATATTTTTCGAAAATGTTAAAATGATGTAGAGCGTCATAGCTTTGCATCGTAAGAAGATGTAAAGGAGATGCGGAGAATGAAAAAACATTTCGCATGTGTGTTGTGCGTTTTTCTTCTGTTCCTGTGCGGATGTTCGGCGGATCCGGATATTATTTTGCAGAACGGTACGTCTGCGGCGGAGAGCGTTGCCGCGGAGAGCACAGATTCTTTTTTCGGAGAAGAATCGGATTCCGGAAATACGGATCAGTCCGCGGA
>JAJQFQ010000103.1 GCA_021201035.1 Clostridiales bacterium
CCATTTTAACCCCAGCCACCCCCCGAGCTATGGGCTTATAACCGGACCGGAGACCCCATGGATAAAGCCGGAGCATATGGAATACAGGGAATCTGCGGGAAATATGTCCGGGAAATCCACGGAGATTACAATAATGTGGTTGGTCTTCCAATCGCAAGACTTTATCAGGAGATGAAAGTATTTTGCAGTGAGTCATAAGGATTCTTTGAAGCTTATACGGCATGATTTTTACGATTCACAGCGATTCCGATTCTTATTTTTTCATCCGGGCTGTGAGATCGAAACATATAGCTTCTGGAGCAGGAACGTGAGTGTTTCCTGCTCCTGCTGAGTGAGCGCCTGGTCGATCTTTATCTGGGTTTCGTGAAAACTTTCAAATATTTTTTTGCCCAGATCCTGTCCGCTGTCCGTCAGATGGATGCGCTTAACGCGCAGATCCAGAGGATCAGAATAACGTTCTACCAGCTCTTTTTTTCGAGCCGTTTGACAATGCCGAGCATGGTCTGCTGTGTGACCTGAAATATTTTTTCCAGTTCTTTCATGGAGAGATTTCCGTAAACGGAATCATACAGCAGGATAATGACGCGGGACTGGGAAAAGGTGATGTCATACTGCATCAGTTCACGGTTCATATCCTTTTCAAGTTTCCCGACGTTCATCTTGATCAGCGGAATCAGTTTGTTTATTTGTTCTTCCATTTATATAAGCCCTTGTATTTCCTTAAAATATGCTGCATTTATTCCGAACAGCAGTTCTCTCTCTCCGCAACCTCCATCATCAGCTTGATACGGTTCAGCTGATTGACCTGACTCGCGCTCGGATCATAGTCGATGGCGACGATATTAGCCTCCGGGTACATTTCCTTGATTTTTTTCACGATACCTTTGCCAACGATGTGGTTTGGCAGGCAGCCAAAGGGCTGCGCGCATACGACGTTGTTGACACCTCGATGGATTAAATCGATGATCTCGCCGCCCAGAAACCATCCCTCACCGCAATGGTTTCCGAGGGAAAGTACCTGCTGGGCATTTTTCTGAACCTCACGGAAGCTTCCTCTGTCATTAAACCGTTCACTGCGCCGCATGGTGCGGAAAACCGGCAGACGGGATACGTTCATAATGAACCCGGCGATCTTGGCGACAGCAGCGGCTGCTTTCGTGCCGCCCAGATATTTTCTCCGGTAAATAGCGTTCCAGAAACAGTATTCCACAAATTCGATGAAATCCGGAAGCACCGCCTCTGCGCCTTCTGCTTCCAGCAGATCGACCAGATGATTGTTGGCGATCGGCATATATTTCACCAGAACCTCACCGACGATGCCGACACGCGGTTTAGGCGGCTGATCCTGTGTGGGCAGCCGGTCGAAATCCCGGATCACATGTTTGCAGTTCTGATAAAAGTTTCGGGTGCGCACCTTCGGATCCAGCAGATCACCAATGCATTTTTCTTTCCATTTCTCATACAGCGCATCGGCGGATCCCGTGACCTGTTCATAGGGGCGCGCGCGAAGCAGAACGCGCATAAATATGTCTCCGTAGATCAGTGCCTGCAGAACCTTTAATCCCATTTTCACGGAATAGTGGAAGCCGGAATTTTTCTCCATGCCGTTCATACTGGCGGAGATAACGGGAATGTGCTCATACCCGGCTTCCTTTAATGCCTTGCGGATAAAGCCGACGTAGTTGGATGCGCGGCATCCTCCGCCGGTCTGTACCATGATGACAGCCAGCCGGTTGGTATCGTATTTGCCCGACATGACGGCGTCCAGAATCTGGCCGGTTGTGATCATGGCGGGATAGCATGCGTCATTGTTAACATATTTTAAGCCGAGATCGATGATATTCTGATTTTCTTCCCTCATAACAACAAAGTCATATCCGCTGCACTGCATGGCTGCTTCAATGAAGTCGAAATGATAGGGAATCATGGCTGTACAGAGGATGGTGTACTTTTTTTCGTACATTTCCTGCGTGAATTCCGGCCGTTGGTAGTCTTTGATTTTATGGACAAGATCGGAAGAAAATTTTCCGATTTTCCGCATTTTCATAGCAGCCATCATGGATCGTACGCGGATTTTCGCCGCACCCAGATTGCTGACCTCATCGATTTTCAGCAGGGTGTACATCTTTCCTGCCTGCGCCATCAGATCCTGTACCTGATCGATCGTGACGGCGTCCAGTCCGCAGCCGAAGGAGTTCAGCTGGATCAGTTCCAGATCTTCGCGGGTGGAAACGTATTGAGCCGCCGCATAAAGTCTGGAGTGATAAGTCCACTGGTTCGTGGCGCGCAGCGTCACTTCACGTTCGTTCAGTCCTGCAATGCTGTCCTCCGTGAGGATGACAAAGCCGAAGCTATGTATCATTTCCGGAATTCCGTGATTGATCTCCGGATCCAGATGGTAGGGGCGGCCGACGAGTACAATGCCGGATGCGTGCTGATCCTCCATCCACTGGAGCGCACGCTTTCCTTCCGTTAATATATCATCCTTAAAACGGAGAAGCTCCGCCCATGCCTCGTGTACGGCAGGCTTTACCTCGTTTTTGCCAATGCCGAATTCCTTTTTCATAAAGTCGCACAGACCCTGCGACAGGATTTCCTCATTGGAAAACGCGAGGAAGGGATTTAAAAAACGTATATTTTTTTCCCGAAGATTTTCTACGTTGTTTTTGATGTTTTCCGGGTAGGAAATGACCATGGGGCAGTTAAAATTATTCTGCTGCGAATCCCTTTCCTTCCGCTCATAGTAGATACAGGGATAGAAAATGGTATTCACACCTTCACGGATCAGCCATTCCACATGTCCGTGTGCCAGCTTGGCCGGATAACATTCGGATTCGCTGGGGATGGAGTCCATGCCGAGACGGAACAGGGGACCGTCCGAGTAGGGTGAGATTACGGTGCGGAATCCGAGCTGTTTCCAGAAGACCGCCCAGAATGGATAGTCTTCGTACATATTCAGTGCCCGGGGCATTCCGATGGTGCCGCGTACAGCCTGATCTTCTTCAAGCGGAATGTAGTAATCGAACAGTCTGCGGCGTTTGTAATCAAACAGATTCGGCGCCTGATTGTCGTCCTGTTTGCTGTGCAGACCTTTTTCGCAGCGGTTTCCTGAAATATAGCGCTGACCGTCTGCAAACAGATTGACGGTCAGGCGGCAGTTGTTCTGGCAGCCGCCGCAGTGGGCTGTCTGTGTCTTATAGGTAAAATGTCGGATCGCTGTCTCGGAAAGCATGTCGGACGGCTGACCCGTGTAGCGCTCCTTTGCGATCAGCGCGGCACCGAAGGCACCCATCAGTCCGGCGATGTCCGGACGGATCGCTTCCTGTCCGGCTGTCAGCTCAAAACAGCGCAGCACGGCGTCATTGTAGAAAGTGCCGCCCTGTACAACAAATTTTTCGCCCAGCTCGGAGACATCTTTTAACTTGATAACTTTAAACAGTGCGTTCTTAATAACGGAATAGGCGAGTCCGGCGGCGATATCTTCCACCTTCGCGCCCTCCTTTTGCGCCTGTTTGACATTCGAATTCATGAAGACGGTGCAGCGGGTGCCGAGATCCACAGGGTGTTTGCCCTGTACGGCTTTTGCCGCGAATTCTTCAGCAGTACACCCCAGGGAATTCGCAAAATTTTCGATAAAGGATCCGCATCCGGAGGAGCAGGCCTCATTCAGGATGATGGAGTCCACGGCGCCGTCGCGGATGGTGATGCACTTCATGTCCTGTCCGCCGATATCTATGATGCAGTCCACATCCGGTTCGAAAAAACGGGCTGCCTGATAGTGGGAGATCGTTTCTACTTCTCCCTCATCCAAATGAAAGGAGTGTTTCATCAGATCTTCTCCGTAGCCGGTGGAGCAGGATCTGGCGATCGTCGTTTTGGGGTTCATATGCGCAAACATATCCAGCAACGCTTTTTTTGCGACCATGGCGGGGTCGCCCTCGTTGCTGCCGTAGCTGGAATAGAGAAGCTTGCCGTCTTCCGAGATAAGAGCCAGCTTCATTGTCGTAGATCCCGCGTCAATGCCGAGATAGCAGTTCCCCTCATAGTCTTCGAGTGAAGCCTTCGGTACCTGATACTGATTCTGGCGTACACGGAAGGCCTCGTAATCCTCATCGGATGTAAACAAAGGCTCAAGAATGTTCATCTCGGAATGAACGTTGCCGCTGTTTTTCAGTGTATCCAGAAGAGCAGAGAGCTTCTGCGGTTCCTGCCTGCTGCTGGCAGCCGCTGCGCCGGATGCGGCGAACAGATGCGCTTCCTCCGGGAGAACGGCGTTCTCGGGCGTCAGATGCAGCGTTCGAGCAAAGGCGTTTCGCAGTTCAGAGAGAAAGTAGAGAGGTCCTCCGAGGAAGACGACTTTCCCGGTGATCCTGCGTCCGCAGGCCAGACCGCTGATCGTCTGGTTCACAACCGCCTGAAAAATGCTGGCAGCCAGATTTTCCCTGGCGACGCCGTCGTTGATGAGGGGCTGGATATCGCTCTTGGCGAAAACGCCGCATCTGGCGGCGATGGGATAGATCTCTGTATAGGATTTCGCGTATGTATTTAATCCCTCCGCGTCGGTCTGGAGAAGAGCGGCCATCTGGTCGATAAAAGCTCCCGTACCGCCGGCGCATATACCGTTCATGCGCTGGTCGACGCCGTTTTTGAGGAAAATGATTTTCGCGTCCTCGCCGCCGAGCTCTATGACGCAGTCGGCATCCGGGATGGAGGCCTGTACTGCGGAAGTGACGGCGATCACCTCCTGTACAAAATCCACATGGATGTGTTTTGCCAGGCTTAATCCGCCGCTGCCCGTGATGGACACGGTGCAGGTGTGATCCCCGATTTGTTCGTACACTTCGGTGAGCATACTTTTGACTGTGTCCTGTATATCTGCAAAATGTCTCTGGTATTTTCCGTATACCCGTTCTTTGTTTTCGTTCAGAACCACGACTTTAGCCGTGGTAGAACCGATATCAATTCCGATTGAATAAACCTTATCCATTTTGTATTATGTAGTCTCCTCTGAATGTAGTTTTGTTTTATTTATGCGATGCAGTCACTGCTTATGACTTAACGTTGTCCGAAAATTATGATGCAGGTCAGTTGAAAGCGACAAATTTATGGCCGAGCCGGTAACATGCAATAGAAAAAATGCGTCCGCCGTGGCCCGGGAAATTTAAAAATGTCGCCAGACTGTGATATTTCAGCCTGCGGGCGAGCGGTTTATTTTCACTCTTAAGTGTCTGCCACATTTCGTGTACCTGTCGGTCCGCCTCCGCCGTGTTGTTCAGCCGGGTAAATGCCGTGGCAAGTATCATGAAAAATGTCAGCGCGTGGATGAGATATCTCGCCAGCTTCGGCTGTTCCCGACGCAGCTGTGCCGGATCGCAGGCTTCAAACATGAGGCGGGAAACCGTAACCTGATGCTCACAGCGTCGTTTCAGGATATCCTCCTCCACGGATTGCCCCTCGCGGCCGATCAGATAGTGGTAGAGATCCGCGTTCAGGTAGCACATCTTTCTGACATATGGCAGCGGGAGATAGCTGAAGAGATTGTCTTCATAAAACATATGCTCCGGCAGCTCTATGCCGATGTCGCGCAACAGCTGCGTGCGGTGCGTGCTGGCATGCATGCAGAGGTACTGCCAGGGACGGAAATACCGTGTTTTCTCCCAACCGAAAATGCGCTCCTGCGGGAATACATTCCTGTAGTGAATTGTTTTTGTGAGACTGGGATCCGTATTATCATATATGTAATTGGTTATGAGCAGATCGACGCCGCCCTGCGGTTCCAGCCTCTCCAGCAGATCCATGGTTTGACGCAAAGCCGTTTCGTCCAGCCAGTCATCCGAATCTACTACTTTAAAATAAAAGCCTCTGGCCTCTCTCAGGCCGTGGTTGATGCCGGCGCCGTGTCCGCCGTTCGCCTGTGTCAGGACACGGCAGATATCCGGATACTGTGCCTGATAACGAGCGGCAATCTCACCGGTGCGGTCGGTGGAACCGTCATTGACGATGAGAATCTCAGCACGGTCTCCGGCCGTCAGAAGGCTGTCGATACAGTGTTCCATATACGCTTCGGAGTTGTAGCAGGGAACTGTAAAAGTAATCAATTTTCTGTCCATGTCATTTCTCCTTTAGTTCGAACGTATTATAGTTACTTTTCGCATTTTTGTCAACAGTATGCTGTTGTTTTCTGTTTTGCGGCTTACAGATTCATTAATATATGAATATAAAACACATTTCATTATTATGACAATAAAACAGAAAATGTTAAAACAAATGAGAACTTCCGATTCTGTTCTTGCAATATAAAGAAGAGTCTGGTACGATACGTTCAGTTTATAAAAGGAGAAAATGTACGATATGAGTGAATATGATGAACTGTGTTTAGAAGTTTTTCTGAAAAAACAAAGGCAGCTGTTTCCGGAAAATGTGGCGGAGACGCCGGAGGAGGCGGAGGATTTTCTGGACATGTGCATGGCATCTGTCTGTAAGAATATCCGGGAGGTCAGGGACTGCTTTGATGAGTACGGTGCGGATCTTGCAGGTATGACGAAGGATGATCTGGAGCATGCACAGGAGGTTTTTCCGCTGCCGGACGGCCGTTATCTGGTGGTTTTGGCGTAGTGCTTATCATATGATTTGAGCGATGAGAGATATATGAGTATGAACAGAATGATACATTTACAGATGCGTGCTGACGGCGACAGCAGGGTCGGACAGTACAGAAAGAAAAGAAAAACACACAGAAAGAAGCTGGGGGCAGCTGTTTTTGCGGGTCTTCTGGCCGGTCTGATGTTTACATCTGCCTGCAGTGTGCCGCTTGTATCCTCAGTTACCGGACGATATGTATTTTCCGTGGGCAGTGAGAAGTGCTCCGTGGAGGAGACGAAGATAATTTTACTTCAATATCAGAAGGAGTATTCTTCTTTTTACGGAATCAATTTATGGGAAGATGATGCGGACGGTACGGAGAGCCTGGAGGCGTATGTAAAGGATATGACGGTATCTCAGCTGGCGGAGATTTATACGCTGTATGTGATTGCGGGAGAGCGTGAGATGGAACTGTCGGAAGAGGAAAAGACTCAGACGGCCGGGGCCGCGGCGGAGTACATGAATTCGCTTGCGGAGAATGAGCTGGCGTATCTCGGTGTCACGGAGAATGAGGTGGAGACATTATTTGAGAAATACCTCCTTGCCCATAAGCTGTATGCGAGTCTGACAGAGGATGTTTCCCAGGAAGTCAGCGATGATGAGGCCAGAGTCATGGAACTGAAACAGATCTGTGTGTCGGGGGAAGAGACGGCAGAGCAGCTGATAGCTCAGCTTGACGCAGGGGCGGATTTTTCTTCTCTGGCAGAGTCTTATAATGAGAGCGGCACGACGGATCTTCAGGTGACGCGGACGACATATGACGATGAGGTGACGGAGCTGCTTTTTGCGATGGATACGGGGGAATACAGTGATGTGATTGAGATAGACGGCAACGATTATGTCTTTTACTGCACGAACTATTTTAATGAAGAACTGACGGAAGAAAACAAGGACAATGTCGTCACCCGGCGGATGGAGGATGCCGTGTCGGATGCTTATGATTCTTATACGGACAGCCTGGATTCTTCACTGAATGAAACAGTCTGGTCTGAGGTGACGGTCGATCCGGGACTGGAACTGGACGGTGCCTCATTTGGCGAGATTTACGATTCGTATTTCGGGACAGAATAACTCTTCGGATTGTTTGCACATAAATTGTTAGCACTCTTTTGAAAAGAGTGCTAATTTTCTATTGACATTTCGTTTTTTCAGTATTATAGTATTCCATAACTTAATTTTATCAATAAATACAGGAGTGATTATCATGACAAACAAACAGGGAAGTCTTTCTATTAACAGTGAGAATATTTTTCCAATCATCAAAAAATGGCTGTATTCCGATCATGATATCTTTTATCGTGAACTGGTTTCTAACGGCTGCGATGCGATCACAAAGCTGAAAAAGCTGGACATGATGGGTGAGTATACGCTTCCGGAGGATTATGAGCCGAAGGTAGAGATTCGCGTGAATCCGACCGATAAGACGCTGAAGGTCATCGACAACGGACTCGGCATGACGGCGGACGAGGTGGAGGAGTACATCAATCAGATTGCTTTTTCGGGCGCGACGGATTTTCTGGAGAAGTACAAGGATAAATCCAGCGAGGATCAGATTATCGGTCATTTCGGACTGGGATTTTATTCGGCGTTTATGGTTGCGGATGAGGTACAGATTGAGACGCTTTCTTATAAGGAGGGCGCAGTGCCGGTTCACTGGAGTTGCGATGGCGGTACTGAGTTTGAGATGAGTGACGGCAGCAAAACAACGGTCGGCACCGAGATTACCTTATTTTTAAATGAGGATTGTCTGGAGTTTGCGAATGAGTACCGCGCGAAGGAAGTGCTGACAAAATACTGTTCTTTTATGCCGACGGAGATCTATCTGGTGAATGAGACTGCGGAGCCGCAGTATGAGACGATTCCGGTGGAGGAGAAGACGGAGAAGGACGTTGTTATTGAGACCATCATTGAGGAGCCGAAGACCGAGGAGCGCGAGAATGAGAACGGTGAGAAGGAGATTGTAGAGGTTTCGCCGAAGAAAGAGAAGTTAAAGATTTTGAAGCGCCCCGTTCCGATCAATGATACGCATCCGCTCTGGACAAAGCATCCGAATGAGTGCAGCGACGAGGATTATAAGAAGTTCTACCGTACGGTATTTCAGGATTACAAGGAGCCGCTGTTCTGGATTCATCTGAACATGGATTATCCGTTCAACCTGAAGGGCATCCTGTATTTTCCGAAGATCAATACCGAGTATGATTCCATTGAGGGAACGATCAAGCTGTATAACAATCAGGTGTTTATCGCGGACAATATTAAGGAAGTTATCCCTGAGTTCCTGATGCTTTTAAAGGGTGTGATCGACTGTCCTGATCTGCCGCTGAATGTTTCCAGAAGTGCGCTCCAGAATGATGGTTTTGTAAAGAAAATTTCCGAGTACATCACGAAGAAGGTGGCGGACAAGCTGATCGGCATGTGCAAGACCGAGAAGGAGAGCTACGAGAAATACTGGGATGATATTAGCCCGTTTATCAAGTTTGGCTGCCTGAAGGATGAGAAATTCTGTGACAAGATGAACGATTATATCCTGTTTAAGGATATTAATGACCAGTTCCTCACGCTGCCGGAACTCCTGAAGAAGGAAGAGGAGAAAGCTTCCGATGAAGAAACAGAGGAGACAAACGATGAGGATACTGTGGAGGCGGAAGTTGTCGATGACGCGGATGAAATCGCGGACGACGATGAGGAAGAGAAGGATACGAGAAAGACTGTTTACTATGTCACCGATGTGAAACAGCAGGGTCAGTATATCCGCATGTTTAAAGAATATGACATGAACGCCGTGATCCTGAATCACAACATCGACAGTTCGTTCATCACTCAGCTGGAGCAGCGCAACCAGAATTATAAATTCATGCGTATTGACGCGGATGTGACCGACGCGCTGAAAGAGGATGTTTCTGAGGAAGAGCTGAAGGATGCTCTTGATTCGCTGACTGAGACTTTCCGTAAGGCATTGGGCAAGGATGAGCTGAATGTAAAGGTGGAACAGTTAAAAGATACATCCGTGGCTTCTGTGATCACGCTTTCTGAAGAAGGCCGGCGTATGCAGGATATGATGAAGATGTACAATCTCTCCGGCATGGATGAGTCGATGTTCGGCGGGGATGAGACGCTGATCCTGAATGTGAAGAACCCGCTGGTAACCTTTATTCTGGAGCATAAGGATGATACGCATGTGCCAGTATTCTGCAAGCAGCTCTATGATCTGGCGATGCTTTCCAATCATCCGCTGGAACCGGAAGCGATGACATCATTCGTGGCGCGCAGCAATGAGATAATGCTGGTGCTGGCAAATAAGAGTAAATAAACATATAATTGTTAACGGTATGATATCGTACCTCCCTGAGAAGGCGGATATCCGAAATGTTCCGGCATTTTCGGATATCCGCCTTTTAAAAGTAAATATTTTGTGGTACAGTGTGAGATAGAAAGATTTTTGAACAGAGCACGGCGGATATTGTAACAGAAAGGAAAGATTCATCATGGAGAACAGAGTGGCGGTCATGAGCATTATCGTGGAGAATATGGAAGTGGTGGAGCAGATTAACACGCTCCTGCATGAATACGGCAGTTATATTATCGGCAGGATGGGATTGCCCTATCGTGAGCGAAATATCAATATCATCTGCATTGCTCTGGATGCGCGTCAGGACGTGATTTCCGCACTTTCCGGCAAGATCGGGTCATTGGGCGGCGTCGGTGTAAAGACAGCCTATTCCAGTAAGAAATATACGGATTGATATATGAAATAAGGAGGCGCAGATGCAGTATCGTAAAGCAAAGGACGGCACGGACATTTCCATACTTGCCTATGGATGCATGCGTTTTTCGAAGTCAAACGGGAAAATCGATCTGGCGAAGGCAGAACGTGAGGTGATGGAGGCGATTGACCTCGGTGTCAATTATTTTGATACCGCGTACATCTATTCCGGCAGCGAGGCCGTGATCGGAGAGATTTTTGAAAGGAATCATTGCCGTGACCGGGTATATATCGCGGATAAGCTTCCTCATTATATGATTCGTTCCCGGGCAGGACTGGAAAAGACATTTCAGGAGCAGCTTCGGCGGCTGCGAACGGATTATATTGACTTTTATCTGATGCATATCCTGACAGATATTGCCACATGGGAACGGTTGAAAAGACTGGGTGTTGAAGACTGGATCAGAGAGAAGAAAGATTCCGGGCAGATTCGGAATATCGGTTTTTCATACCATGGCAATTCGAATATGTTCTGCAGACTTGCGGACACTTATGACTGGGATTTCTGTATGATTCAGTATAATTATCTCGATGAATTTTCTCAGGCGGGAAGGACGGGACTTACGCATGCCCATGAGCGGGGACTGCCCGTGATGATTATGGAGCCTTTGCGGGGCGGTCGTCTGGTCAGTCTTTTGCCGGATTCGGCGAAACGTTTGATTGAGGAGCATGAACGGGGATACAGCGCGGCGGAATGGTCTTTCCGCTGGCTTTGGAATCAGCCAGAGGTGACGACTGTGCTCTCCGGTATGAATTCTCTGGAAATGCTGCGGGAGAATGCGGCGATTGCTTCCGACGCACGGGCGGAATCCTTCACGCAAGAGGATTTTGCGATGATTGAGAGCCTGAAAACACAGATTAATCGCAGCATGAAGGTCGGATGTACCGGCTGCGCTTATTGTATGCCCTGTCCGAAAGGTGTGGATATACCCGGTACATTCAGCGCATGGAATATGTTTTATTCTCAGGATAAAAAATCTGCCAGAAGAAGCTACATGCAGTGTACGATTTTTCGTCATGATCCCGGCAGTGCGTCGCAGTGTATCGGCTGCGGTAAATGTGAGAAGCATTGTCCGCAGATGATTGAGATACGAAAGAAATTGAAATCGGCAGCCGCAGATCTGGAAACACCTGTTTATAAAGGTGGAAAGGTTCTGATTCGACTGTTTCATCTGTGGTAAAGAAGGAGAAAATGAATGCTGCAGCTAAAAAATATCTGTAAAAAATATATAACCGGTGATCTGGTGCAGACGGCTCTTGACGACGTCAGTCTGAATTTCCGCGACAATGAGTTTGTCGCGATC
>JAJQFQ010000161.1 GCA_021201035.1 Clostridiales bacterium
GTATACAAGAAATAGTAATCGGAGATAAACTGTTGATTGAGGGCATTGTATAAACACGGGGAATACGGGCACTTATTCCCCTGTTCCTGTTTTACCGATTTTGTCAGACAAGATTCCGCCTCACTGCAAGCGTCAGGCATTTTTTCACAGATTCGGATCATCCATCAGCTCCGCAAAGCTCTCGCAGAATCCTTCTCCCCGCATCGCTAGCAGCATCGGCTCATAGGCATCCCTGCCGGAAATCTGCGACAGCTTTTCCGTCTCCGGCCAGAGCGACAACTTCTCTCCCAGTGCTTTCCACTGTGCCGCGAACTGAAAGATTCCCCGATGTATCTCATTGAGTTTTTCCGTTCTGCTCTCGTCATACGCCTTGAAACGGCACTCACACTGTCCTTCGGCATTCAGATAAAATCCCTTCAGGCTTCCCGTCGGAGCATCCAGCAGCAGCTCCCAGTACAGATTATGTCCTTTCCCGGGATCATGCAGTTTCCAGATATCACGGTTTTCCCGCTGTGAATACAGATAGCTGACCTGACGTCCGCCCTGTAAAAATGTCTCGCTTGTATCCGGTTCAGCATTATGACAGGTATTGGTTCCCGCGACAATGCCCGTGATCGGACAGTTCAGCTGCCAGATTCTGTTCACAGCGCAGTCCAACGTGATGGCCCCGCTGCCGGCCCAGCCGATGTCAACGGCGACAGCCGACCCGCAGTTTTCCAGAACGGATGCATAGTATAACCGTCCCGCCTCTCTCTGCTCCGCATAATGATCCAGAATCTCATCCCAGTCGTCGAGCAGGATTTTCTTCAGGTCATCCGCGTTTCTGTCTGTCAGTTCGGCGTCCGGAGATAATCCGAGCCGCTGACAGCACGGTTCCGTCATATCTTCCAATTCCATCGTAGCAAAGATATCGGCTATCCTGTAACCCTGATTGACCTTATGATACAGGAATCTGCGGAAATAATCATATTTAAAATGGGCAGCCGTCACTTTTTCAGCGGCCAGCCTGGACCAGTATACATACTGCCAGGTATCATCCTCCTCCGGATAAAGAATATGATATGCCTTCGACAGAACATATCCGTCTCTGGCCAGAAACAGGATTTTATCGATTGAATAATTACGGACAAATTCGTGTATGAACCGGCAATATCCGGTCACAAACAGCCCGCCATAGATATAGCCGAATTCATACTCACGGGAAAATATATGAAGCCCGTTGTGTATATGTGCATCTACTATCCCGCGATACAGACTTCCCGTAATCGCGGACATATCCTCCGCACGGTACTTCTCCCCCGCCGTGTTTACATTAACATAATGCACAGCCGTAAATCCGTGCCGTTCCGCTCTTTCCAGATCGGAAACCTTATTGTCGCCCACATGCGCCATACGGCAGATATCCGGATGTGCAGAGCCCTCGGCCTGTTTGATCAGATCAAAGAGATCGCCTTTGCTTTTTGATTTCCCATAATCACAGGACACATACACAGCGTCAAATTCTCCGAGACCGCAGCGGCGCAGCAATTCCCGAATCTGCTCTGTGTTCAGATACATATCAGAGGTGATGATCAGCCTCTTCCCCATCTGCCGAAGGCTGTCAACCACCTCTTTCATATAGGGATTAGCAAAACAGAACTCCTGCTCCAGCCTGATCTCCATCTGCATGACAGAAGCCTTATCAATCCCCGTCTCCCGTTCCATGAGATCATAGATTTCGGAAAGATTTACCTCATAATGCTTTTCCTTTTTATATTTATGTTCTCTGGCCTTCTGCTCCATTTCCTGACGGATCCGCTTGAAATCCGGATAGGACAGCCGTGCCCCCATAAGGAAAAACAGATCCGCCGGTTCGAAAAAGGGACGAAAAATAAGTGTATCGAACACGTCAAAAGAGATGACATCGAACTCTGACAGCTTTTTTGCCAGTTCTTCCGGAGCCTCTCTGTGCGATAACGCAGATTCACTGCCCGAACCGGGCAGTGATTTTGACTCATAATAAGGATATTTTTCTAACGTAGCCAGCTTTTTATTGTGAAAAACGTAATATGAGATGTTGAGTCCGAGCAGATAGAACCATACCGCACCCCTTCCGGCGCCCTTCGCCTGCATTCTTTTCTTCCGATAGCGATCCCTTATGCCGGGAACGCGGTTCACCAGCCGGACATAAAGCTTTTCTGTCCCTCTCATCCTGATATCCTCTGCTTTTCCGCGAGCCCGCATGCTCATCTGTCTTTCATCTGATAACGCCCGCCATTTGTTTCATCTGCCGCACCAACCCTGTGATTGCTGACGTACTCATATCAGCTTTCCATCTTCTCGTACGCCTCGCATACCTCTTTCGGGTCTCCGACGGCGCGCAGCTTTCCTTTCTCGATCCATACCACTTTGTCACAGTTCTTGCGGATGACAGAGGTGGAATGGGAAACGATCAGAACCGTAGATCCTCCGTGGATCATCTCCCGGATACGAGCCTCGCTCTTCTTGCGGAAGAACATATCTCCCACACTCAGCACCTCATCCAGAATCAGGATCTCCGGCGTGTCACGGGCGGTCGCAATCGCGAATCCGAGCCTGGATACCATACCGGAAGAATAGTTCTTGACTCTCTCCTCCATAAATCCTTCCAGTCCCGCGAATTTCACGATATCATTGTATTTCTCATCAATGTATTCTTTTGTATAACCGATGATGGCTCCGTTCAGATAGACATTCTCATGCCCGGTCAGTTCCATGTCAAAACCGGTCCCGAGCGTCAGCAGCTGGATTTTACTGCGGTCAACCGTCACACTGCCATCGGTCGGAGACAGCGCTCCGGAAATGATTTTCAGGATCGTACTCTTGCCGGATCCGTTCGTTCCGATAATACCGACGACCTCACCCTTGTGTACGGTAAAGCTTACGTGATCGAGCGCGCGGAACTTTTCAACAGACCGCTGTCTTTTCAGTGTGCGGATGACCAGCTCCTTGATACTGGATGACTCGTCCTTCTCGCGCTTAAAATCCATACAGACATTATCAACAACGATCTCTATCTCAGCCTCCTGTTCCTTCGTTCCGGACGGTTCACCATCTGGCTGATTCCCGCCTGCGCTCTCAGACTGGTCGGCATCACTCGTCTTAGTCTTTTCAGAATCATTCGTCCCGGATCCTGCGCTGCGAATACCGTGCTCCTCCTCCCAGCGTTCGCGCTTTTCCTGAACACGTCTCTCCCTGATACGCCTCTGCCGCTCTTCTTTCGCGCGTTTCCTTTTCCGGTATATCCGGAAACGCACAATCGAAAGGATGATAAACAAAAGAATCAGCGCTCCTACCGCCAGGCAGAATTTCCAATGAGCATACGCCACGTTCTTCGCGTAAATGGCATACCCCCATAATCTATCCTGCAGGGAAAGCTCTGTCTCCTGCTCCTCCGGCACAAGATCCGCATCCGATTCCGGCTGCGTTTCAGCTTCCGCCGCTGTCTCGGCCACTTCCTCCGGATTAACGATCTGAAGCAGATAACGCGCCTTATCTCCATCCTCGTTTTCCACAATGACGGAGATCTCATTCTCTCCCTCTGTCAGCGTCGTATCCGATATCTCAACGTTGGCATCCTCCGGAAAGACGGATACGTTCACGTATTCGGCATATTCATCCAGCTCTACAGTGTAATTCATCGTCTCTGAATCGAAATCATCCAACGGAATTCCGTTGATATAGATACCGTCCAGCAGGCAGCCCGACGGAACAAGGACGGAAACAGGAACAGATACATCTTCCGGCGATACTTCACTTTCACCATCCTCCGTCACATGAGCCTGTGTAATCGTAATCTCCGTCTCTCCTGCGAGCAATGGAGAAAAATTCATCATCAGGCGGAATTCCGCGCCCTCAATCTCATCAGAGGATATCTGTACCTGTCCGTCCTCAATCAGATCACCTCCTGCATCCCACTGCAGCATCTCCGGATCATAAGTAATAATATAATCCGCGCTCTCCAGATCTCCGTCAGCGGACGCATAAGTACCGAGCAGCCAGGACTGGCCAAGCTCCCATTCATAGCTCTCCGAACCGAAATACACGCGTTCCCCGGAAGCCAGAGCTATCTCGGGACACATCACGGTACCGATACAGACCAAAGCGGCTGCGGCAGCTGTGCGGCGAAAACTTCTTCGTCTCGAATCCATTATTTTCTTCATTCCTTTTATCAAAACATGCTTTCCGTTCATAATCATTTTTACTCAGAAATCAGAGTTTCTGCATAATTTTATTTTTATTTCTTTTAAATACGTAAACGCCGATCAAATACACCACGATGCCCCATACCGCGATCCGGATGATCTCAAACAGTGACGGCATCGTCCCGTAAAGAATCAGACTACGCATGCAGTCAATGTAATTAAAAATCGGATTGGCACGTATAATTTTTGCCATAAATTCTCCAAGCTGATCGACCGGATAAAAGATGGCCGACATGTACATCCACAGCGTCAGCAGCACGGAATACAAATGCTTCACATCCCCGAAAAATACATAGGCAGTCGATAGAATATACGAAAATCCCATAGCAAACAACACAAGGAAAAACACAATCACGGGTGCAAAAAATATGGTCCCGTTCGGCCATGTTCGAAACACACAGATCATAATTGCGAATCCGATCAGGGAGTACAGAAAATTCACAAATGCGGTATATACTCTGGACATGACAAAAATCCGCATCGGGAACTTTACCTTAATCAGCATATTCTTGTTATCAACAAGCGTGGACATAGCCGAATTCGTTGCTCCCGTAAACAGCTGCCACAGAATATATCCGCACAGATAATAAATCGGATAATTCTCAATCGAACGCGAAAACATCTTCGAAAAGATCAGCGATAACACCGCCATCGTCAGCAGCGGATTCAGCACGCTCCAAACAATTCCCAGCTTAGAACGGGCATATTTTCTTTTGATTTCCCGTGAAGTCAGTTCGCGAATAACAAACCAGTATTGTTTTCTTCTTTCTTTTTTTTCTGTTATATCTTTATTTTCCATGATTATCTATATCCGGCAGCTTTCCTCTGCCTGCGGTAGTTCCTTGTCTTATTCATGTAAAGCAGGTATTTATATCCGGCATAGCGCCGCAAATGACGCTTTACTCTGCGTCCTCCCATCACGGCGCTCGCCTCATACCAGGCACTCTCCTTCAGCGGCTGATGACGAATACCCAGCATGGACAGTATCTTCGGGCCGGCATGATTGGCGCAAAGTTCCTCCTCTGACATCGGCGCCGCCATCTGTCCGCCGTATTCCAGTACGTCATCGGAGAACGGCAGACTGCCGAACACATAAGCTTCCGGCGGCGTGGGCTGTCCCATAAAAAGAAACAGCTGACTGCGGATCACAGCCCGCTCTCCCATGCTGTCCTCCATGGTTCCGATCGATGCTCCGGTCATCCTCCCGTCCGCCCCAGGTTCCGGATCATTCGCAGACAAATCCATATCCTGCGCCATGTGCCGAACCAGTATGTCCGTCCAGTCTCCGGTTCTTGCACGAATCATCTCCATAAAACGTACATTTGCGTCATCCTGTTCTGCCAGAACCGGCTCATACCGTCCGTCTCTCTCCTGATATCTGAGCGTCATCCCGTGCGGAGCACTGAAAATCCCCTCGAACAGGCAGTTAGAGAAATAAACCTTTTCACGCAGATTCTTTTCCGGTGAAAAATAATAGCACTCATAATCATTTGCGTCAACCCCGTCCGGCAGTTCATACAGCCCCCAGTAAAACCCGGTCAGCAGCTCATGCTGCTTTCCGAAGGTTTTCAGCAGCTGGTTCATCACTTTCTGCATGGAGCCGACCCAGCCGCTGTCAACCACTGCCATCGGCAGCTCATCCAGCAGACCCTCCTGTCGAAAATAGCCTGACAATGCAGGAAAAGCAGCAGCGGAATGCTGCGTCAAACATTCCATAAAAAAGGAATCCTGTTTCAGATCCCCACGCAGGCGGGCAAGCATCGCATACGGAATCACTATATCAGCAAAATCATGCTCTCCGGCTTCCTGATTCAATTGCTGTGTGTGAGCCTGTCCGGCCGCACAGTCAAGCAGGCTTTCACCAAACTCTGAACAACGCAAACTATTCAATACTCTGTTTTGTTCTGACTCGGCAATACCCGTCCGATTGAGAACCTTTCTCAATGTCACATCTATGCCTCCGCGGCAAATATATTCCAGAGCTTCATCCGGATAGAGATGAAACAGAGGGATCCGCAGCGAATAGCGCGAACAATATAAATACCGGCATTCCACAGGCAGTCTCAATTGTCTGCAGAGACAATCCGCCGTCCGGTACATGAAATAACCGTCCCTGGCCAGAAAATACAGACGGGATATCCCCCTTTCGAGCGCTCTTCGCAGCACCCAGAGAACATAACCGTGTAGTGATGGTGAAACCACATAATCACAGATATTACGTATCGTCCGGCTTTGCTCCGCCGGTGACGGCTTTATATCACCGTGCATCCAGCCCGGATTCTGTAAAGAATCTTTTAATAAATTGACCGTATCAACCGGTTCTTTTTGAAGCTCTTCTGCCACATCATAAAACAAAGGACAGGCACGCAGATTTTTTTCGTAGTCAGAAAGTCTGACTGTCACTGTATCGCTCCACATACATTTCCTTCCTGGCCTTTTTCTTGATACGCACCAGCAGAAAATACGGCATAAAAGCAACAAAAAGCGGCTTTATAATACTGAATACTGCAAGAGGCGAATGCATGCCGAGCCTGCGAAATCCCTCCCGGCGGATTCTTACTTCTTCCACACAGCTTCGAAAATCCCTGTGGCGATATGTACCCATGCTTTCCCGATAGGAAAACAGTACCTCCTGTATATTATACCCGCGCATGCCCTGCGCATGCAGACGCATGAACAGTTCATAATCCTCTCCCCGCCTTGTGATATGATATCCTCCACACTCGTGCAAAACCTCCGCGCGAAACATCACCGACGGGTGTATGTAAGGAGAATATTTCAAAAAATCACTCGTATCCGGAATCTCCGGGAGCTTCCGCGTCCCCCACCTGCCGTTATCATCGATCAGGTCGGTATTGGATCCCGCCCACTGATATTCCGGATGATTCTCCAGAAAATCGTACTGAACTTTCAGCCTGTCCGGTTCGGAAACATCATCTGCGTCCATACGGGCCAGATAGCGCGCTCCCGCGTGGGAAACAGCCTCGTTCATTGCCGCGGCCAGGCCTCTGTTTTCGTCTTTATGTATCAAACGGATGCGGCTGTCCAGAGCTGCAGCCTCCCGGAACACATCCCTATGCTCCTCCGATGACCCGTCATCAACGATGATCAGTTCCCACTCCTGCATCGTCTGATTTACGATCGACCTGACCGCCTGCAGGAAGTAACTCCGCACCGGATTATAAACACATAAAAGCACACTTACTTTTAATCCTTCCACAATTAGTATCGCCCCTTTTATAAACCTGCCTCCCGGCAGCTACATCTCAGCAGAAATTTTATCATCAAGCACTTTGTACACCCGGCTCATAATCTCTGCAGTCTTATCTTTGGAGGATCTCTGAACACACGCACGGCAGGCTCTTTTCATTTCCTCCCGCGAAGCAGTATCCAGTCCCTCCACAAACCGGATGCCATCCGCATATCCTTGCACATCGTCCGGCTCGCATACCCAACCATTCTTTTGGTGTTCCATGTACTCTCTGGTTCCGCGATTATCTGCGGCAATCACCGGAATTCCCATTGCCAGCGCCTCCAATGCCGCCATCCCAAGGCCTTCCCTTCTTGATGGAAAGATCATAGCGTCGGCACACCCGAGAACCGGCGCAACCGGAGAACAATATCCGTACATCTTCACGGCATCTGACAGCTGCATTTCCGCTATCTGCCGTGTCAGTTTCTCACGTGCGGCGCCGTCTCCGCAGATACCGCATATAATTCGCCGACCGGCATAATCACTGTTCTTCAACAGAGCAAGTGCACGCAGCAGCACAAACGGATTCTTGTTTTCATTAAGTTCCCCGACAAAAACAAGGAAGAAATCCTCTTCAGACAGGTTAAGCTTCCCTCTCGCCTCACGGCACTGTTCCTCAGTGAGCGGCCGAAACCGTTCGGTATCCAGCCCCACTCCCGGAATCCGGTAAACCATCCCGTCTTTTTTTAAACGAAATTTTAAAGCATTCTGATAGTCCTCCCGGTTGATAACAACCAGTGCATCCGTATCATGCGCCATTTTCTGTTCTATCATATGATACAACCATTTCCCCGGCACCGGAGCACCCTCAAAAAAATGGAAACCATGCGCCGTATAAATCACCCGGACATTCATATCCCGGCAGCTGCGGCCGGCTATGCGTCCCAGCACGCCCCCCACTGGCGTGTGGCAGTGAATCAGCGAAATACCTTCCTCCCGAATCAAAGAAATGATCATCCGCAGCGCCCGCCGGATTGCCAACAGCTTCATGGGCGATTTCGGAATCGGAACCGGATGCATCCTGATCCGCAGTCTCTCAATCTCACGGCTGTCAAAAAGATAATTCTCCGTCTCTGCATTCGCGGCATAATGCACCTCGTATCCCAGGCTCTGCAGAATCCGGACATTTTCCTGTTCAAACTGGAACAGGAATCCGCTCACCGTCGCTATAATCAATACCTTTTTCATTATTCTTCTATGGTCACTGTCTCTCCGGCGCATACGGCCTCAATCAGATCCTGCGCGTATGACACGGTGTCATCATCCGGAATCATGACATACAGGGACCGGTTCATGGAATAAGTAGTCGCTCTGGATCCGGTACCGTCGACGCTGTAGGAGACGACATCCCAGGAAGTCCCGCTGCTCAGCTGATCCTTCACCATACCGGTCAGAAGACTGTACGGAATGCTCGTATCAATGCAGTCCTCCAGGCTGTCCATCAGGCCGGTAAAATTCCGCAGTATGGACGGACTCTGCAGTGCATCGATCACGCCCTGTATGACCGCCATCTGATTCTTTCCTCTCTGACGGTCACCCGAAGAGAAGGAATATCGCTCCCTCGCGAAAGCCAGCGCCTCAATCCCGCTCAGGTAATTCGTGCCCTGCTCAAAATGATAGGACGGTTCTACGTCAAATTCATAATCTGACTCTACCGTGATACCTCCCAGAGCATCAATCAACTGTTCAAAACCGCTGAAGTTTATTCTGAAATAATAGTTTATATCAATATCATACAGCATTTCCAGCGTATCCATGGACACCTGAACGCCGTATATTCCGGCATGTGTCAGTTTGTCCTTCACGCCGTTTGAAATCGAAAGCGGAATATAATAATCGCGGGGCGTGGAGATCAGCAGTATCTGCTTCGTTTCCGTATTGACTACCGCCAGAATATTCGTATCACTGCGTCCTGTAGCGGATACGCCTCCGGAAGTATCGATTCCGCTGATATACATGATAAACACATCATTGTTCTCAGCCGCTTCGGTCTCATCCTCGGTCTTCTCTATCTCTACGACAGTCTTCCACTCGTAGGAAGCGATCTCACGTACCTGCGTATCAAAATCCTCATACCCCTCCGCTTCGGCGATGATATCCACAAATCCTTCATTTAAAATAATGGCACGGCACTCACCGTCAAGCAGCGCATCCGCGAGTGCTCCCGTGTCCTCATACTCCAGATAACTGATCAGGGCGCCCGTCTCCTCATCGATCTGATCGATGGCATTATCTGCAGCCTCCCTTTCCTGACTCTCCAGAATACCAAATGTATCGTCAACGACATCCTCAATGCTCTGCGCGCTGTCCGTGTCCAGAACATAAACACCCACACAGGTCGTCTCCTCCGCGGTCTCAGTGATAACCTCCAATGTATCGGTAAGCTGTGACACATAAAGAGAGCCGACAACCAGGACCACGCAGACCAGCAGGGACAGAACAAGCCCGATAACAAACCGTATCGTCTTTCCTTTTCTCGCCATCAACAGGCGGAACAGCAGGATCAGTACAATCAGCACCACGGCCGCAATGGCCATCAGTGTCGTCGGAAGGAGATCCGCCCGTACCAACAGAATGTAAACCAGGGCCGACAGCACGATCTGTACGATCGATACGATCCAGCCAATCAATGTTCGTATTTTATGTTGATTTTTTTCTCTCATCTGTATCGTCTCCTTTTTTCTTCAGGGTATTGATCTGTCCCTGTTCCACACCCTCTGTATTTTCCTTCTGGAATAAAATACGGATGGTTAAAACTATCAGCTTTATATCCAGCCAGAGAGAATAGTGATAAATATAATACAGATCATATTTGATCTTGTCCTCCGGCTCACTGTTATATCTGCCGTAAACCTGTGCGTATCCGGTCAGTCCGCCTTTCACCTTCAGGCGCTCCGGAAACTCCGGAATCTGTTCGGCGTACTCCCGGATAAACTCTTCGCGTTCGGGCCGCGGTCCCACCATCGACATCTCCCCCCGCAGCACATTCGACAGCTGGGGAAGCTCATCAAAATGAAGATTCCTGAGCACCCGTCCGACACGCGTCACGCGGTCATCATCCTTACAGGCCAGCCGCGCGCCGTCCTCCTCAGCGTCTACGCGCATCGTACGCAGTTTCAGCATGACAAACGGTCTGCCGTCCAGCGTCACACGGGGCTGTCTGTATATAACCGGTCCGCCGTCCTCATGGTGAATCAGAATCGCTGCCACAAGCACAATCGGAGAAGTAACCGCAAGCAGAATCAGAGAACATACGACATCCGCCGCTCTCTTCACCGCGCTCCTGACTCCGGAAATGCCGACACTCGGATATTTCAGCAGAAGCTTATCATTCAGCTGCATCATTTCGGACGTCTGAATATAAATATCCGAAATCTTGGGAATGCCATAACATTCAATCCTGTTTTTCTGACAGAACTTCAGGATATGGTTCCGTATCTCCGTCGGAATATCTCCGAGATAAACAATCGAAGACTCCGGGATCTTCTGCAGAATAACATCCTCACCGACCTGACAGCTAAGCGTTTTTGTTATTTTAAAATACAGGTTCAGCGTATTGGTAATTCTGACGTATTCATCCTCATCCTCCCTGTTGCCATAAATGAAGATAGCATCGCGGCAGAAATGATACCGTTCAAATGCCCTGTGGCACACCAGAATCCACAAAATTCCGCAGACCGTCTCAAAAACTGTCATAATCAGAGCACAGAGCAGCAGTATTCGAAGATGTCTCTCTACAAAAAAAAAGCCGACAGCTGCACATGCGAAATCCAGAATCAGAGCACTCATAAAAAAACCAAAGCTCAAATCGAGCAGTCTCCGTCTCCCGATTGCCAGTCCTTCAAGGAGATAAAGGAGTATGTAAAGCATCACGCAATAACAGCATGTCAGGACAATCATCCCGCGTCCCAAAATCAACTCCGGCAGTACATTTACCTCTGCCAGAGATCGAACCGTCAGATAAAAAACAATACCAAAAATAATAATCAGGCAACATATTGATATATATTGAAATAATTTAAACTTTCCTGATTTCATAGCCAATCTCCCAAACCATTTAACAATAAATAATTCGAGAGAGTGTCAGTCTCTCATCATAATATCCCCATTTCATAACCTTCATTTTACAGTCTACACATATCAATGTCAAGATTTAGTAAAACTATTTTAATAAACCGAAAAATGAAATTTTAAATTCCACTCTCTCAACTCCCGGTGGAAATAAGTC
>JAJQFQ010000051.1 GCA_021201035.1 Clostridiales bacterium
GCATGTGTTAAGCACGCCGCCAGCGTTCATCCTGAGCCAGGATCAAACTCTCAAACATAATGATCCAGTCCAGAACTTTCTGGCTTATTTATAACCAGCGTTCCCTTACTGTTTTAGGTTGCGCAACTTATTAGTTGCATGTTCATGAATAATTCTCTTGTGAATCTTTCAAGGTTATTTCACTGTTCAGTTATCAATGTCCGTGCCGCTGTTTTCGTGCGACAGCCAGATTATAATATCACGACTGTCAGATGTTGTCAACAAGTTTTTTCATTTATCCAAAAATAATATTTACAGCTATATATACTCAATCATACAGGTATGCCGCTTCATTTTCCTGCCTTTCGATTTTTTATCATAATTGATACCAACCAAAAGCAATTCTCCCGCGTAATCTTTTAATCTCCCCGCATAGCGGCGCTCCCTGATCTGCCGGATTGCCGAATCAGCGGTTCGATCATATTTCAATTCGATGATCATAGCGGGTTTCTGCGTGTTTTTTCGCGGGATAAATGCATAGTCCGCAAAGCCTTTCCCTGCCGGAAGTTCACGAATGATTTCATAATAATTCTGCGCCGTATAATATGCCAGCAAAATCGCACAGCTTAATGAATTCTCATCATTATACGTAAGAGTCGAAGCACAGGTTTCGTGAGCCAGTTCCAAAGCTTCCGCAATGGTTTCGCTGTCTCCTCTGATCGTCGCATTTAATAATGCTTCTGAACGGGAAAGTGCCTGATTTACTTCCTTCCAGTCCGTACCCTTCACAGCCAGCCGAAAAGCATCGGAAACTTCCAGATTCGGAATGTAAACTTCTTTTTTCTGTTCGTCAAAAGCCAGATATCCAAGGTGAACCAGCAGTGTCAGTATATCATCCCTGCTGTGAAAAGAGGTAATATCATTCTGAAAGGTTCCTGTGTCCACATGCTCTCTTTGACCGCCAAGCATCCGTATAACAGCATCTTTTAACCCGTCAAAGTTCCTGTTGATATAATCCTTCAGAGACTCATATGTCTCTGACGACGTCCAGTAACTTTTAAATTTCCCGAAATTCACTGCTTCCATGACAGAATTCGGGCTGTATACAGAATCAGTATCCGCAAAAGAATAACCGTCATACCATTGTTTCATCCGGTCAAAATCCACATGATAATTGTCGCAAAGTGACTGTACCTCCTGCTCTGTAAAGCCGACATATTCCGATAAAACCAGGGGATCCACCATCGAATATTCTTTAAAATCCGTTAATGCCGATTGCGTCCCGTACTTTTTAATCGGCAATATGCCTGTCATATATGCTCCCGCGATCACAGACTTCATGGCCGGACCGCCTTTAAACAACCCACGCAAAAACTGAACATAAGAGCTCTGCAGCATTTCGTCATCCTTCACTTCACGAAACAGAGCATCCCATTCGTCAATAATAACAAAAAACTTCTCTTTTGTTTTCTGACTGATTTTTAAAAGAGCATCCGGCAAAAATATTTCCGACTCACTGATGCAGTCCGGAAATTTGCTGCGCAGTTCATCTATGACAGCCATCTGAATTTCAGAGACCACTCTTTCGACATGATTTCCTGCACGCGAAATAAACCACGTAATATCCAGATAAATAACATCATACTGATTCAGATGCCTCTCATAAGACTCTGCTCCCGCAATACCGAGATCTGTAAATAATTCTCCCGAATCACAGCTTTTATCGTAATAAGCGGACAGCATCATAGCCGCATATGATTTGCCGAATCTTCTCGGCCGGCTGACGCAGGTCAGGTTAAACGGCGTCCCGATTGTTCCGTTAATATAATCAATCAAACCTGTTTTATCTACATAAACACCATTTCTTATCTGACGAAAGGCATCATTTCCCGGATTCAGGTAAACTCCCATCTGAAACATTCCTTCCTTTAAAATAAAGTGTCGCTTTGCGACACTTCGCGCGCGAGCGGTTGCGTCACAAAATTTCCTGTCCGTTTGTTATGATACCATAACCCGAACTGATTCGCAACGGACGTTACTACTTCTTCAAAAGCGCGCCTAAATATCATGCTGTTCCGACTGTCCTCACATTTCCGCCTTCAGCATCTCTGCCAGCCGCTTTGCTACTGCGACATTTTTCTGTTCCAGGGATACGAAAGCCAGCCGCGTCGGATTCACATGCAGCAGATAATCAATCGGAATCATCTTCAGGGAACCCGAATGATTATGAAATAAATCCATAAAACCAACCGACACGCCAGTATGATGCATCAGAAATACCTCTATGCTCTCCGGAGAATTAAAAAACTTTATTTTGGGTTCAAATCCCATCGACCGGCAATGCCTGCAGACCGAATCCTGCGCTACAAGACTGTGATTGGAACTCAATATGCAAAAAGTATCATCTCTCAGATCCATAAAGTCAAAAGGCTCTTTATCCGCTATCGGGTGATCCTTAGGCAGAATGGCAGCCAGTTTCATAACAGACACCGGATATAACATCTCGTGCATGGTATTATCCGGTATCTCTGTAGAAAAAGTGAGCATCAGATCAATTTCATCGTTCCCGGCATAGTCATACAGTTGCCGCGGGCTTCCGGTCAAAATCTCAATCGGATGTTCCGAATGTTCTTTTGCATATTCCGCCAATACCGGCATCAGTTTATTGATTACATTTTCATATTCCAATACCCCGAGCCGCACAGTACTTCCCATCTGATCATTTTCCTGTTGAATCCGTAAAAGAGCCGTATCCATACGCCTCAGCATCGGTTCCCAGATTTGAAAAAGCTCCTCTCCGGCCGAAGTCATCTCCACCCGCCGTTTGTTTACATATATAAGCGGAAACCCCAGTTCCCTCTCCATGGATTTCAGCTGTTTACTCACAGCCTGCTCAGATACATACAGATACTCTGCCGCTCTGGTAATACTTTTCCGAATGGATACCTCTATAAAATACCGCACCTGTAAAAAAGTCATTTTTCTTCTCCTTTTCCAGCCCTCTTTTAAAATACATGATTTTTTTCTCCCAGTCAACAAAGAACAACAAAAGGGTTGTTTTTATTCCGGTTTTATTGTTTTACAATCATACGCTTCATCATGTACAATGCAGGTAACCAAAAAGTTACCTGCCAGTCACAAACAGGTATCAGGTACACAAAGAAGAAAGGAGGAGGAGATTTATGAATGTTTTGGGAATCTGTTCCGGCAGAATCAACGGGAACACGGAGATCATGATGAAGGAGGCTTTTCGTGCCATTGAGGAAACATGCGGCGCAGAATGCAAACTGGTTCGCATTCAGGAAGCCGAAATCAAAAAAATGTATCGGCTGCGAGACCTGCATGACCAATCATCTGAAAGGCAATTTTGAATTCCGCTGCGTACATAAAAACGGCTCTGATCACTATTATTTTATCGAGCAGCTGATGCGCGAAGCGGACGCGATCATTGTATCCAGTCCGGCATACAATCTGATGCCGACCGGTCCGATGATCTCATTCCTGAACAAGCTGCATGCCAGCGGAGATTACCGCGAAGTTGTTCACGCAAATAACAAAGTGGGAGCCGCATTTTCAATCGGAGGGACAGACTGGACGAATTTCACGCTGAATGTCTGCAAAATGACTGCCATGGAGCTCTGCGGTTCTTATGAGGCTCTGGCGGATGCCGTTCATTTTGATTTTATCCCTGCCGTTGACGCTGTTGTTCTGGAAGAAGATGTGCTGAAGCGGATGCGTCTTTTGGGCGAACATGTGGCAAAAGCGCTGATGGCAAAGCAAAACGGCGAAAAGCCTGTATACGCGGGCGATCCCGGCGTCTGTCCGGACTGTCACGGAAATCTGCTGGAGGTACGGGCCGACGGCGTCTACTGTCCGCAATGTCTGACCAAAGCAAAGGTAAGTATCGTGGACGAAGAGCTGATCGCAGAGTTCACAGAAGAAGAGCGGGCCAAAAACCGCTGGAGTCCGTGGGGACAGGAGCTGCATGACAATAATATTCGAAAAGGTCATGCCAAAGCAGCCGGGAACCGGGAGTTCATTGCCGCGGAGCGTAAAAAATACGCCGCTATGGAATATGCGGTGAAACTGCCGGATCTCATCTGAGAAATAATATTTTAAAATAAGGAGAAGTTTTTTATGGAAGGGAAAAAAAGTATCAATCTTGGTTTTCACGGATGGATGCTGGTTATTTATCAGTTCATCGCGTTCATGATGTACACCGCGATCAACAATTATCCGCTGAATATTCTGGCAGATCTGTACGGCGGCGCAACACTCATATCCAGAATATATACCATCTGTACCATTCTGGGCATTATTATTCAGCTGATCATTTCCAGCTGGATCGGCAGAATGAAAAGCATCAAGCGTTTCGGTTCCATTCTGGGTCTGATCTCGCTGGTTATGTTGCTCGGCATTATGCTGATACCGTCCTCGCACAGCGGATTATGGCTCGTTGCCTACGGCGCCGGCGTGCTTTTCGGGATTATGTATGCTACATTTGCACTCAGCATTCTGGTCGGGCAGTGGTTCCCCACCAGAAAAGGTACGGTTATGGGTATCGCAACGATCGCTTTCCCCATCGCCAACGGGCTTCTCGGCCCCTTCGCGACCCGTGTCTTTTCCAAGGGATATCCGGATGTATTCGGCGCTTACCTGCCTTTCTTTATTGTATTTGTCATCGGCTGGATCATCGGTCTGGTCTTCATCAAGGATTATCCGGAACAGTGCGGCGCATACCGTGACAACGATAAGAACATGACGCCGGAAATCGCGCAGGCCATGATGGAAGAAGAAATCGAGAACAAGAAAACCACGGTATGGAGAATCGGCGCTACGCTGAAGTGCCCGGACTTCTGGTGCATTACCATTCCGATGGGTGCCTTGCTGATGTTTTCCGTCGGTATGATGACCCAGACATCCGCAATTATCGGTCAGTTTGAAGGACAGCTGGATTTTGTGGGCGGCTACACCGGCATCATGCTGCTGATCTGCATCTTCGGCTGTATCGGAAGCTATATTCTCGGTCTGCTGGACACCCGGCTCGGAACCAGGAAAGCGGTTGCCATTGCAGTCTGTATCATGATCGTTGCCGGTATTCTTGGCATCATTCCGAACGCAATCGCCCTGCTGATCTCCATGATCTGTCTGGCATTGTTTATGGGCGCAAGCTCGAACTTTACGGTTTCCGCCGCCGCACAGTACTGGCGCCGTGAAGATTTCAGCAGTATTTTCGCTGTCATCAATCCGGTTGCCAATGTATTATGCGCCTTAGGACCCACGGTCATTGCCATGCTGCTCTATTCATCCTTCGGCTATCAGTCCATCTTTGTCGTCACACTGGTCATCGGCATCATTTCCCTGATCCTGACCATGCTGTTCAAACCTTCCCGTATTAAGACAAGGGATGACAAATACAGGACAGCCGCGGGCAAACCGCTGGATGACGCACTGGAGGGACGTAAATAAACGCCATATTCTATCCTGTTGATTGCCGGGTGCCTGAGTCACTCTGCAAACCAACCTTTACGACCCGCCGGCAAAACAGCCGGCGGGCCTCTTTCATCTCATACACGCGATTGCTTCCCGCACATTGGAAACGCCGACGATCTCCATGCCATCGCATTTCAAATGCTCCGACACGCAGACCTTTGGAAGAATACAACGCTCAAATCCCAGTTTTCTCGCTTCCTGTACTCTCTGCGCCGCCATACTGACTGCCCGGACCTCGCCGCTCAATCCGATCTCACCGAAACAGATCGTCTTATCGTGGATCGGTATCTCCTTATAACTGGAAACGACGGCGAGCACAATCCCAAGATCGATCGCAGGTTCATTCATACGGATGCCGCCCGCAATATTGATATATGCATCACAGGATGACAGACTGATGCCCGCACGCTTTTCCAGCACCGCCATCAGCAGATTTACCCGGTTTAAGTCCGCTCCCGCCGCTGTCCTGCGCGGCAGGCCGAAGCCTGTTTTGCAGACCAGAGCCTGAATTTCCACCAGAATCGGGCGGGTTCCCTCCATGGAGCACGCCACCACCGAACCAGAAGCCCCCTCCGGCTTTCCGTTCAACATATATTCGGATGGATTCGGCACCTCCGTCAGTCCGTCTTTTCTCATTTCAAAAACGCCGATTTCATTGGTCGAACCAAAACGATTCTTTACGCCGCGCAGGATGCGATAAGCCGCATAGCGGTCACCCTCAAAATACAGAACCGTGTCTACCATATGCTCCAGCACCCGAGGTCCGGCCACTACGCCCTCCTTCGTGACATGGCCGACAAGAAAAATGGTAATACCCAGCGTCTTTGCCAACTGCAGAAACAAATTGGTTGCCTGCCGCACCTGCGATACACTGCCCAGTGCAGAGGAAACATCCTCACTGTACATCGTCTGGACAGAATCTATCACTGCCATTTCCGGCTTATCACGCTTCAGAACCTCCGCAATATCATTCAGATTTGTCTCGCACAGAAGCATCAGAGACTCTGAAAAATTCCCGATTCGCTGTGCACGGATCTTGATCTGCTGCAGTGATTCCTCACCGGAAATGTACAGAACTTTTTTATTTTCCGCCGCAACGTTGCGGCACACCTGCAGCAAAAGCGTTGATTTCCCGATGCCCGGGTCTCCGCCGACCAGAATAAGAGAACCGGGAATCATCCCGCCCCCAAGCACCCGGTCCAGCTCACCGATTCCGGAGGAAAAGCGCTGCTGAGAACTCATCTCCACCTTCGAAAGTGTGACCGGCTTCAGCGTCTTCCCGGATGGTTTACCTCCGGTCAGACCGCCAAATGCGGTTTTTACGGCTGCCGGTTCCTCCGCAAATGTATTCCATTCCTTACAGGCCGGACACTGCCCCATCCATTTCGCTGATTCATAACCGCATTCCCGGCAGAAAAAAACAGTACTCTTGCTTTTTGCCATAATAATTTATACCTGAAAACAGACGTCTCCCTTTTTCATGGAGACCGTCACACTGTCTCCGCTTTTTACCCTTCCGCTTAAGATCTCATCCGTCAGCGAATCCTCCACCATAGTCTGTATCGCCCGGCGAAGCGGCCGCGCACCGTATTTCGGATCATACGCGGTCTCGACGATATGTTTCTTCACGGAATCGCGAATCGTCAGCCGGATACCCATCTGCTTTTCACAGCGTTCCTGCAGTTCCTTCGTCATCAATGAAACTATTTTTTTCATATGATCCTTAGAAAGTGCATGAAAAACAATCGTCGCGTCAATCCGATTCAAAAACTCCGGCCGGAAAATCCTTCTCACTTCCTCCATCACATTGGACTTCATGCGCTCATAATCCTGTGCCGCGTCCTCCGCAGCCGTAAATCCGAGTTTTTTCGGCTCTATAATTGACTGTGCCCCCGCATTGGATGTCATAATAAGGATTGTATTCTTGAAATCAACCTTCCGTCCCTGTGAATCCGTGATATGTCCGTCATCCAGCACCTGAAGAAGTATATTGAAGACATCCGGGTGCGCCTTTTCAATCTCATCAAACAGAATCACTGCGTACGGATGACGCCGCACCTGTTCACTCAGCTGGCCGCCCTCATCGTACCCGACATAACCGGGCGGGGATCCGATCATCTTGGAAACGCTGTGTTTTTCCATGTATTCTGACATGTCCACACGGATCATCGCTTCCTCGGTGCCGAACATCTCTGCAGCCAACGCCTTGGAAATCTCTGTCTTCCCGACGCCGGTCGGTCCGAGAAACAGAAAAGAACCGATGGGACGGGAAGGATCCTTCAATCCGACTCTGCCCCGCCGCACTGCCCTCGACACGGCCTGTACAGCCTCATCCTGCGCAATCACCCGTCGATGAAGCGCTGTCTCCATTCGTTTCAGACGGGAAAATTCACTTTCCGTAAGCCGTCTGACCGGGATATGTGTCCATTCAGCCACCACATCTGCCACTTCATTTTCTCCGACACTTTTCCTGCCGCAGTTGAAAGCAGCCTGATGTTTTTTCATCATTTTCTCATAATCTTCCTGCATCTGCCGACGTTCCTGACGAAGTTCAGATACTTTCTCCATATCTCCGGCTGCCAGTGCCTCCTCCATACGCTGTTTCAATTCAGCGATATGTTTCCGGCATGCAGATATCTCCCCTGACCCGGAAATGCCGCTTAAATGAAGCTTCGAAGCCGCCTCATCCATCAGATCGATCGCCTTATCCGGCAAAAAACGGTCGCTGACATACCGTGCTGACAGCTCAACCGCAGCCCGCAGTCCCTCATCCGTAATCTTAACCTGATGGTGTTCCTCATAACGCCCGCGCAGTCCGTTCAGAATCTGTACCGTCTCTTCAATGTCCGGTTCCTCTACCATCACAGACTGAAAACGGCGTGCCAGCGCCGCGTCTTTCTCTATGTGCTTTCTGTATTCCGAAACAGTCGTGGCGCCGATAACCTGAATGCGCCCCCGGGATAAAGCCGGTTTCATAATATTCGCGGCATCCAGACTACCCTCCGCTCCGCCTGCCCCGATCAGCATATGCAGTTCATCAATAAAAATCAGCACGTCGCTGGTGTTTTCTATCTCCCGGAGAATCAGTTTCATTCGTTCCTCAAACTCGCCGCGGTATTTCGTACCGGCAACCATTCCCGGAACATCCAGAACCATCACTCGCCTGTTGCGCAGATATTCCGGAACATCACCGCAGACAATACGCTGAGCAAGTCCTTCCACGATCGCCGTCTTCCCTACACCGGGCTCACCGATCAGGCACGGATTATTTTTCCCCCAGCGGCTTAAAATCTGAATCAGCCTGTTTAACTCTTTCTCTCTGCCGATCAGAGGATCCAGTTCGTCCCTTTTTGCGCGTTCTGTCAGATCCGACGCATATCGATCCAGCATGGCATTATCCGCACCTTTTCCCATATGATTCCGTCTGTTTCCCGCGTATTCGACCGTCTGACCCATAGCCGTCATGATCTCATTGTAAATCTGTCCCAGGCTCATATCCAGGACCAGTAAAACCTGAGCCGCGGCACAATCACGATTTTCAAGTATCGACAACAGAATATGCTCTGTTCCGATCCGTTCACTGCCGTATCGATGCGCCAGAACAGCCGCATTCTGTAAAACATGTTCTGCCTCAGGTGTAAATTCCGGTTTATCATTTGTCTGAACGGCCGGAATCGGAAGAACCAGATCTTCGATCACACGCTGAATCATATTTTCACTGAGTGAAAGAGATCGCAGAATCTCACCCGCTACACCTGACTTTTCCCTCACCATACCGATCAATATATATTCTGTTCCGAGCATACGCAGACCCTCTGACTTTGCAAGATTCTGCGCCAAACGCAAAACCTGCTGCGCCTGCCTTGTAAATGCATGAAGCTGCATATTTCATTCCCCTTGTATCATTCAAATTCCGAATAAATTTCATCGATCAGCTGATGAATCTCCTCTCTTGTAATCCCCTTGCAAAAACCTTTTGCCACAATGAGGCCGAGCTGATCTCTCATCTCATCCAACGCTTTCAGCTTATCTATATCTACAGCGATCACGGCTCCCGTCCTGCGTCCCAGACGAAGCAAGCCCTCCTCGCGCAAAACCGCATATGCTTTATTTACCGTATGCATATTGATGCCTATGGCATCTGCCAGCTGGCGGACTGAAGGAAGAGAATCTCCCTCCCGATACTGACGGGTCGCTATCCCGTAAATAATCTGGTTTCGAAGCTGAATATATAAAGCCTCCTCACTGTCAAAATCAATCTGTAACTGCATGGTTTATTGTATTCCCTTTCGTAGTGCTTATTTTCTATTATCTCAGGTTTTTACGGAAAAACTCCGGGAGGTCATATTCCCCCCCAGAGTATCATCACTGATCATCTGTTTCGCCGTTCATTATAACGTGATTTCATCACGATTCGCCCCGCGTTTTCTGATCTGACCGGCCGGATGCTGAAATATCCAGATCCATATCATCGAACTCCTGTATACCGATATCGGCTTTAAGAAACTCCGGCATATCATAATCTTCATCCAGAGAATCCGCGGCGTTTGTCTTCGATGACGGTGCGTCATTTTCCCCTGTTCCGGACACCGGTTCATTCACTGCCGGTTCATCCGCTGCCAGTTCCTCTGATTTCACTATATTCTGAAGAAAACGATCCTCTGCGGACATATCGGTTCCCGCCGCTTCACTGATCTGATCATCATCCTCAGGCAGGACAACATCCGGTGTATCCGATTCCGGATTCTCTTCTCCTTCCTCTTCATCAGAAAAATTCTCATCCAGATATTTGTTCAGAAGAGCCTCATAATCCTCATCCTCCATGGAATCCAGATCCATCACATCCACATCATCTGAGAACAGATGCAGTTCCCCCGGTTCGGTTCTGCGGCCGGGAATACCATCACGGCTCTCATCTGCAGGCTTTTTTTCTTTTTTTTCTGTTTTGACAGGCTCCGCCGGATCCCGCTGGCTTTTTTCAGAAAAATGCTTCTTTTCCGACTCCGGCTCTTCCATATATTCGATCTGATTGTCTGTCTCATCCTCCAGAATATTTCTGAGACGCCGATAACGCACGGAGAAAATAATCGCCAGCACAAGCAAAAGAAGACAGATAACGGCAAGTACGGCAACAACCATCCTGGTAAGCGAATCTGCGGAAAATGTTGTATCCGTGTTCTCTTCGGTATCAACACTTCCCTCACCATCAGCAGATGTAAGACTGTATTGCATACTTGTGACATTCTTCTGAATCGAACCTTCCGCGGCATTATATATATACCAGCCCGTTTCACCGACCTCATTCACACCAAACACATAATAATAATCTACGATGGAAGCGTCCTCCGCCACCAGTTCATCCGGTTCGGACAGCTGATACGCCGGAATACTGCCATGAGCAAACGTACACTCCGTCAGAACAAACCGCTCCGCAACAAACTGCTGTTCTTCCTCCGGGATATTGATCAGAATCACAGATCCATCCTGCATATCAAACTGTACATAAGGAATCCACTCTTCGTTCTGATCATCATAAACAAACAGGCCCGCATCCGTCTCATCCTCCGCGTTAACCGCGTATAAAAGATAAAGATTCCGGATTTCCGAATAAAGAGCGGGCACCTCTGCGCCTGCATATGTAATCGTTGTCTCCGCAAAGCCTTCCGGGATTACCTCAGCCGGTATGGAATCAGCGGCTATAAAGCTGACGTCAGACTCATCCGCGGTCTCCGCATCGGTTCCGGTGTCATCATCCGAAGTAACCAGAAGATCACTCCTGACCCATCCGGTTATCTCCTGACCGTTTACCTCATATGTAATCTGATACCATGTCATCCCGTCGGAACCTGTCGTCTCATCTTCGATCGAAACCTCCTGGCCGCCGGAAAGACTGCCGATCATTTCCCCGTCAACCGCCGAAGCACGAACCCGGACATCATCTCCGCTCGCCGTACCGGCCACCGGAGTTGCCCATGCCGTGACCATATGGCTGCACATAAGCCCTGCCGTAAGAAAAACAGCGGCCAGAAACACAGGGATTGATTTTTTCCATTGAAAAATTCTGTTCATAATAAAACTCCATTCTGCCGTCTTTCGGCAATGACCGCACAAAAGCTGTAGCCTGCACGTTCGTTTCTCTATAAACACATTGCACTTATTATAGTAGTATTCATTTATAAATGTCAACCGGATAAAAAAATCTTTTTTTCAA
>JAJQFQ010000140.1 GCA_021201035.1 Clostridiales bacterium
TTTAAAGGGCATGTGGAATTTACTCTTGCACTAGAATTTACTTTTTCAATTCAGCGGAATTCGGCAACCGAAAAAAATCCTTGACGAATTGCCCGGAATGTGCCATAATAGCAACGTTGTTGAAAACAAAGCAGAGTATCCACTCTCACCTTGGCACAATCGCGTGACCTGTGGTTTATATTTCAATACGTTTTTGTATTTTGATTTATTGTGGATGGTCTGCCTGTCCACTTTTTTATGTTTACGGAGGTAATCACCATTAGCCATTTACAGATTAATGAACAAATCAGAGACAGAGAAGTCCGGGTGGTATCGGCGGACGGAACTCAGATGGGCATCATGTCTGCGCGGGACGCGTATAAACTGGCACAGGAGGCCGGGCTCGATCTCGTAAAGATTGCGCCGAACGCGAAGCCGCCGGTTGTGAAGATCATTGATTACGGTAAGTTTCGTTACGAGCAGAGCCGCAAGGAAAAAGAGGCGCGCAAGAAGCAGAAGACTGTCGAGCTCAAGGAAGTGCGTTTGTCTCCCAATATTGAGGCGAATGATCTGAATACCAAAGTAAACGCCGCCAGGAAGTTTATCGCGAAAGGCGATAAGGTAAAGATTTCCCTGCGCTTTCGCGGCAGAGAGATGGCGCATGTGCAGAACAGTAAGCATATTCTGACAGATTTTGCGGAGTCGCTTGCCGATGTTGCAGTTGTGGAGAAGGCACCCAAGATGGAAGGACGAAGCATGACCATGGTGCTTGGTCAGAAACGATAGCATGCTGATTGTTTCCAGCACGCGAGACTATTTTTCAGGAGGAATTTATTATGCCAAAAATGAAAACGAAAAGAGCAGCAGCAAAGCGCTTTAAAAAGACGGGAACCGGTCAGTTAAAGAGAAATAAAGCTTACAAGAGTCATATCTTAACCAAGAAAACTCCCAAGAGAAAGAGAAATCTCAGAAAGCCGGCAATGACCGACGCCAGCAATGTTAAGAATATGAAGAAGATTTTACCGCATCTGTAAGCAGAAGTCAGGAGGACAATAAAATGGCAAGAATTAAGGGCGGATATAACGCAAAAAAGAAACATAAAAGAGTTCTGAAGATGGCGAAGGGCTACAGAGGCGCCAGATCAAAGCAGTATCGTGTGGCCAAGCAGTCCGTGATGCGGGCTCTGGCAAGTTCGTATGAAGGCAGAAAGCAGAGAAAGAGACAGTTCCGTCAGCTGTGGATCGCACGAATCAACGCGGCGGCAAGACTGAACGGTCTGTCCTACAGCCGGTTTATGTATGGCCTGAAGCTGGCGGATATTGAGATTAACCGTAAGATGCTTGCGGAGATGGCTGTCAACGACGCGGATGGTTTTGCGGCATTGGTGGACACCGCGAAGGCAAAGCTGGCTTAAATCAGAGTTTTGTGTTTCATGGGAAGCCGTTTTCACTCCGGCTTCTCATGAGTTTTTGGTCAACCTGTACGGAAAATTATTTTGGATAAATTTTGGATAAAATAAAAAAACAGGTTGACACAGATTGCTTTTATCTGTATAATCCTTATTGTTTGGTTCGTTGGTCAAGGGGTTAAGACGCCGCCCTCTCACGGCGGAAACAGGGGTTCGATTCCCCTACGAACTGCTCTGCTGAAAGCAGTAATTGAATATGGATACGGTTCGTTGGTCAAGGGGTTAAGACGTCGCCCTCTCACGGCGAAAACAGGGGTTCGATTCCCCTACGAACTGCTGACTGTTTATGATGAACAGCCCAACCCGTAAGAAAGTCTGAGACATTCGCATTGATGGATGCCTGAGACTTTTTTATTTTATATTTTTTATGTACCGGGGCACCATGATGTGTGGTGACCCCATAGTTGTTAACATTCGGTTGCTTTACTGTCAAATTCCGGATTAAACGCATAGAAGTTTTTCTCGTTTAATCTGTCTGTCACAATACGCAGTCCTTCGCCGAACCGTTGGAAATGAACGACCTCGCGCTGCCGCAGGAAGCGGATCGGATCGCAGACCTCCGGGTCTTTTACCAGGCGCAGGATATTGTCGTAAGTGGTACGGGCATTCTGCTCGGCGGCCATGTCTTCGAACAGATCGGTGATGGCGTCGCCTTTGGACTGATATTCGCAGGCGTTGTGCGGGATACCGGCTGCAGCGGCAGGCCAGAGCCCAAGCGTATGATCCACATAGTAGGTATCAAAACCGCTTTTTTTGATTTCTTCCGGCGTCAGATCCTGTGTCAGCTGTTTGACAATGGCGCAGATCATTTCCATATGCGCCAGTTCCTCTGTGCCGATATCCGTGAGCAGACCGGCTACTTCCCGGTACGGCATGGAATATCTCTGTGAGAGATAGCGCATGGAAGCGGACAGTTCGCCGTCCGGTCCGCCAAACTGTGTAATAATGATTTTGGCAATGCCGGGATCCGTTTTCGTGATGTTCACCGGGTATTGTAATCTTCGTTCATAGTTCCACATAAATCAGCAGTACCCCCTTTCCCACGGCCATTTCTGCACGGACCATTTCCAGACGTCGTCATCCTCGCAGGCAAACTGTGTCAGCGGACCGTACTGGTTTTCGTATTCCGCGGAAGCTTTTTTGTACATATGGTTCATCTGGTGGTAATAGTCAAGCGCATCCTGATCATTCGGATGCGTATCCAGAAACAGTGTGATGTCGCTCAGGGCAAATCCGAACTGATTGATTGCCTGAAAGAGATTTTTTTTATCATTACAACAGGACATACTCATGAACAATTTCCTCCCTTTCCGGTAAATGGTTTATCTAAATCGGGGAAAATTGTCCCGATTTCAATGGCCTGCTCCAGCTCATACGTGTGATTGAAATGTTCCCAGGGAACATAGGCCATGGCGACCGGCATGTGACCCGTAAAATCATGTTTCATATTCATGGCGGATGAAGAATCCGCTGTGCCGCATCCGCATCCGTTTACGGTCGGCCTTCCCATGGAACCGCGCATGATGCTGCCAGTCGGCATATTCGGATAATTTCTTGTATTGCAGTTCAATTTTTTTCCCTTTCTGATCGGTTTAATGTACTATATGCGTAAAAGAAATGAAGGTGATACTTCATTTTCCATGAAAAACAAACGCAGCCTTCGATTTTCTGTATTGACCAGAACAGGAAAAAAGATTACACTGTACATTATGAAAGTCGATCAGTCACAGTCAAATGCAATCCGTCATAAGGACGGCCCGGCCATGATTCTCGCGGGTCCGGGTTCCGGTAAGACTACCGTTATCACCAGAAGAGTGGAATATATGATCTGTAAGCATCGAATCCGGCCGGAGAATATTCTGGTCATCACATTTTCCCGCGCAGCAGCTGCGGAGATGAAGGCGCGGTTTGAAAAACTCATGGAAGGGCAGCATGTTCCGGTTACGTTCGGCACTTTTCATGCCGTTTATTTTCATATTTTAAAGTGCGCTTACGGTTATACCGCGAAAAATATCGTAAAGGAAGAACAGCGCACGCAGTTTATCAGGGAATATATTCGCCGTCTTCGGCTTGAGTATGATGATGAGGCGGATTTTATCCAGAGTATTCTCGGGGAGATCGGTCTGATCAAAAACACAGGTATGAATCTGGAACATTATTATTCGTCCAACTGTGCGGAAGCGGTCTTCCGGAAAATTTATTTTGCCTATCAGGAGTTCCTTTTTCAGAACCGGCTGTTGGATTTTGACGACATGCTTGTTTACACGAAAGAACTGCTTGAAAAGAGATCGGATATTCTCACTTCCTGGCAGAGAAAATTTTCTTATATCCTGATCGATGAGTTTCAGGACATCAATCAGATTCAGTATGATATTGTCCGGATGCTGGCGATGCCGCAGAATCATCTTTTTATTGTCGGGGATGACGATCAGTCCATCTATCGTTTTCGCGGCGCGAAGCCGGAGATCATGCTGAATTTTGAGAAGGATTATCCGGACGCGAAAAGAATTCTTCTGGATACGAATTACCGTTCCGGTTCGGAGATCGTTGCGCAGGCGGGAAATCTGATTTCTCATAATCAGACCAGATTTCAGAAGGATATTCATGCTCATGCGAAAACGGGTCTGTCACCGGTCATTCTGTCCTTTGAAAACCAGAGGGAACAGAATCTGCATGTGATTCACGAGATTCGGGAATTAAATCGGGCGGGCGTTCCGTATCATGAGATGGCTGTTTTGTTCCGCACGAATTCGCAGCCGGGTTTGCTGATCCGTCAGTTGATGGAGTATAATGTGCCGTTTTTATCGAAAGAGCATATTCCGAATATCTATGAACACTGGATTGCTGCGGACTTAATGGCCTATATCCGGCTGGCCATGGGGGACCGGAGCAGAGCGTCGTTTCTGAAAATCATGAACCGTCCGAAGCGGTATCTTTCCAGGGAGAGCCTTCCGTATGAACAGGTGAATTTTGTCGCCTGGAAGGATTTTTACCGGACACAGGACTGGATGGTGCGGCGTCTGGAAAAGCTGGAGACGGATCTGGACGTGCTCTCGAAACTGCGGCCGTATTCTGCAATCAATTATATCCGGAAGGCGGTCGCTTATGAGGATTATCTCACGGAGTTTGCGGCGGAACGGAAAATACCGAAGGAAGATTTTTTCGATATTCTGGATGAACTGCAGGAAGATACAAAAGGATTCGGCACGTATGAGGCATGGCTGGAGCATACGGATCTGGTTTTGCGGGAATGGAAGGAACAGTTTCAGAAAAAGAAATTTCCGAATGCTTCTGTTCGTCTGAGTACGCTTCACGCTTCAAAAGGACTTGAGTTTGATACGGTATTTATCGTGGACGTGGATGAGGGAATCGTTCCCTACAGAAAAGCCGTGTTGGATCAGGAACTGGAGGAGGAGCGAAGAATGTTTTATGTCGGCATGACGCGGGCGAAAAACAGGCTGTATCTTCTTCACTCCGGACAGATACATAATAAAAGTATGGCTCCTTCTCGGTTCCTTGCGGAATGCATGCAATCGAAGCTGCCGGCCGATAAGGAAGATGTAAGGCGATGAAGGGAAACAGATATTACATCCGGTCGAATAAATCATCGTCCAGAAGCTCGTCAAAGGCATCTGTTACGATTTCGAATTCTTCATCGGATTCAATATTATCAATCGAAGGGTTTCCGTCGGCATCCTCGAAATAGCGGTAGAAATAGACATCTTCGCCGCCGTCCTCGGGGCATACGGCGATATAGTCCTGTCCGTTTGCTTCAAAAATCCGCATGATCTGAAATGTTTCGGTACCGCCTTCGTCCAGTTCTACCGTCAGGAACATTTCCTCCGGATCAAGAATGTCGTTATCTGATGAGGTGTTTTTTTTCTGATTCATGTCGTTTCTCCGTTTCGTGAAAGTATGCGCCTGAACGAGGGTGCAAAAACCCTTTGCAGGCATAGCCGGTTAAGCTGCAAAATCCGATACAGTTATATAGCAGTATATACAGCGGAATGAGAAAAGTCAATGTAATTGTCTGACAATTGTTTTGAAAGTTAGTATTGACGGAACATTTGAAATATCTTATACTTTGAATGTCAAAAAAATTTGGCCGACAAAATAAAAGGTGAATAAGGAGAAACACTATGCTTGAGAAATTAAAAGAAATGATTGCTGACCAGCTGAGTATCGACGAAGACGGCATTACACCGGAGTCCAGATTTAAAGAGGATCTTGACGCGGATTCGCTGGATCTGTTTGAACTGGTGATGGCGCTTGAGGAAGAGTATGACATTGAGATTCCTACGGATGAACTGGAGACGCTTACGACAGTAGGTTCAATTGTTGACTACTTAAAAGATCACGGCGTAGAAGATTAATTATAAATAAGATTGGTGATTAGAATGAAGACGAGAATTACAGAGCTTTGCGGGATTGAATATCCGATTTTCCAGGGAGGTATGGCATGGGTTGCCGACCATCATCTGGCCGCTGCTGTTTCCAATGCAGGCGGGCTTGGTCTGATCGGAGCGGCGAGCGCCCCGGAGGATGTGATTCGTCAGCAGATCCGTACGGCGAAGGAGATGACAGATAAGCCATTCGGTGTCAATGTCATGCTGATGAGCCCTTACGCGGACGAGGTCGCCAGAGTTGTCGTGGAGGAAGGCGTTTCTGTCATTACGACCGGCGCCGGCAATCCGGGCAAATATCTGAAAATGTGGCAGGATGCCGGTATCAAGGTTATCCCTGTGGTCTCAAGTGTTGCTCTTGCACGGATGATGGAAAAAGCAGGGGTGGATGCCGTGATCGCAGAGGGAATGGAATCCGGCGGTCATATCGGTTACTCTACGACGATGACGCTTGTACCGCAGGTTGTGGATGCTGTCAATATTCCGGTCATAGCGGCAGGCGGAGTCGGTGACGGCAGAGGTATGGCGGCTGCCTTTATGCTCGGCGCAGAGGCTGTGCAGATCGGTACACGTTTTTGCGTGGCGAATGAGTGTATTACGCATCAGAATTATAAGGATAAGGTTCTCCGGGCGAAGGATATTGATTCTGAGGTGACAGGCATGTCACACGGACATCCGATTCGCTGTCTGCGTAATGCCATGACAAAAGAATACTTAAAATTAGAGAAGTCCGGTGCTCCGTTTGAAGAGATGGAGAAGCTGACACTTGGCTCTTTGAGAAATGCGGTTATCGACGGAGATGTAAGGAACGGAACCGTTATGGCAGGACAGATCGCAGGTATGATCAAAAAACAGCAGTCCTGTCAGGAGATCGTAGACGAGATTATGGGACAGTTTACACATCTTTACCCGGGAGCTGCCGAGGCATAGGATGTCTGAAGGAAGAGGAGATTTATATGAAGAAGACAGCGTTTATTTTTCCCGGTCAGGGGTCACAGTACGTCGGCATGGGAAAGGATTTCTATGAGAATTTTGCCTGTTCGAAGGAAATGATCGATCTTGCCGAAAAAGTAAGCGGTATGGATATGAAAACTCTTCTTTTCGAAAAAAATGAACAGCTGAATATTACCAGATACACGCAGATTGCAATGCTCGCTGATGAGCTTGCAATTTTGCGTGCGGTAGAAGAAAAAGGATTCCGTTCGTCTGTGAATGCCGGCCTGAGTCTTGGCGAATACGCGGCTTTAGTGGCGTCCGGTGTGATGACGGCGGAGGATGCGTTTCGTGTGATCGTAAAACGGGGCGCTTATATGCAGGAAGCGGTTCCAACCGGCGGAGCCATGACTGCTGTGATGGGTATGGACAACGACGTGATTGAGAGAATCTGCGCACAGACAGACGGTATTGTCTCTGTTGCCAATTACAACTGTCCGGGACAGACGGTGATCACCGGTGAGGAAGCTGCGGTGGCAGCGGCAGCGGCAGCCATGAAAGAAGCCGGCGCGAAGCGCTGTGTTCCGCTGAATGTCAGCGGACCTTTCCATTCACAGATGCTTCGGGAAGCGGGAGTGAAGCTTGCCGGAGAATTGGAAAATGTTGAGATTTATGACATAGCCACGCCTTATATTACCAATGTTACTGCGGATTATGTGACGGATAAGAATCAGGTAAAGGAATTGCTGGAACGGCAGATTTCATCTTCCGTGCGCTGGCAGCAGAGCATGGAACGTATGATCGCGGACGGCGTGGAAGTTTTTATTGAAATAGGACCGAAAAAATCCCTGACAGGATTTTTAAAGAAAATAGACAAATCCGTTCCGGTTTATCATGTAGACACGGTTGCTGATCTGGATGCGCTGTGTGAGGCAATCGGGACAATCGAATGATCAGGAGGTATTATGGGAAATTTATTAGAAAATAAAATCGCTCTGGTGACCGGAGCGAGTACCGGTATCGGCAGACGGATCGCACTGACCCTGGCCGGTGAGGGAGCATATGTTGTTGTAAATTATGTAGGACCCGTTGAGGCGGCAAATGAAGTGATTGATACGATTACAGCGAATGGCGGTCAGGCTGAGGCATATGAGTGCTGGGTCAACGATTTTGCTGCGGTCGAGGAGATGATCAAAACGCTGGTGAAAAAGCTTGGCCGAATCGATATCCTGGTAAACAATGCAGGTATTACGAGAGATGATCTTCTGATGAAGATGTCCGAGCAGGCATTTGACGCAGTAATTGATACCAACTTAAAGGGCAGCTTTAATACCATGCGCCATATTGCGCGCCCCATGTTGAAGCAGAAGGGTGGTTCCATCATCAATATTTCATCGGTTTCGGGTATCATGGGGAATCCCGGTCAGATGAACTATTGTGCATCCAAGGCCGGTGTCATCGGTATGACCAAGTCTATGGCTCGTGAGCTTGCGAGCAGAGGTATCCGCGTGAATGCGGTTGCTCCAGGATTTATTGATACGGCCATGACAAAAAATATGACAGATTCCGCAAAGGAAGCGGGAGTGGCGCAGGTGCCGCTCGGCAGGATGGGCGATCCGCAGGATATAGCGAATGCAGTGGCTTTTCTGGCGTCTGATAAGGCATCTTATATAACCGGTCATGTCCTTTGCGTCGACGGCGGAATGGCGATGTGATGAAAAGGTGTTTTCTATGGACAGACAGATGTGGATGTTAACATCCGCAGATGGCTGGACATAAGAAAACCCAAACGACATGAGCACGGATTGCGAATGCCGTTGGTGATTGCGAAGCAATCGACCTTTTCAGTGTTTTCTATGGACGAAATTATAAAGGAGATTTATAGATGAGACGTGTTGTTGTAACAGGCATGGGGGCAATCACTCCCATTGGATTAACTGTGGATGAATACTGGGACAGCCTGAAAGCCGGACGAACCGGTTTCGGTGAGATTACCTATTTCGATCCCACAGATTATAAAGTGAAAGTGGCTGCACAGGTAAAAGGCTTCGATCCGTTAAATTATATGGACCGCAAGGCTGCAAAGCGTATGGAAGCCTTTGCTCAGTATGCCGTTGCAGCGACACATGAGGCATTTCGCCAGTCCGGTCTTGACATGGAGAAAGAAGATCCTTACCGGGTAGGCTGTTATGTCGGATCCGGTGTTGGTTCTTTGCAGTCTATTGAGAGAGAATATAAAAAGCTTCTGGATAAAGGACCTTCGAGAGTCAACCTTTTACTGGTTCCCCAGATGATTACGAATATGGCGGCAGGCAACATTACCATCCAGTTCGGTGTCAAAGGAAAAAGCATTAATATCGTCACTGCCTGTGCAACCGGTACGCATAATATCGGCGAGGCTTTCCATGCCATTCAGCATGGCGAGTGCGATGTGATTGTGGCCGGCGGTGCGGAGAACGCGATCACACCGATCAGTATTGCCGGATTTACTTCACTGACTGCTTTATCCACATCGAATGATCCTGAGCGCTGTTCGATTCCGTTCGACAAAGACAGGGATGGATTTGTGATCGGAGACGGCGCCGGTATTGTGATTCTGGAGGAACTGGAGCATGCAAAAGCGCGCGGTGCGAAGATCCTCGCTGAGGTGGTCGGATACGGCGCGACCAGTGACGCCTATCATATTACATCGCCGGCGGAAGACGGCAAAGGTGCGGAGAATGCCATGCTGTTTGCGCTCAGGGATGCCGGTGTTGCGCCGGAGGAGATTACTTATATCAATGCTCACGGAACGAGTACGCATCACAATGATCTGTTCGAGACCCGTGCGATTAAGAGCGCTTTCGGTAAGCATGCTTATGAGATGAAGGTTAATTCAACAAAATCCATGATTGGTCACCTGTTGGGAGCGGCAGGAGCGGTAGAATTTATTGCCTGTGTTCTTCAGATGAACCACAGCTATATTCATCAGACCGTTGGTTTGACAGAACCGGATGAGGAACTGGATCTGGATTATGTGCAGGGACAGGGCTCGGAGACTGAGTTTGAATATGCATTATCTAATTCGCTGGCTTTTGGCGGGCACAACGCCAGTATTTTGATTCGGAAATATCATGAATGATTGCTGTGCCGCGATAATGCGGACGCTGAAGAATGATGATGGTTATGAGTTTATCAAACAGTGACAGATGTTCGTCAGCATCAGAGAACGGTCAGCAGCAGATGATTCACAGATTGGAGTTGAGTATTATGGAAATAAATCAGATTCTGGAATTAATGAAGGTGGTTTCCGAAAATAACCTTGAGTTTACTTATGAGGAAAGTGCCTTGAAATTATCGATACGTAAATTGCCGGAAAAGAGCATGGAGGCACCGACGCCGGTGATTGTCAGCGGTGTAGCGCCGCAGCCTGTTTCAACGGTTGCGCCTGCAGTAGCGCCTCTGCCTGCACAGAATCAGGAGACCGGTGATTCCGCACCGGAGGATGTACCTGATGGGCAAATTGTGAAAAGTCCTCTGGTGGGTACTTTTTACAGGGCGGGATCTCCGGAAGCGGATCCTTTTGTTGAAACAGGCGATGCCGTGAAAAAAGGCCAGGTGCTCGGTATTATCGAGGCCATGAAGCTGATGAATGAAATTGAGTCGGATTATGAGGGCGTTGTGAAACAGATTCTTGTGAAAAACGGAGAACTTGTTGAATATGACCAGCCTTTATTTGTGATCGGATGACGACTTTGAAGCAGGAGGATATGATGTCATTATTAACTACACAGCAGATTATGGAGATTATACCGCACAGGCAGCCGATGCTTCTGATCGATACTATTGAGGAGTTGGAACCCGGCGTCCGTGCAGTAGGAAAGAAATGTGTTTCTTATAACGAACCTTATTTCGCCGGCCATTTTCCGGGTGAACCGGTGATGCCGGGAGCACTTATCGTTGAAGCTTTGGCTCAGGTCGGTGCTGTAGCTGTTCTTTCATGCGATGATTTTAAAGGGAAAACTGCTTATTTCGGCGCGATCAATTCTGCCAAATTTAAAAAAAAGGTAGTTCCCGGTGATGTTCTGATTTTAGAAACAGAGATGATTAAGCAGAAAGGACCGATCGGTATTGCAAAGGCAAAAGCGACGGTAGACGGGAAAACGGCTGTGGTCGCGGAGCTTACCTTTGCGATCGGATAGAGGAAATATATGTTTCAGAAAATATTGATTGCAAACAGGGGAGAGATTGCGGTGCGTATTATCCGTGCCTGCAGGGAACTCGGTATTCGCTCTGTTGCTGTCTATTCTACTGCAGATCAGGATGCACTGCATACGATGCTTGCGGACGAGGCTATCTGTATTGGGAAACCGGCGCCGGCTGAAAGTTATCTGAATATGGAGCGAATATTAAGTGCGGCTATTGCTTCTAAAGCGGATGCGATTCATCCCGGATTCGGATTCCTGTCGGAAAATGCAAAGTTTGCCCAGATGTGCAAACAGTGTAATATCGTATTCATCGGTCCGGACGCGGACGTGATTTCCAAAATGGGAAATAAACAGGAAGCGCGAAATACAATGATGGCCGCAAAGGTACCGGTTGTTCCGGGTACACAGGAGCCGGTATATCGTGCGGATTACGGATTGAAGCTGGCACAGGAGATCGGCTTTCCGGTCATGATCAAAGCAGCAAGCGGCGGCGGCGGTAAAGGGATGCGTATTTCCAGATCCGCTGCTGATTTTTCGGAAAATTTTGAGGTTGCCCAGACGGAATCAGTCAACGGTTTCGGGGACAATACGATGTATATTGAGT
>JAJQFQ010000175.1 GCA_021201035.1 Clostridiales bacterium
TGGAGAGGGCGCGGCGGGCAGATACGGTTTTTACCGGTCATCTGAAGATCGGCTTTGTCAAAGGCTACGAAAAAACAACCCTTTCCGACCTGCTGGCGGATTTTCATACAAAATATCCGAATATCTCCCTCTCCTTCACACGGGAGAATGTCTCAGAATTGTATGACGGGATTCTAAATGGGAATCTTGATGTCATCTTTAACCTTCAGTATTCCATGGACGATCTGGACGATATCGATTTTGTCCCCATAAAGCAGTATCCGCTCCTTGCGGTTATGCCGGCCTCCCATCCGCTCGCGCACCGGACCTCCATACGCTGGAGCGAGCTGAAAAATTATCCTTTAGTAGATATCAAAAAGAACAACAGCCGGTACGGAGAATCCGCTACCATTTCAAATGCCTTCACGAGCGCAGGATTTCTGCCTGATATACGCTACACTTCCGACGATATTGAAGCCAGCATTCTGGCCATCGCCGCCGGTCTGGGCTACGCCCTTCTTCCCGGTTATATCACCGACGCGCTGACCGCAAAAGAAAAGGTCATTGCGGTTCCCCTCGAAGGAGAGGAAAAACGAATGACCGTTATCGCCGCATGACACAAAAATCAGGAAAATGCCGCGCTGGATAAATTTCTGCGGGAATATATCCTGATTCCGTGAAGTTCAATGAACTTAACCACTTTTATCTGAAAAATCAAACCGATCTTTCAACTGATCGATCAACCTCTCTGCAATCGGTGTAAAAACCTGGTACTTCTTCCAGATGATATACATCTTCGTCTCCAGTTTTGGAGAAAGAGGCCGAAAACACAAACCGTTTTCAGGACTGACATCCGCCAGACGGTCAAAGACCAGCAGACATCCCAGCCCCTCCTTCACAAATACAGAGCCATTGTAAAACAGGTTGATAGTTCCGATGATATTCAGCTGATCGACAGCTTCGCCGCACCATCTGGGAAGATCTGTACGGATAGACTGAGATGAAATAATGAGCGGAAGATCTTGTATATCTTCCAGATATATCTCTGTTTTCTGCGCCAGGGGATTGTCCGTCCGCATTAAAAGTCCCCAGATATCTCCGCCCGGCAGGGAAAGGTAATTATATTTTGAAAGGTCGGGCGGTTCCACAATAACCGCGAAATCGGAGAGCCCCTGCTCCAGATCATTCACCACCACACGGGTATCTCCGCTGGTGATGTGGAAACGAAGCCCTGGATACTGCCGGCGAAAATCTTTGATCGTACCGGCCAGATGATGAATCAGCCACGATTCGGCGCAGCCGATCCGCACATCGCCGCCTGTCACATCATTCAGAGACTGAAATTCTCCCAAAGTCTTGTCTGCCATATCCAGAATGTCCTCCGCGCGCTTGCGGAGCAAAATTCCCTCCTCAGTCAAACGTACATTATAATTGCCGCGGACAAACAGCTTACACCCCAGTTCAGACTCTAATTCTTTGAGCTGCTTCGACAAAGTTGGCTGGGAAATATGCAGTGTTCTGGCCGCACCCGTGATGCTGCCCTCTCTGGCAACCTCAATAAAATAACGCAAATTATTCCATTAATTCTTTTGGCTTGCATGATTGTTGTTCTGGCGGCCTGCGGCTCTGAGAGTGCGGAGTCGTCATCGGATTTTGAAAGCAGCACTGCTTCGGTTACAGACAATCAATCAGAAATCGAGAGTGAAACAGGCGGAATAGAAACACTAGAAGACGGGGATAAAATAACTGATTCTGATAGCGATTCTACTGGCAACAAGATACTGGTTGCGTATTTTTCCTGCACCGGCATGACGGAACAGATTACCCGGTGGATTATCGATAAAACCAGTGCAGACAGTTACGAAATCGTGCCAGAGATCCCATATACGGAGGAAGATCTTGCGTATTACACCGGAGGGCGCGCTGATCAGGAGCAGGCGGATGATTCCGCAAGACCTGCGATTTCCGGCAACGTGACGAACATTGAACAGTACGATGTGATTTTCCTTGGTTATCCCATCTGGCATGGGCAGGCTCCTCGGATCATCTGCACATTTTTGGAGAATTATGACCTCTCTGGTGTTACGATTATTCCATTTTGCACCTCTCACAGCAGCGGCATTGGTTCCAGCGCTGAAAATCTGCATGATCTTTGCTCCGACACGGTTACATGGCTGGAGGGGCAACGGTTCTCCAGGGATGCGACAGAAAGTGATGTAATCGAATGGGTTGACAGTCTGGAACTGTCGGAAAACATAATTAGTATGAAAGTCGGCAAAAGAACGATAGCATAAGAAAAATATATATCATAACAAGATTGGAGGATCTGGAAATGGAAAAATCGTACAGAAAGCGGGGCAATCATCATGGAAGAAAAATTAAATTTGACAATGGAATGGGATAAAACATTTCCCCAAAGCGACAAAATAAACCACAGAAAGGTAACATTCCACAATCGGTATGGCATTACTCTGACGGCGGATCTCTACGAGCCAAAAGATGCGAAGGGACAGACTCCGGCCATTGCGGTCTGCGGTCCCTTCGGCGCAGTGAAGGAGCAGTCCTCCGGCCTGTATGCGCAGACGATGGCGGAGCGGGGATTTCTGACGATTGCCTTTGATCCTTCTTACACCGGTGAAAGCGGCGGGCAGCCCCGCTATATGGCTTCTCCGGACATCAACACAGAGGACTTCATGGCAGCAGTGGACTTCCTATCCGTACAGGGCAATGTCAATCCGGAAAAAATCGGGATCATTGGCATTTGCGGCTGGGGCGGCATGGCACTAAACGCGGCGGCGCTGGATACCCGCATCAAGGCGACGGCAGCATCCACCATGTACGACATGACCCGTGTAAATGCCAACGGTTATTTCGACAATGAGGACAGCGAAGCAGCCCGGTATGAAAAGCGCAAGACGCTCTGCGCGCAGCGAACTGCCGATTACAAAACCGGAAGCTACGCTCTGGGCGGCGGCGTTGTCAATCCGCTGCCGGAAGACGCACCGTTTTTTGTGAAAGATTATTACGACTACTACAAAACTGAACGCGGCTATCATCCCCGCAGCCTGAACTCGAACGGTGGCGGCTCCCATGGTCTATATGTTCCGGGCAGGATTTGAGGAAAAAGTTCGCGTTTTCGTGGAGCGCGGCGGTGTGTTTATCATGACCTATTGGAGCGGCGTGGTAGATGAGAACGACCTGTGCATTCTCGGCGGAACACCGGGCGGACTGATGGATGTCATGGGGCTTCGCAGCACAGAGATTGACGCTCTCTATGAGGGAGAATTCAACACGCTACATGCTGTGGATTCTGATTCCGCATACCGATGTGAACATCTCTGCCAACTGGTTGACCTGCGGACAGCGAAGCCATTGTTTGTGTACGGAGAGGATTTTTATGCGGGAACACCGGCGTTGACAGTGAACCGTTACGGGAACGGGCAGGCTTACTATGTCTGCGCCGATGCGGAACAGCGGTTCTATGATGATGTCTATGCGCAGATTTTGATGGAAGCCGGGGTTCGGCGTATTCTGGAACAGGAGATCCCGGATGGCGTGGCGGTGTCATCCCGCCGGGACACGGATACGGAGTATATTTTTGTTCAGAATTTTAACCCGGCACCGGTGGCGTTTTGTCCGGAAGTGCCGGACGGAGAAGCGATTTTCGGAGAAACCGGGGCCAAGATGAAGCCATTTTCCACGGTGATTCTGGGACGGAAAACAACAGACGAATAGCTATGCTTTCGAAGTGTAGTTCTCGGCAATGTTTTCCTTCACATCATCCTCCGTGGAAATCTCCTGTGACGGCGTATGGCTTATGGCAAGCTGCGAAAGCTGTTCGATGCGCCGCTGCGCTGACCCGGCAATTGCCCGGATGCGATTCTCATCGATATAATCCTTTGCGCCGTCTGCAGACAAAACACCGGTGATCAATTCCCTTACATCCGACAGTCTGTCAAAGTGAATCCAGCTAAAGTCGGATACCAGTTTTAATTGCTCCGAATGGTGGTTTTTAAACGGTTTGCAGACGACCTCTTTTTCCAAACGCATCTGTGCAGGTACTTTGTCATAGCCAAGGGAGGAACCGCTGTCATAGATTGGTGCAAAACCGAGCCATTTCAATGTTTCGGCATTACGGATCACACCAAAATTGTTCAAATGCCGGTCTTCATTGGCAATGATATAGTCCAGCACAATCATTCGGTCAAGATATGGCACAGTGTCCCTGATGCCGAGCGTCTCACAGCAGTTTATAAAATGCCGGTACACCGATGTGCTGTTATTCTTTTTCTGTGTTTTGAGAATACGCCACGCAGGAATCAGTTCGGTGTTTTCTGTAATAAAATCTTCGCACACGCTGTAAGGTGCGCCGTTACTCCATATTACTGTGTACGGCACATGGGGAATGCCGAGCCGTTTCATGATTTCAGAGGCGATTACCTCGTTGAAAGGCTGCTGGCGGAACGGATTGCTGCCGCCTTTCACAAGACAGCGTTTACCGTTTATGATTTTCCAGCGCTTTTTCAGATTGCCGTCCGAGGTATTATCCGGTGAGGAAAAGTTCAGGCCGTCCACTTTTTTTTCAGCGCCAAACAGGACGTCGCCGACATCGTCTGAGAAATTGTTATCAAAAAAGTTGATGCTGTCCCAGGTAAGATCAGAGCCTGCGGGACAAATCCAATACTGATCCGACAGACTCAGCCCGTAACAGCGTACAAGCAGCAATTTGGTACTGCTGATTTCCAATGTTTCCAAAGCATTCCGCACACCGGAACGGCTGGCCGGAATGGAACGGTCTGTCCACCACTTGTTGAGCGCCGCGCGGTCGGTGACAGTTTTTCGTACCGGAATGCCGACCGGCAAATGTTCCGGTGCATAGATCGTCCCTATTTTCTGTATAAATCCGGTGGCGTTATCCAGTTCCAGCTCCGCCACCCGGATTCGTTTATGCATCAGAATATATTTCAAACTGTTCACCTCCAGATCGTTTTTTTCTCCCGGCAGAAGACTTTGTTTTCAGGCTGTACAGATGCTCTTGTTTATCCATATACAGCGCTTCCGTCACATAATATAATCTACTTTAACCCCTTTCGTCAATTAGTCAACGCAAATTACCCGTAAATTCAGATGTGCTTCCAGCATCTCCATAAAAATTGCAATCGCCGGATTAAAATTACTCTTCCGCCACGCCATGGTAATATCATGTCCGCCCGCCTCAGCCATGGGAATCGGGCGAAGCACAACAGCCGGATTCTGTTTCTCAATCGTCCGGTCTGAAGTGATAGAAACCGCATTATTCGTCTGAACCCAGAGCATGATATCTTCCATCTTGTCCGCCCACATAATATTCGGGTGCATGCCGCATTTTTCAAACAGACTGGATATATAGCGATGTCCCTCCTCACAGATACTGTCCCGCAGCAGGACAAACTGATCCCGATTCAGATCCTGCAGACACAGATCCTCTTTTTCCGTCAGTGAATGTGCCGCGGGAAGCATCATACAGGATGTAAATTTCTGAATATTTACAGTCACAAGCTCTGGCTGATCATACAGGGAAAATCCATATGTCAATATCAGATCCAGGCTGTCATCATAAAGCTTCGCCGGCAGCGTGCCCAATCCGTGTCGCTCCATGGTCAGGGAAATCTTCGGATACTGCTCTCGAAAGGTGTGCAGAATCTCCGGAAAAAGTTCCGATATATCATAAACATCCAGAAAGCCGATCCGCAGACTCCCCTCATAACCGAGGTTCGCCGTTTTTGCGTCGGAAACTGCCTGTGAATATGCATCCAATATCTCCCGGAAACGCTGATAGAGAAGCAGTCCTCCCGGCGTCAGTCTCAGCTTCCTGTGCTCTCTCAGAATCAGCCGGGTGCCGAGCTCCTCTTCCATGGCACTGATCTGCCGGCTCAGCGCCGGCTGCGTAATAAACAGGCAGCGGGCCGCCTCTGTAAAACTCAGACATTCCGCCACCGTGACAAAATATTTAAGCTGATTGAATGTCATGGGAGCCTCCTTCTCAAACAGCTTTGATTCATGAATAAAGACTTTGCACCTTAGACAACCAATTTTATCTGGTTATTGTTACGTGTTTTTTAGCCCTGGAGTTGTACTATATCTTTTTAAGATTACTTCGTTTCTTCTTTTGGATCATGTGTTTCGATATATTCGATAATATCAAGAATTTCTTTATCCCCCATACCGCTTTCACGGAGTTTTCTGATCAGATTGACAATTTCTTTGCCTGACATATTTTCACTCACCTTCCGTCACCACCTTTCGATGGCAATATTATATCATAGTGCAAAGCCCTTATTCAATTATCAAAGTACTAATCCTCGTGTGATTTTTCTGCAGAGAGTATAACAGTAAGAATCCTCAAAGAATCTTTAGAAATTGTTAGCAATCACGGTTCCTTTACTATACCTCTTTTTCTCTTTATACGCAATAATTTCTCTCGTATAAAATTCCATATCTTATAGTTATAACCGGATTTGTTTTTGTTTATTACCAAAAAGCATATTCCCATATACAAGTTGCATGTATGTAAACGCATACATCCCTTATACAATTGTTTGCCTCATGCTACACTGTGTATACAGTAAAATTTTTCATTCACTTCAAGAAGGAGGTTTTTATGAAGGTATTGGCAATCGTTGCCGGCAGACACAACGGCAACAGCGAGATTCTCGCAAAAGAAGCTCTGGTCGCCTGTCAGGAAGCAGGTGCGGAATGCAAATTGATTAATCTGTTTGACTATCACATTGAAATGTGTACAGGCTGCGAGTCCTGCACCATCCAGATGGGCGAGGTTGCTCAGGGCAAAGGTACATACAAGGGATGTATCTTAAAGGATAAGGACGACATGGATAAGATCGTCAACGAGGTGCAGTCCAGCGACGGCCTGATCATCGCCGTACCCTCCTACGATCTGGCGCCGAGCGCACTCTACCTGCGCTATGCGCACCGCTGTCTGGCCTATGAGGTTGCTTTCCGGCTCTCGATTGGCGAGCTGAAGCGCGATCCCCATCTCGTAGCCGGCCTGATTGCGGTAGGCGGCTCCTGTCACGACTGGCAGTCACTCTCCATGGAAGTGCTGAGCGCGTCCATGTTCACACAGTCCATCCAGTGTGTAGATCAGCTGATGGCGACACGAAACGGCCGCCCCGGCAATGTACTTCTGCGGGAGGATCAGCTCGCGGCTGCCCACAAGATGGGTGAAAACGTCATTCAGGCTATCAACACACCGGTTGAAGAGCGCACCTGGCTGGGCGATCCGGACGCGGGACTTTGTCCTAGATGCCACTCCTCACTTGTCTATTCAGGCGATCCACACTGGGACGGTATCGAATTTCCCTTTGAGTGCGCAGTCTGCGGCGCCGGCGGAGATCTGGTCAAAGACGAGACGACAGGGAAATATAAATTTGTCCTCGCGCCGAACGGTCTGATACGCGACTGCAACATTAACGAGGCGAGAGCGGAGCATCTGAACGAGATCATCCAGACAAGGATTGATTTCTATCAGAGACAGGGTGAAGTGAAAGAAAAATACGATTATTACAAAAAGCTGAAGTTCCCGGCCATATAAAATTCACCGCCGGGCGCACAAAGTCAGGAGCACATCCAAACCGGATGTGCTCCCTCAGTTTTCAACTATGTTAAATTCTGTTTAATCTCATTTATAATCTGACTATTTCCGCCCAACCAGAGCGTCATCCAACGGTTTGCCCGCCGCCTCACGATACTTGTCATCCACCGCTTTGATATGCTTCGGTGAAAAGAGAAGCATCAGAACAACTCCGATAATACCCGCGATTGTGATCAGCAGGAACACACCAGTAATACCAATGGCAGAATAAAGAATCATGGCCACAACAGTCGGCGCTGCTGCGTTGAAAATATTCGCAACCGGATTGATGCCCGCAAATACGCTGGCGAAATCCTCACGTCTCCAATACTGCACGGATACAGACACTGTATAGTTCGAGGAAGCTCCCATAAAGATTCCGACCAGAGCCAATGAAATGATAATCAATACGCCTACACCGGTTCTGCATGCAGCCACGCCGAGGACTCCGGCAATCACCATCAGAAAGACGCAGATGATCATGGATTTCTTCGTACCAATCGCTGTATCTATTACACCGAGCAGCCAGCTTCCGACCGCGCCGCAAACAGCGATAATCATCATAATAATCGTGTAATTCAACGCCGGAAAGCTTCCGATAATTGTGCTGGACTGCGTCATCGTACCTACCGCGCACATTAATATCAGTCCGCATACCACAGATGCACACCAGAAATCGCGGTTCGTAAAGATGTGGGCAGTCGTCCATACTGTCGTTCTCTTGTCCTCAATCTCCTGCTCTAACATTTTCTGCGCCATCTCAGGTGTAAAGGACTTGTCATTGTCACGGTAAGCACCGCACTGCTCCGGATAATCTGTAACCAGTGTCAGGAACAATATCACGCCGATCGTCGCAAGGATCAGGAACGGCAGGAATGACTTGAAAATCGCAGGGGAATCAGATACTCCGGTCTCCATCGGCTTATATACAGCCGTTGCAAAGAATCCAATCACCGCATTACAGACCGGATAAGCAATCGTCGCGATACCCATGATCGTACCTTTTCTGCGGGGAAACCACTGTCCGGCAATGATGCTTAAGAAAAACAGTACGTAAAGCGTCACGGTGTAGTTCACACCGAGATAAAATACATACCACAAACCCGTCATATAAAAGGGAAGCGCCGCAACCAGCCATGCGCAGATGATAGCGATGACAGCAAAAACAGAGGCTACCTTCTTGATACTTTTAATATTTCCCACGAAGCGGGATAAAATAATCTGAGTCACAACACCTGCCAGCGTACCGATTGTCAAAAGCATGGCAACCGTTGTTGATCCGCCATAAAAATCAGCCAGAATATTCAGCGGAAAGTTCGTGAATACCTGAAATGTGCCGAATCCGAGGAATAATGTAATGATAAGTATTATGCCGCGGGTTCCAAAGCCTTTTACCTGTGATTGATTCATAAAAATACCTCCTTTAGCATTACCAACCTTCTGTTTACCATAGTGAAAACCCTCCTCAAAAACCATTAGCGAATTTTATATTTATTAAAAAAATATAAACTCGCTTTAGCTATATAATATATGATGCATTTTAAAAAGTCAACTGTTTTGCCCAACGATGCTATGCAAATTCGAGCATAATTAAGTCATTTTCCACAATACTGATTGGTAATGCGATAACTTTCCGGTAAGCATCCGCTTACTTTCATATCATTTTTGCATATATTTTATTCCGGTCCATCCGAATTCGGGAAACAACACACCCCCAACACCCAATTTTATCCGATTCTGCCAAAAATATACTTGCGTCTTAGAAAATAGTATGTTAGAATGCTTTTCAGGTGAAGGCGTCTGGAGAATATCCGGACGCCTTTTTCGTTTTCCGTAACTGACAACCGGTTTTGACGTTATCTGCACAGGACAGGTTTGCCGGTTTTGAACAACCATTGTTTTTGATGTATTATAACAGGAGGATGAGAGAATGAATACAGGTGATACAGCTTTTATGATTATCTGTTCGGCTCTGGTCATGTTTATGACGCCGGGTCTGGCTTTCTTTTACGGAGGCCTTGTAAGAAGAAAAAATGTTGTCAACACGATGATGTGCTGCATGGCCATCATGGGACTCGCCATCGTGATGTGGGTCGCGATCGGATACTCGCTGGCCTTTGGCACCGACCACGGCGGCGTGATCGGCAGTTTTGAGTGGGTATTCTTAAAGGGCATTGAGATGGACGATGTAAGTCCTTACGCAGACACAATTCCCCATTTCGTCTATATCGCATTCCAGATGATGTTCGCCATCATCACGCCTGCACTGATCACAGGTGCTTTGGTCGGTCGTATGAAATTTAAAGCATTGTTTCTGTTCATCGCATTTTGGTCCGTACTGGTTTATTATCCTCTGGCTCACATGGTCTGGGGTGAGGGCGGCTGGCTGGCCTCCATCGGCTCCGTGGATTTTGCGGGCGGAGACGTGGTTCATATCAGTTCCGGTATTACGGCTCTTACACTTGCAATATTAATCGGAAAAAGAAAAGGCTATGATCAGGCAGCTTACCGCATCCACAATATTCCGTTCGTCGTGCTGGGCGCCTCCATGCTCTGGTTCGGCTGGTTCGGATTTAACGCGGGCAGCGCACTGAAAGCGGACGGTCTGGCGGCGCATGCATTTATGACCAGCGCTATCTCCGCGGCGGCAGCCATGCTCAGCTGGATGCTTATCGATGTGATTGCCAACAAAAAACCGACACTGGTCGGCGCTTCCACCGGTCTTGTGGTCGGTCTGGTTGCAATTACGCCCGGCGCAGGTTTCGTACCGATCTGGTCAGCATTCATCATCGGCGCTCTGGTCAGCCCGATCTGCTATTTTGGTGTAAAACTGATTAAACAGAAATTAAAGATTGACGACGCACTGGACGCGTTCGGCTGCCATGGTATCGGCGGTATATGGGGCGGCATCGCCACAGGCCTGTTTGCGAAATCTTCGATCAACAGCGTCGCTCAGTGGGATGGCCTGGTCTACGGAGAAGTTCGTCTGTTTCTTGCACAGCTGGCCGGTATCGGCATCACGATTGTGATCGCCGTGGTCGGAACACTCGTCTGTGCCGGACTTGTACGGATCTTTACGAAGCTCCGCGTCGACGACAGAGATGAGCAGATCGGTCTGGACAGCTCACAGCACGGTGAGAAAGCTTACCCTGCGTTCAATGGCTGGGATTAATACGGGAGGATTATATGTTAATTAAAATAGAAGCTATTATAAATGAAGAAAAATTTCAGGATGTTCTGGATGCGCTCAACGCCATGCATGTAAACGGTATTACCGTGTCGCAGGTGATGGGCTGCGGTACACAGCACGGCCTTACCCGGAATGTCCGCGGTTCAGCGGTGGAAATCACACTGCTGCCCAAGATCAAACTGGAGATTGTGGTCTCCTCAGAAAAATGGGAGGAAAAGGTCATCCAGACGATCCGCCAGGCTGCCTACACCGGCCAGGTGGGCGACGGCAAGATCTTCAGCTATGAGATCCGTTCCGCCACCAAGATCCGGACAAATGAAACCGGCCAGCATGCAATCTGGGCCGATGTGCAGCGGCAGAAATACGCACAGCAGCAACAGGAACAATAATGAGGTCGGGGGAATCACTTTTTGGTGATTCCCCCGGTTTGCCGAATACTTATATAACTTCCTTTTCTGTTCTGTCCTCACGCGCCACATACGGTCTCTCCGCCGTGAGGCTCTTGTACGCCGGCCGGATGATCTTATTCGCACTCACCAGCTCCTCAATCCGGTGCGCGCTCCAGCCCGCAATCCGCGCAACCGCAAACAATGGTGTATACAGTTCCTCCGGTATGCCCAGCATCTGATACACGAAGCCGCTGTAGAAATCTACGTTCGGGCTGACGCCCTTGTAAATCCTGCGCTTGTCCGCGATCAGCTTCGGCGCTGCTTTCTCAATATTATTATAAAGAG
>JAJQFQ010000147.1 GCA_021201035.1 Clostridiales bacterium
CGGATTTTTATTATTTTCGTCTGGATCCGGATGCCAGAGAGATGGTGGATGAACGGTTGGACGAGGAGGATCGCTCGTATCTGGACTTGATCGCTCCGGCTTCGGATGAGGCGGAGGAGGAGATCATTTTTCCTCTGAGTGATAAACTGCTGAAAATTATTGTAAAGCTGAATGCCGAAGAGATGCTGTTTTCTACGATTTATTTTGTGCAGCCGGATCCGGACGGCCGGGCGCGGACGTCCTGGTGGGGAAATTATGAAAATGAATATATTTGTTTTCGTGACAGACAGGATGTTCATACCGATTCCGCTGTATGATGTTGACGGTTGTTGTGAAATAAACAGGATGAATGCGAAAAGAGTTTGAAAAATGGAGAGACAGGCATGAAATTATCATATATAAAAGAGCGTGAGGAGATCTGTGATGTCTGCCATAAGCTCTGGCAGCGGGGCATCGTGGCGGCAAATGACGGGAATGTATCCGTGAAGCTGGCGGACGGTACGGTCCTGTGTACGCCGTCCGGCGTCAGCAAGAGCGCGATGACTCCGGAGATTCTGGTTCACGTGTCGGCGGACGGAAGTGTGATTTCGGCTGCGGAGGGTTATCATCCTTCCTCGGAGATGAAGATGCATTTCCGCTGTTATATGGAACGGCCGGACGTCTTTGCCGTTGTGCATGCGCACCCGCCCATCGCGACCAGTTACGCTTCCATGGGGCGGGCGCTGGACGGATATAACACGGCGGAAAATATTGTAAATCTCGGCGCAGTTCCGGTGGCGCCCTATGCGAAACCGTCCACGGATCAGGTGCCGGATTCCATCGCGCCGTTTCTGCAGGAACACGATGCGGTTCTGCTGGCGCATCATGGGGCGCTGACTGTGGGCGATACGCTGACCAGAGCTTATTTTCGGATGGAGTCTCTGGAGATGTATGCGAAGACGTCGCTGTATATCCATCTGCTCGGCGGTGCGCCGGATATGGATCGGGAACAGATCGATGAGCTTCTGGATCTGCGCGTGAACGGATATAAAATGCCGGGCAGACATCCGGGGTATGTGAAATATAATGATATAAGCGGAGATGCGTAAGTACAAAATAATCGGCAGCATCACAGGAAGTGAAATATAACACGGAGGAATCATGAATCGCAGACAGCTGGAATATTTTCTCGCGGTAGCGCGGGAACTGAATTTTACAAAAGCGGCAGAGTCCCTGTATGTCTCACAGACGGCTGTCACACAGCAGATCCGGGTGTTGGAAGAACAGCTCGGCGTGCTGCTGTTTGCCCGCACCAGGCGCAAGGTTGAACTGACGCCGGCGGGTAAAGTTTTCCAGAGTGAGGCGATGGGCATTATGAACCGTATGGACGCTGCCATACAGCGGACGAGAGAAGCTTCCAGCGGTTTTGTCGGTTCCCTGAACATCGGTTTTACGATCGGAATCGGGAATACGAAGGTTTCAGACCGGATTCAGGCATTTAACCGGAAGTATCCGAATATTGTCATGCGGTTTAAAAATCTGAGCCCTTCCGTACTGCTGCGCCAGTTAAAAGAGGGAGAACTGGATCTGGCGCTGATGCCGAAGTTTCAGGAAAAATATTATGCCGGCATCTGTTTTCGGACAGTTATGCGGGATCATTATGTTGCGATTTTGCCGCGAAATCATGTCCTGGCGCAGAATCAGTTCCTTACATGGAAGGATCTGAAGGATGAGCCGCTGATTCTGGCGGCGACGCCGGGCAGCGAGATCGGTGAAGATCTGGATATTATTGAGAGCTTTATCCAGAGCGGTCTTCAGCCGAACGTGACGGATCATATCGAGGATGTGGAGACAATCATGTTTATGATATCCGCTAATCTGGGCATTACGATTCTCCCGGCTTACATGGCGATTCCGGCGGCATCCCGGGGGAAGATTGTTACGATACCGATCGGCATGTCAAAGGATCAGGTGGATATCATTGCCGCATGGATGCCGGAAAAGGAAAATCCTTCGCTGGAGAAAATTCTTCCGTTTCTTGATGAAAACATTATGAAAGTGTCGTGAATAGACAGACATCTGGGCAGAATCATGAAAAACGGGCTGGAAGAGTATTATATCATAAAAGATAGTAAAAAATTGCGTTTCGGCTATACTACCGGGAGCTGTGCTGCGGCGGCCGCGCAGGCAGCAGTCCGCATGTTGTTTTCCCGTAAATCGGCAGATATGGTGCGATTGACGACTCCGAAGGGAATCGAATTGTTTCTGGAACCGCTGGATGTGAGATGGGAAGCCGGCACGGTGAGCTGTGCGATTCGCAAGGATGCGGGAGACGATCCGGATGTGACGGACGGACTGCTGATCTATGTCCGGGTTCGAATCTGCAGCCGGGAGGAATGTGCGACTCAGATGAGGCGGTACGGATGGGATGCGGAAATCACAGATGTGAAGACGGAAAGAGCCGACCTCGCAGAGGTTCGTCCGGCGGCAGTCAGCATTCTGGGCGGTGAGGGCATCGGCACGGTTACGCTGCCGGGTCTGGAACAGGCGGTCGGCGCCCCGGCAATCAACCGGGTGCCGCGCGGCATGATCATATCGGAAGTGCAGAAAGTCTGCAGGGAGTACGGTTATACAGACGGGATTGAGGTGACCATATCTGCGCCGGGAGGGTGCGAACTGGCGGAACGGACTTTTAACCCGAAGCTGGGGATCCGGGACGGGATTTCTATCCTTGGCACCAGCGGTATTGTGGAACCCATGAGTGAACAGGCGTTCATTTCGGCGCTTGAGGTTGAGATGCGGCAGAAGGCGGCATCTCAAAAGTATCTGGTCTTTTCTCCGGGCAATTACGGAGCCGTGTATCTGGAGGAACATTTTCCCTTTGCAGCGGAGGAAGTCTTAAAGTGCAGCAACTATATCGGACAGACCATTGATATGGCGGTCAATCTGGAAATCTCCGGACTTCTTTTTGCGGCTCATATAGGAAAATTTGTAAAAATTGCCGGGGGAATTATGAACACACATTCCCGTGAGGCGGATGCGAGGATGGAAATCCTTGCAGCCTGTGCACTGCGGGCAGGGATTGACGCAGACCGTGCGCGGCAGATTCTGAACGCGTCCACGACGGAAGAGGGACTTCGTCTCATCAGCGAAACGGATTGCCTGCGGCGAACGCTGGATATTCTGATGGAAAAAATTGATGAGCATCTGCAACGCCGGGCTCAGAACCGTATGAAGATCGGAGCCATCGTTTTTTCCAATGTGTACGGCGAACTGGGACGGACGAAGGCTGTACCGGAATTATTGGAAGCCTTGCAGGTGCATGAAATGCAGATATATACAGGAGGCGGCATATGATATATTTTGTCGGCGCCGGCAGCGGCGCACCGGATCTGATCACCGTGAGAGGGCAGCGCCTGCTCCGGACGGCGGATGTGATTATTTATGCCGGATCTCTGGTGAATCCGGCTCTTCTGGAAGAGAGAAAATCGGACAGCAGAGTTTACAACAGTGCGAAGATGACGCTGGAGGAAGTGCTTGCGGTGATGAAGCAGGCGGACAGAGAAGATAAAATGATTGTCCGGCTGCACACCGGAGATCCCTGTATCTACGGCGCCGTCCGGGAACAGATGGATGCGTTGGATGAGATGGAAATCGCGTATGAGAGCTGCCCCGGCGTCAGTTCCTTCTGCGGGGCTGCTGCGGCTTTGAATCTGGAATATACTCTTCCGGATGTGTCCCAGAGTGTTATTATTACGCGCGCTGCGGGCAGGACGCCGGTGCCGGATCGTGAGAGCATCGCGTCTTTTTCGGCGCATCAGGCAACGATGGTGGTGTTTTTGAGCGCCGGATTGTTAAAAGAACTGAGCGCACAGCTGATCGCCGGCGGTTATTCTGCGGATACGCCGGCAGCGATTGTTTATAAGGCGACCTGGCCGGAGGAAAAAACAGTGATCTGTACGGTCGGGACGCTGGAATGGGAGGCACGGAAGCACGGCATTGAAAAGACAGCACTGATCATCATTGGGGACGCCGTGACGCACAGCCGTTATCAGCGATCCCTGCTTTATCACCCGGCATTCTCGACGGAATTCAGGGATGCGGAGGCTTAAAAGTGCTCACGCGCAAATTGTCGCAGGCCGATACTTTTTACCGAAGGACAGATGGCAGATGATGAAAGAACAGATTTCCATTATATCGTTTACGGAACAGGGATATCGTCTCGCAAAACGGATGAGAGAGGCTTTGCTGACAGACGGATGTACATGGCCGGATAGCCGAATGAAAACCGTTCGGCGGAAAACGGGAGATTCTGAGCCGGAAGGGGTGCGGGGGTGTGTTTGTGAAGCAGAAGTTGTTTTATATACAAAGAACAGACAGAACCGAAGGCGGTATCTGGAGTCTGTATGTCTCTCGGGCAGTCTTCACAGCTGGTGCGCGGACATTTTTCCGAAATCGACAGCCGTCATTTTTATCGGCGCGGCCGGGATCGCGGTGCGTACGATCGCGCCTTTTTTACGTTCCAAGACAGAGGATCCTGCGGTGCTCGCGGCGGATGAGGGCGGACGTCACATCATTTCCCTGTTGTCTGGACACCTCGGAGGCGGCAATGCGCTGACGGTATATCTGGCGGAAAAACTGGGTGCTGATCCGGTGATTACCACGGCTTCCGATGTCGGCGGCAAGATAGCCATCGATGTTTGGGCACAGAAAAATAATCTGTATATCACGGATCTGCTGGCGGCCAAAAGAATAGCTTCACGGATTGTGAACGGGGAGAAGGTGCCGTTTTATTGTGAGGGGCGTATCCGTGGAGAACTTCCGCCGGAACTGATACTTACGGCAGAGGCGGGTCTGGTTGATAAAGCCGTAAAGAGCGAGGCGGTTTCGCAAAACAGACATGTCGGTGAACAAATGACAGATGAACGGGATCGGCCGGCTGAAAACGTGATTGTTTCTGTAAGAGATATATATTCAGGCAGTCATGAGAGACAGGTTCTTCATTTGGTGCCGAAAGCTGTTGTTCTGGGTATCGGATGTAAAAAAGGAAAATCCTGTCAGGAAATCCTGGATTTTGTGCTCTGTCTGCTTAGAGACTATTGTATTTCTCTGAAAAGTGTTTGCGGACTGGCTTCCATAGACCGAAAAGCGGAGGAACCAGGACTGTGTCGTCTGGCGGCGGAATGGGGTGTCCCGTTTGAAACTTTTTCCGCACAAACGCTGAGGGAGCTGCCGGGAACATACCAATCCTCTTCATTTGTGTTTGAAACGACCGGGGTAGATAATGTCTGCGAGCGGGCGGCGATGGCTTTTCTGTCGGAGGAGGAGAGAAAAAACGCGCATTTTCTTTGCGGAAAGACTGCAGGAAACGGAATCACGGCAGCATTGCTGGAGAAAGACTGGGAGGTTTTTTTTGAATAAGGTTTTTGTGGTCGGCATCGGACCGGGGGAATATGAGCAGATGACGATACGTGCGGCGAAGGTTCTGCAATGCTGTGACGTGATCGTCGGTTATACGGTATATATAGATCTGGTGCGTGAGCATTTTGCGAATAAAAATTTTTTATCAACGCCGATGAGGCGGGAGACGGAGCGGTGCCGACTTGCCTTTGAACAGGCGGCGGCGGGACAGACGACGGCCATGATCTGCAGCGGCGACGCCGGTGTATACGGCATGAGCGGACTCATGCTGGAGATCGGGACGGAATATCCGCAGGTAGAAGTGGAAATAGTGCCGGGCGTGACGGCTGCCGTCGGAGGAGCGGCTGTACTGGGCGCACCGCTGATTCATGATTTTGCGGTCATTAGCCTGAGTGATCTTCTGACGCCATGGGAAAAGATACAGAACAGGATTCTTGCGGCGGCAGAGGCGGATTTTGTTATATGTCTGTACAACCCGTCCAGCAGGAAGCGGCGGGACTATCTTCAGAAAGCCTGTGATCTGATCCTTCGCTGCCGGCGGGAGAGCACGGTCTGCGGAATCGTGTCCCGTATCGGTCGGGAAGGAGAAGCGTCGAAAATATGTACGCTGCGGGATCTGAGAGAAACGCAGGCGGATATGTTTACTACGGTTTTTGTGGGAAACTCGCAGACGCGTGTGGTGGATGGCCGGATGGTGACGCCGCGGGGATATTCCATAGGTGCTGATTGGAACTGACGGTTTTGTTTGGATTGAGGCGGATTTGTCCGGAACATCAAAGAATCATTCATAAGGACGGAAAGCAACAGCGGACAGAAAGCGGTGAGTGAAATGAAAGACAGACAATTTTTGATTTTTGCGGGAACGAGAGAGGGCCGTGAACTGACGGAATTTCTGACAAAACAGCAGATCCCGGCGATTGTCTGTGTCGCGACGGGCTATGGAGAGGAACTTTTAACGCAGAATGAATTTATCCATGTCCGGACGGGCAGGATGACCTGCACAGAGATGGCGGCGCTGCTTCATGATATGCGGCCGCTGGCAGTGATTGACGCGACCCATCCGTACGCGGATGCCGTCACTGACAATATACGCCGGGCCTGCGGACAGGAAAAGACGGAGGTGTGGCGTCTTTTGCGCGGGGAGTCTGTTCCGGAACAGACCGGTGAAACGGAGTTTTTTGAAACCGCCGCCGATGCGGCTGAATGGCTGCGCGGCAGAACGGGAAATATCCTTCTTACGACCGGAATGAAGGACTTTCCGGTGTTTGCAGAACTTCCGGAATTGCGGGATCGTCTTTTTGTCAGAACGCTGCCGCAGGCTGAAGCGTTGGCGCAGATCGGGAAATATGGTCTTTCAAAAAAGCAGCTGATCTGTATGCAGGGACCTTTTTCATCAGAGATGAACACGGCGACACTTCGGATGGTGAACGCAAAATATCTGGTGACGAAGGAGTCCGGGAACGTCGGCGGATTTGAGGAAAAAACAGAAGCTGCGCGGGCATGCAATGTGACCTGTCTGGTAATCCGGCGTCCAACGCGGGAACAGGGATTTTCCGCAGATGAGATTCGTGAGAGAATTTTGCGTTTGTGGAGAGAATATGCCGGTGAAGATAATGGAGTTTATGCCGGAAAAACTTTTTATGATTCCGGCTGCAATGAAAATCATTCAGCCGGAGGCCGTACAAAAAAATACGGATACAGGCTGTTGCAGGAAGGCGCGCATGACATGCACGCAGAGGGAAATATCCGTGTCACTCTTCTGGGCATCGGGATGGGAAGTCCGGAGAATATGACCGTGGAAGCTGCGGATGCCTGCCGTCAGGCGGACTGCATCATCGGAGCAAACCGGATGCTGGAGACAGTGAAGGGTTTTGATAAGCCTGTGGTTTCTCTTTACAGAAGCAATGAGATTGCAGCATATATAGAAGACCATCCGGAATATCAGAATTATGCAGTTGCTTTTTCCGGTGATATCGGATTTTACAGCGGTGCGAAAAAGCTTCTGGAGACATTTTTGACTCATCCGTGTGATAAACATATAGATGTACGTTTGCTGTGCGGGGTTCCCAGCGCGGCCTGTTTTGCCTCCCGTCTGCGTATGACATGGGAAGATATGGCGCTTATGAGCAGTCACGGAAGAGAACAGAATCTGGTCAGTGCGGTTTCGCGGAATCGAAAGGTCTTTACGCTGGCTTCCGATGCGAAAAGTATCCGTTCGATTGCTGAAAAGCTGGAACGGTTTGGTCTAGGAAGTGTGAAAATGTACGCGGGAGCAGATCTAACCTACCCGACAGAACGAATTTATGAAGGAAATGCTTCAGATTTTTTGGATTTTGACCAGTCTGGCGTCTTTTCTGCCATAGTCTGTAATGAAAATGCCGGTCAGGAGCCTGTCACTCACGGAATACCCGATGAAGCTTTCGTGCGCGGAAATGTGCCAATGACCAAAGAGGAGGTTCGGAGTGTTTCTGTCTCAAAGCTGTGTCTGACCAGAGATGCCGTTGTGTATGATGTGGGCGCGGGTACCGGTTCGGTATCCGTCGAGTGTGCCCGTATGGCGGACCGGGGGAAGGTCTATGCAATCGAGTGGAAAGAAGATGCATGGAAGCTGATTGCGGAAAACCGGAAAAAATTCTCTGTCTCTAATCTGGAAATTGTTCCGGGGCGGGCGCCGGAGCAGTTTCATGATCTGCCGATTCCGACGCATGCGTTTATCGGCGGCAGCGGAGGCAGCCTGAAAAGTATCCTGAGGACGCTGCTTCAGAAGAATCCGGATATCAGGATTGTGATAAACTGCATCACACTGGAGACGGTTAATGAAACCATGGAGGCGGCAAAGGAGCTGTGTCTGGAAATAGAGGACATCACATCTGTCAGCATTGCAAAGTCAAAACCGGTCGGATCATATCACATGATGACAGCACAGAATCCGGTCACGGTGATTGTGTTGCAAGGCAAAACAGTGAGATAGAGAATGATCATTGAGTATTGAAAAGGAAGTGCATGATGAAATGCCCAAGATTTATGATCGCCGCGCCCGCGAGCGGCAGCGGTAAAACACTGGTGACCTGCGGACTTCTGCAGGCATTTGTCAATCGGGGAATGAAAACAGCCTCTTTTAAATGCGGACCGGATTATATTGACCCGATGTTTCATACAAAAATAATCGGTATTCCGTCCCGCAATCTGGATACCTTTTTTGTACCGGGTGATGTGGTCCGCTATCTTTTCTGCAGACATGCGGCAGCGGCGGATATTTCTGTCATGGAAGGGGTTATGGGATTTTACGACGGTGTGGGAGGTGTGACGCCGGGGGCGTCCTCCTGGGAATTGGCGGACGAAACGGACACGCCGGTGATTCTGGTTGTCAATGCAAAGGGGATGAGCCTGTCGGTTGTCTCTCTGATTCAGGGATTTCTGTCGTTCTGCCCGTATCCGGCGCAGCGTGACGGAGGAAAGAATAAACTGTTTGACAGTCATATACGTGGTGTAATCTTAAATCAGGTTTCCGCTTCCGTCTATCCCGCTCTGAAACAGAAAATAGAAGAGCTTCTTCCGGTCCGGGTGTTCGGATATGTGCCGGTGATGGAGGATTGTGTGATCGACAGCCGCCATCTGGGACTGGTGACGCCGGGGGAGATCCGGGGATTCCGGGAGAAGCTGCAGAAGCTGGCGGAGGTTTTTGAAAGAACATTGGATATTGACGGTATGCTGCGTCTGGCGAAGGAGGCTGCGGATTTGGATGCGGCAATACCGGAGCATTTGTTCAAACACTGTGTGAACCGGGTGACGCGGATTGCCGTGGCCCGGGACGAGGTATTTTGCTTTTATTATGAAGACAATCTGGATCTTCTCAGACAGTTTGGCGCGGAACCGGTCTTTTTTTCTCCTCTGCATGATCATAAGCTTCCGGAACAGGTACAGGGTCTTTTGCTTGGCGGCGGATATCCGGAATTATACGCAGAGCAGCTGAGTGAAAATACGGATATGCTTCTGCAGATAAAAACAGCCATTCAAAAGAAAATCCCATATCTGGCGGAATGCGGAGGTTTTATGTATCTGCATACTTCGATGGAGGACATGGATGGTCGGAGCTGGCCGATGGCCGGCGTTTTCTCCGGTCATGTGCGAAAGACAGATCGTTTAGGTCGGTTCGGCTATCTGACACTGCGTGCAAACCGGCCGCAGATTTTCGGAAGCCCCGGATGCAGTATACGTGCGCATGAATTTCATTATTTTGACAGCTCTGACAACGGAAATGCGTTTTATGCCGAAAAACCTTACGGGAACCGGAGTTGGGAGTGTATGCTTGCGGGAGAAAATTTCGCGGCGGGATTCCCCCACCTGTATTATTATTCTAATCCGGAATTCGCGGAACGGTTTGTCAGAAAATGCGCAGAGTTTGCTTCTGCATAAAGCTGCCGCCGTATGCGTTTCCTGCGGCTGCGGCTCCGGAACTGCTGCTGGAGTAATTTGATAAGCTGTGTTTCCCGAAGTCTTTGCTTCAGATTAACGGAGAGAGCCAGCAGTTCCTCAATCTCTATTTCACGCCGGGAACGGCGAACGGAACCGGAAGCCTTATTATACAGATAAAACAGGCGGAGCATGAAATCATAGGCCGCGCCGAGATGGTCTCTGTTGCTGCCGGCATAGTGGCTGCCTTTGCAGGAGATGACAGGTTCCTGCGTTATATACCGGATCAGATCAGATTCAGAACGGACGGGTCGTTCGAACTCTGTGCAGGCGAGGCCGACACAATCCGATTTGTGCGAATCGCTGCCGGCGGTGCCGGGGAGTTCGTACTGCCGGGCCAGCAGGGCGGCAGCTTCATTTTCCTTCGGCGTAACGCAGGAATTGTATATTTCCATAAAGTCAAATTCCCGCAGTATCTCCGGGTGCCTGCGGTAATATTTGCAGTTTGTGATACTCATATACTTTTCGCCGGCCGGGTGTGCAGGTCCGAGGATACCGCGGAACGCGTGGACGATTTCGATGAGCAGGCGTACCGGCAGACCGCGCAGCTCCAGAATGGGCAGACGGACATCTTCGGGCATGACAATCAGAATATGACCGCCGTCGCAGGTGTCATATTCAATTCCCTTCAGTATGGTGAAATTCTGAAATTCTTCGTTATCTTTATTTCTTAAATACCAACGGTATCCTTTGTAGGAATTATGATCTGTGAGAAGCATACCGTCATATCCCAGCTTTTTCAGACGCAGGACATATTCTGTCAGTGAAATCTTGGCGTCGATGGATCCTTCTTTTGTATGGCAGTGCATATCCAGCCGCATGGCGATTCTCCTCTTTTACTGTAACTTGCGCTCATCGTATCATAAAGGCATCGAAAATGTCTATAGAAACAGAAAATTTTACATGGAATATACATATGCCTGATTGGAAAATTTACATTGAATTTCTACAATGAAACCATACGGGAAACATTTCGTACATCCGGGCACAATATGTATACGTATCCGCTGGCGCGGACACTAATATATATGAAAGTACCATCACAGAAAAGAGGAGGACGTTATGGAAACATTGTGGAATTTCCTTTGCAGAAAACGGGAACAGAATTATCAGACCTGCCTGTTATTTTTATTGGTGCATACGCTGATCTGGGTGCTGCCGATCGGAGCGGCAACATTTCTGGTCTGTGTTCGCCTGTCGCTTCCGATGTCGGATGTGATACGTTATACGGGTTTGATTGCCGGATATCCGGGAATGGTGGTTGGTTTTTTCGGTGCGCTGCTTTATCTGTTGCGTAATCAGTAGAAGCATTTCAGGGGAATATATAAGCGTTGATGTATGTCATGGGAACGTATCTGCCGCGGCGATATCCCATGGCTTTTTTATTTGACAGGCAGGTTCGTTTTGTGAATTATAAAGAGAAACTCTTTACAGCGACGGATATTTTCCTTATAATCCTGTCTTTGACAGCTGATACAGTCAGGAAATCGCTCCAAGCCTTGAA
>JAJQFQ010000095.1:0-17945 GCA_021201035.1 Clostridiales bacterium
TTCCCGGAGAGCCCACAGACGTGCCGGAAGGCGAAGAAGAAGATATCCCCGGCGATCCTACAGACGTGCCGGAAGGCGAAGAAGAGGATATCCCCGACGAGCCTGTAGATATATCTGAGGGAGAAGGAGAAGATATCCTCGGAGAACCTGTAGATATACCGGAAGGTGAGGGAGAAGATATCCCCGGCGAGCCCGAGGATCTGCCTGAGGGTGAAGGGGAGGATATTCCCGGAGATCCTGCGAATCTGCCGGAGGAACCTGAGAACATACCGGAGGGAGAATTTGATTATCCCGAGCCTGATGTGCAGGTGTCTCTCACACAGGAAGAGGCGTTCGATCAGCTTTCTGATTATATGAACAAACATAATTATGGACCGGATGATTATGGAGAATATTCCAAAGATCCGGAATGGCAGCGTCTGCATGAAGCTGCTTATCCGGATAGTATAGCAGACAAACCGTTGTCTCAGGGAGAGGCGTTCGACCAGCTTTCTGATTATATGAACAAACATAATTACGGGGCGGAAGACTACGGAGAGTATTCGAAAGATCCGGAATGGCAGCGATTGCACGAAGCAGCTTTTCCGACAGAAAACCATGAATCACCGCAAACTTCTGGCTTGGGAGATATGCCCGAAGCGCTTACGCCGCAGGATGCCCAGCAGCAGTTGCAGGACTATATGAATAAACATGGATATGGTCTAGGTGACTATCCGGAGTATTCGCAGGATCCGGAATGGCAGCGATTGCACGGTGCTGCGTTCCCGAACGGTAATAGCGGGACGTCAGGCGGAGTATCAGATATGGCGGGTACCCAGCCTTCGGATATGAAAGCGAATGGAGATTTGACAGAGGCGCGTCCTTATGAGACGATACCGGCATCGGAAATTTCCGGTATCAATAATACGGGCGAGCATTTCTGGAATCATCATGCAAACACAAAAGATGATTATATGGATCTGGCCTCCAAATTGCCGGAGGTTCAGGAACAGCTGGCAAACGGAGTGTCACTTGATGAAATCAAGCAGAATCCGGATCTTCGCGATTGTGCGGCTGCATATTATGATGATGACAAAATGATTCAGGTCATAAAGACAGAAAATGGCTATGAATTCCAGGATGACGGTCGGCATCGTGCGACAGCGGCACAGGAACTGGGGTATGATATACCGGTTAAAATTATCAATGAAGATGTCAAAGGGAAACGTTCTGCTGTGGACATACCAACGAGAGATTCGAAGGATGTGAAATATCCGACTGCTGAGATACCGGATGACGTATTTCAGACGAAGGAGACAAATCCGGATTATGTAAATCCGTTGAACAGACCGCCGAAGTCATTGGAAGAAATGGATCATTTGGATGATTTGAAAAATGTAGATAAGCAGATAAGCAAACCATGGGATCAGAAAAATCCGGATATTACAGATTAAAATGATAAAATATATAATGATGAACTTGACAGCGGAACGAAGCTTGAAGATTTTACCAGAGAGGATTTTGAACAGATTGAGTTGGACAATCCGGAACTGGCCACAAAATTAAAAACCGATTTCCGGGATCGTCATATGGAGGAGAATGATATCAATGAACTTCCGAGGACATTGCCTATTGACAATATGCCTGAGATGACAGTGCTTGATGATCCGCTGGATGTGACACAGGCAACTGTGCGAGATGGGCAGACGGGAGAAATTTATACGATTAGACCGAATCCTATGGGGAGATGTGATCCGGATTTGGCTGCTCAGGGACAGAACTCAAAAGAAATTGAGGAAGATTGCGGTATTGCAAGCACTGCGAAGGGAATTAACGACCTGTACGGAAAAAAATAACTTCTGAGAATGAGTGTGTGGATTATATGATATCAACGCATAATTGTGAGATTGTCAGGGATGATGAGGAGACGGGTGAAAAATTCCGGGACAGCGGAGGTACTCTGGAAGAAAATGTTATGGAGCTTTGTCAGGCACATAATCTGGACGCAAAAATTTATCAGGGCAATGATGTCCCTTCTCTGAATCAATTAGCGGAGCATATTTCAAAAGGCGGCTGTGCCACTGTGGCTGTCAATAGCGACCTGTTCTGGCATTATGATGATGCGATGCAGCATGGTTCTGCCGGGTTAAAACCTGAGAATTATGATACAAAAGAGGATTACATATCTGCAGTAAGGACATACGATGCAATTCGTTCGGGGAAAGGGTCTTTCACGGCGGATCATTTCGTGAATGTTTCAAATGCAGTGTACGACAGGAATGGAAATCTGACTCATTTTATTGTTTCTGATACCGGAGACGGAAAAACAAAAATGATCGATTTAGCACATTTCCAAAGGGCATATAACGGATTGGGCTTCGGAGGCCGCAGGATTCATGTGGCTGCTACGGGATGCGTGCTCATAAACAGGAGGAAACAGAATGAAGTCATACGATGAAGTAGAGCTTATTATGTATCAGGATTCAAAATACTGCAGGAGCAGAGGACAGAAAAAGGATATCATTCAGATGTTTCCATTTAAAGAGGATGGTCAAAATATGATCGTAGGTATCCTGAGACAGTCCCCCCTGGTTGGAAAGGGTACTGGCCGGTATTATTATATTATGTATAATGTTGCCGAAGAACAGATCGTGGATGAGAATACAGCAGAATATAGGAGGTGGATAGAGAAACTGCCTTCTCTTCAGAATATGAATACCGTATACAGTCCGACGACGGATGTAATCGAAATGTTGGCACTTCAGGAAAAAATGAAGGATGCTGTTTCAAATTATGTACAAACAGGAGAATTTTCTGAAAATAATATGGAAATATGTTCGATTCTTTCCGGAATGATGTCTGAACCTATGAAAAATGTTTATGATTTTTTTCTTGATGGATATGCAAGCTATTTACAACTTAACGATCAAAAATAAAAATGATATAGGAGGATAATGAAATGGGATTATTCGCAAAGAACGCAAACGAAGCAGCATATGTAGGAGGCAAAAAACACTGGACAGACGTGATTAAGAATTCCGGTCCCGGTGAACTTCTGATCTGGAGACAGCCGGAGGAGGATTTCAATACAAATTCCACCCTGATCGTACTGCCGGGTGAGGAGGCTATTTTTATCAACGGCGGAACAATCGAGCAGGTATTTGATAATGGTACATACAAACTGTCTACGCAGAATTATCCGTTTATCAGCAGACTGCGCAATGCATTTTCCGGCGGAATCAGTACGTTTAACTGTGTCGTTTATTTTGTTCGAAAAGCACACAGTATGGAAATTCTCTGGGGCACGGGTACGCCGATACAGGTGAGAGATCCCGGCATGGGCATTATGACGAGCGTACAGGGCTTCGGCGCGTATAAAGTGGAGGTTGACGACAGTCCGAAATTCCTGATGAAGCTGCTCGGCAACAATGTTCCGTTTATGGAACAGGAGGAACTGGATAAGTATTTTGCCAATGAGTTCCAGCAGCATATCAAATCCTCCATCGCAAAATACATTAAAAATTCCGGCGAAGAGATTCTCGGCATTTGTTCCGAACTGGATATTCTTGCGGATCATATCCGTCCGCAGCTGCAGGAAATTCTTTCGAACTACGGATTGAATGTGACGTCATTTTCCATCGCCAGCCTGTCTATTCCAGAGGATGATCCGAACCGTCAGAAACTGGAGGATGCGTTTGCGACAAAGGGTACACTTAATATTCTGGGTGATGACTGGGCGAGAGTACAGTCCGCAGATATTCTGCGGGATCTGGCGAACAATCCGGGAGCCGGCGGCATGGCTGCGGCAGGAGCAGGCGTCGGAATGGGCATGGCTGCAGGCGGTGCTTTTGGAGCTATGGCAAACCAGATGTTCACATCCACAAATACACAGCAGAATCAGAACCTGAATCAGAATCAGATGCCGGTGACCCCTTCAGGGCGATTCACACAGAAAAACGATATAAATCCCGGTCCGGGTGCCGGCGGAGCGACGTGCCCGAACTGCGGAGCAGCAATGACACCGGGTGCGAAATTCTGTCTGGAATGCGGAACTCCCGCAGCACCGAAGAAGGCTGTTTGCAGCGGATGCGGCGCTGAACTGACGCCGGGCGCGAAGTTCTGCCCGGAGTGCGGAACACCGACGGCTCCGCAGAAGATTGTATGCAGCAACTGTGGAGCAGAACTGGCACCGGGTGCAAAATTCTGTCTGGAGTGCGGAACAAAAAGGGGGTAATCTGATATGAAAAAGAATATGCTGGTTATTATACTGGAATTGATTCTTCTGATCATATTTAATGTCGTTTTCTATATGTTCGGAGGAACGGTTCATCCGATGTCTGTGTGGGTATCTTACATCTTTATTCACGTGGCCTACGTGCTGATGATTGTGATCCCGTTTTTGAACCCGCAGGGAAGGGATCGTGTGATATTCGGACTTACGTCGGGAGTGATTTCCGCAATCTATTTTCTGATTGAGTTTGTCGTTGGCATTGCTTTTATCTGGCTTGCGTTGCTGAATGTGAAGGTAGTATTTATTATACAGCTGATCATTCTGGCAATCTATCTGATCATACTCATTACCAATATGTTGGCAAATGAGGCAACAGCGGAAAGCGTTGATCGTCAGCAGCAGGAAATCCAGTATATTAAGGAAGCAGCGGCGTCCATCAAATCCGTGATGGAGGATATTGAGGACAAAGCGGTTTATAAAAAAGTGGAAAAGGCGTATGACCTGATCAAAGCAAGCCCATCGAAGTCCAATTCGCGCGTAGCGGATATCGAGCACTCCGTCATGAACGAGATCGAGAATCTGAGATCCGCGGTTGCCGGAGGAGACAGTGACGCGATCTCAGCCAGCGCGGACAAAGTGTACCGGCTCGGAAGTGAGAGGAACCGGCAGCTGCGGCTGACGCAGTGAGATTGACATTGCAAAGGAATGTCTGTGACACATATTCCGCAGTCCCCCCTTCTCACGATTCATCTGGCGGTATTACAATGAAATTGGAGAAGACGGGGGCGATTGCGGGATAAGTGAGATAGGAAATCTCTGATTTCCGTAATCGAACTTATGCAGAGATGCAGTTTGCTAAGGTGCAATCGACTTTCACAGATGTTGGCGCGCTGCGATAGCAGCGCATGGGAGTTTATCAAAAAGGGAGCTGAGAACTGACTATGAAAAAATGTCCGATATGCGGAAAAGAATATACGGAAGGCTCTACCTGTACGAGCTGCGGGGTTGTGCTGATTGATCTGGAATCTTCACAGGCCGTGAATGTGGTACAGGAACAGAAGGAGCAGAGGGAGAAACAGAAGCAGGATTTAAGAGACAGAAGAGAGCAGGAAAAACAGCAGAAGCTGGAACAGAGGCGGGAACAGGCGGCAGGTGCGGACAGAACACCGGTGCAAAGCGGAATGAATCCGAGGATACTGATTCTGATTGTTGTGGTTGTGGCTGTGGTGATTATCTGTCTTCTGGTTGCAGCCAGAATGAAAAATAAAAACAGTTCAAATCAGACCGTTCAGGAGTATACACAGCAGACCGATACAACGTATGATGAATATACTGATATGGCGGAAGACGATGCGGAGGACATAACGACCGATGAGGTCACGCTGAATGAAAAGGATTTTGCTGATACAGAATGGCAGACCTGGGAGACGGATCTGTTTATATTTTCTCTGCCGGCATACTGGGATAATCTCTGCAATTCCTTGACACAGGATAGTTCCGTTACATTTTATCAGGCGAGGTCACAGGCGGCCGGTTATGACGGAACGTTGTTTACGGTTACAAGAATATTTCTGGCTGATCTTTCGGAATATGAAGAATATACCGTGATTGAAAATGATGAGACCTATGCTTATATTATTCTGTATCCGGATTATGTGATGTATGATGATTCGGATGAATATACAGTTCTGGAATATGAGCGGTTGCTGGAGGATGTGAGTGTGATCCGCAGCAGCTTTGAGGTAACTGTGTCTGACAGTGATTATATTATTGAAGGCAGTGATTCCAGATATCTGGATAAGTCGGAGCTGGTGGATCTTTCTGCAGAAGAATTGAAATATGCAAGAAATGAAATTTATGCCAGACATGGGAGGCGTTTCCAGGATGAAACGATTCAGGCTTATTTTGATTCAAAAGAGTGGTATAACGGAACGATTGAACCGGAAGATTTTACACAGAGTATGCTGAATGATTATGAGATAGCGAATGCCAGCCTGATTCTGGAATATGAGCAGGAAATGGGATATGTCAATTAAAACCGGCGATGTTTCTGTATGAATCTGTACTGCAGAAAAAAACGATAGAAGTTGCTATTATAAGGAGGAATAAAAATGCGAGTTTGCCCGGTATGCCGCAGGGAATATGAAAGTGAAAATATATGCCCGTCCTGTATGATTCCACTGATTGACACAGATATGGAAAAAGCGGTGAATACGTTTGAGGAGGAAACGGCACAGAAAAAACAGCAGAAGGAAGAGAAAAAACGGAACCGCAGAGATCGGAAAAGCAAAGATCAGGGGATAGAAATTCCGGGAGTTTCGTCTGAACCGTCTGCAGGGGAAGCCCCGGCTTCATCGGATGCAGAAACGGGGGAATACAATATTCCATCTGACACTGACGCAGATAATTACAGAGAACCGTCCGGCACAGGGGAATATGGTATGCCGTCCGGATCAGATACAGATACATCGGAAACATGGGCAGAACCTTCACACAAACAGCCAAACAGAGGAAAATCAGGCAGGACGGCGGCTCCTGAAAAACGGGAACGGGCTTCTTCATCAATGAATCTCTCGTCGATTGATCCGAAATTAATCGTGATCCTTGCGGTGATTGTTTTTGTTGTGATCGCGGTAATCTTTATCGTGAAGGGCAGAGTTTCCGATAAGAATACCATGCAGGATGACAGTACAACGGTGACGGTTGAGGCAGATACTGATACCATGCAGGGAACGGATACAGAGGAAACGGATTTGTCTGATGTGGACATAAATGCGGTATCAGACGCCTATGCGGAATTTACCGGTACGCTTTCCACACGTGGAGATGAGTATATGGTGAAGCTTGACACAGCATATACGATCTATACGTACAATGACTCCGGTGAACCGACTGTCATGAAAAATGTCAATCAGATTATTCTTAATGATGCAGGCGGATGGGATCTTGAAGGATCTGTCGGCGGAGAAGTTACTGTGAGTGGTTATCTGGAGATATCGGATCAGGATATGACCATGACTCTTGTTGATTTCTTCGGGACGGAGACTGAGGACACGGCGATTCATACCTATCAGATTATTCTGGACGACTGTACCTGGGAAGAGGCCATGCAGAACGCGCAGAATATGGGCGGCTATCTGGTACGCATCAACACCAGGGAGGAATATGATACTATTATCAGTATGCTTTCCGGCGGAAGCTATTCGTCCTATCATTTTTATCTCGGCGGACGCAGAAACAGTGACGGAACCGAATATTACTGGGTGGATGAAAACAATCAGTTTCTGGGAGACTGTCTGAATGCTGATTCCTCCTGGTGCACCAGCGCATGGTACAATGGCGAGCCAAGTTTTGAAGATGCCGGAAGCGATGCGGTTTCTGTTATTCAGGAGGATACGATGAATCTGTTCTGTGTAGGCGGAACCTGGTATCTCAACGATTCTTCGGGAGATCTGCCCGGAAATTATCCGGATCTGTTGAGTGGGAAGGTCGGATATATTGTCGAGATTGAGTAAAACAACGGGTAAATGCTCAGTGAAGAATGCAAAAATCCGTATGAAATGAAAGACAGGATGTAGTATGGACAGTATTATGAATAGAAAGATCAGAAAACGATTCGGAAGTCTTTGCCTGACCCTCTGCCTCGCGGCAGGGCTTCTGGCAGGCTGCGGCAGTTCAGAGACAGAACAGGCTGCGCTGAGTTCCTCATCGGAGGATTCTGTCAGCGCGGAGCCGGAACAGATGGCAGAAGAGGCGGAAGAAAATACCGAAGAAGAGACGATTGAAGAAAAGGTTGCTGAAAAACTGTCTTCCATGACACTGGAGGAAAAGGTTGCGCAGATGTTTATCATTACACCGGAGACACTGACCGGTGTGGAGACAGCGGTTCAGGCAGGAAGTCAGACACAGGCGTGTATAGAGGAATATCCGGTCGGCGGTATTATTTACATGGCAGACAATCTGATTGATCCGGATCAGACAACAGAAATGTTGGAAAATACGATGAAGTACAGTCAGGAGGCGGTAGGTCTGCCCATATTTCTGTCTGTTGATGAGGAGGGCGGTACGGTGGCTCGTGTGGCTTCCAACAGTGCTTTCGGAGTGACGGATGTGGGCAATATGTGTGATATCGGAGCTTCCGGTGATACGCAGGCGGCTTATGAGGCCGGTCAGACGATAGGCACTTACCTGAGTGAACTGGGCTTTAATCTTGATTTTGCGCCGGTAGCGGATGTGCTGACAAACAGTGAGAATCAGGTGGTGCAAAAACGCAGCTTTGGCTCAGACGCTGATCTGGTCAGCCGGATGGTGGAGCAGGAGGTGCTGGGGCTTGAAGAACAGGGTGTATTTGCCTGCATCAAGCATTTTCCTGGACATGGCGCTACAGGCGGAGATACGCATGAAGGGGCGGTTTCTATTTCAAGGACACTGGATGACCTGAGAGAAACAGAACTGGTTCCTTTTGCGAATCAGATTGAATCCGGCATATCCTTTATCATGGTGGGGCATTTTTCGGCACCGGAGATCACCGGGGACGATACACCGTGTTCCCTCTCGTCTGTTATTGTGACAGATCTGCTGCGTGATGAGATGGGATATGACGGGATTGTCATTACAGATGCACTGAATATGAGTGCAATCAGTGATTCTTATACATCGGCGCAGGCTGCGGTGAAAGCGGTACAGGCGGGTGCGGATATGCTGCTGATGCCATCGGACTTTTACAGTGCATATGAGGGTCTGCTGGATGCAGTGGATGCTGGAGAGATCACGGAAGAAAGGATTGATGAGTCCGTGACCCGGATCCTGAGGGTGAAGATGCAGATGGACAGTTATTCGGAAGGCGCTGAGGAGATAACTGGAACGGTGGAAAACCAGGCATATGACGGGACGGACGATGCAGAAGCGGCGGATATCCAGTCGGAAGAAGCTGTCAGCTCCGACAGCCAAAGTGCTGACCGAAGCGGGAAACTGGTTGTAATCGATCCGGGACATCAAAGATACGGCAACAGTGAGCAGGAACCGGTCGGACCCGGCGCATCTACCACGAAGGCAAAGGTGACCGGCGGAACCAGCGGTGTTAGCACGGGGCTGGCGGAATATGAACTGAATCTTCAGGTTTCTTTAAAGCTGCAGGCAGAGCTGGAGGCCAGAGGATATCAGGTCATTATGACGCGGACAAGCAATGACGTGAATATATCCAACAGCGAGAGGGCGGCCATTGCCAACGATGCCAATGCTGATGCGTTTGTCCGCATTCACGCGGATGGCTCGGAGAACAGCAGTACCAACGGCATGATGACGATCTGTCAGACATCTTCGAACCCTTATAACGCATATCTGTATAGCGAGAGCAAGGCGTTGGCCACGGCGATTCTGGACAATATGGTTGCGCAGACCGGAGCGTCCCGGAATAAGGTTTGGGAGACGGATACCATGTCCGGCATCAACTGGGCGACGGTTCCGACTACGATCATTGAGATGGGCTATATGACGAATCCGACAGAAGATCAGAAGATGGCGACGGATGAATATCAGTATAAGATCGTGCGGGGAATCGCCGACGGTCTGGATGAGTATTTTGGTTTCTGAATAAGATTATGAAATTAGTGAATGTGCGTTTTTATTATACTTTTTTAAAACCGCAGGAAAAAAGAATGTTCGACAGTATCTGCGCGCAGCTGCAGGTGTGTCAGCCTGAGATACATGTGACGGGAAGTCTGCAGGCTGCGCGGAAGGTACTGCCGTTTGTGCTGAACGACTGTCCGGAATTTTTCTATGTAGATAATACCCGGATGCAGTTTGTGTCCGGTATGGGAACGGTCAGTATTCGGATGAGATATACAAAAGACGCTTCACAGATCCGTGCGATCCGACAGAGGCTTGATACGATCGGGAGGCGTTTCCTCGCTGAGGTACAAAAAAAAGCAACTGAACAATCAGGATACCGTTCGCTATGTACATGATTTCATTCTGAAAAATACAGAATATGCGCAGGAAAGTCTGGATCGTCAGGATCTTTCCGGCGATGTGAGCAATATCTGCGGTGTCTTTGTCAACAAACGGGCAGTGTGTAAAGGGATCGCTCTTGCGGCAAAATGGCTGTTGGATCAGGCCGGTATTCCTTCCGGTGTGATAGAAGGCAGGGTGATACGGCCGGAAATCGCGGGTATGCAGAAATACATCGGGAAAGATTCTCAGAACGACCATGCGTGGAATGTTGTAAATGTGAATGATGTCTGGCAGTACATGGATATCACGATGGATCTGGGAGCCAGTCAGGATAATAAGTCCTGGATAGCCTATGATTATTTTCTGCGGGGAGACGCCGCGATGGCAGAGTATGTTCAGTATCGGAATCCGTATATTGACTGTAAAACAGAAAAATACAGTTACTTCGTGCGGAACCGAACTATATTTTCAGGGGAGGAGGATCTGAGAAAATATCTGCGTTACTGTATGAAAAACAGAAAAAAGCGTCTGTATTTTCAGGTGGAGGAAAGTCTTGCTCAGAAGGATGCTTCCGCGATAGAGACTCTGGTATCCCGTACAGTCCGTTCCGGATTTCGTTGGAGATACAATCAAAAACTGCACATTTATGATTTTATGCTTATGTAATGATGCTGTTAATAATGAAATTGTTAAAATTAACCTTATTGCGGTTCGCAGAATTGTGTGGCAAAATCAACATTCAGGTTATCGGAAAACTAAATTGACTGATACAATAACAAAATAATAAACAAAGGAGATTGCGTTATGGCAGATGAAATGGATTTCAAAATGGAAGATTTTGACGACATAGATATGGACGACTGGGGTGATGATGAAGTCCAGGGTGGCGAATCCGTGGAAGAGGAGGATTTCCTGGAGGGCATGGAACCGTCGAAAAAAAGCATGACGATTTTCTTCCTGATTGATACATCGGGAAGTATGGGAGGTACGAAGATCGGAACGGTCAATGCGACCATGGAGGAGCTTCTTCCGGAACTGATCGGATTGGGCGGTACGGAGACGGATATCAGTATTGCCGCCATGCGGTATGATTCAACGGTGTCCTGGATTACGCCCGAGCCGATGCGTGTGGAAGAATATCAGATCTGGCCGCGTCAGAGTGCGAACGGGATGACGGCGATGGGCGCTGCCTTTGAGGAGCTGAACCGGAAGCTGTCGCGTTCCGCTTTTATGAATAAACCTTCCCTTTCGTTTGCTCCGGTTATATTTTTGATGTCTGACGGTGCACCGAATGACGACTGGAGAAAGGGACTGACTCTGTTAAAAAAGAACAGCTGGTATAAATACGACCTGAAGATTGCCGTGGGAATCGGTTCGGCGCCGAATATGGATGTGCTGCGTGAATTCACCGGTGATCCGGAGCTGGCGATTCAGGCACACGGCGCTGAGGAACTGAAGCGTCTGATTCAGTTCCTGGCGGTTACGTCATCACAGATCGGAAGCAAGAGCATGTCGTTGACGGACGACGGGCGCGAGCTGACGGCAGAAGATGTGGCGGGCTCTAAAAAAGAACAGCTGAAGGAAGCAGTAGTGGATCTGATGGATAATGAATTCGCGGATGCGGACGATATGGATTTTGATGCGGGATGGTAAAAGACTGCATGTCAGTTTGGCGTACCGGATATTAAAAGGAGATTGAGATGAACGAGGATAAGTACAGATTGAAGACCGGCGAGCGGATTCCCATGGAAGCCGGCGGAGAGGCAGTGGTCGGGAAGGAACTTGGCGCCGGCGGACAGGGCGTGGTTTATCTGGTGAAATACCAGGGAAATGATTATGCGCTGAAATGGTATTTTTTTGATAAATTAAAACATCCGGAGGAGTTCCGGGGCAACCTGATCCAGAATGTCGCGGACGGCGCGCCGGAGGGAAGCAGAAAGTTTCTCTGGCCGCAGTTTGTCACAAAGTATTATATGGTGAACGGAAACACAAAGACTTTCGGTTATCTGATGGATCTGGCGCCCCAGGGCTATACGGAATTTGATGATCTGTATATGGGTTATCATTGGAAAAAACCGGCGCAGAAGGGACAGAATGCCATAAAGGTCGTACATAAATTTGAATCTCTGGATGCGCAGGTGACGGCAGCCATCAATATCGTGAAGGCGTTCCGCTCACTTCACCGAGCCGGGAAGAGCTATCAGGATCTGAACGGAGGCGGCTTCTTTATTGACACGAAGACAGGCGACGTCGTTGTCTGCGACTGTGATAATGTGGCGCCGGACGGAGAAAACTTCGGAATCGGCGGTTTTCCCGGTTATATGGCGCCGGAGATCGTGCGCGGCGTTGCCAAACCGGACGTGCTGACAGACCGTCATTCACTGGCTGTCGTATTGTTCCGGCTGTTTTTCCGTGCGGATCCGCTGGAGGGGAAAAAGGTGCTTCAGAGCGTTGTCCTGACAGAGGCGAAGGAACTGCAGCATTACGGAACAGAGCCGGTTTTTATCTACGATCCGAAAGTGAATACGAACCGTCCGGTTCGCGGTGTGCATGACAACGCGATCCGGCTGTGGCCGATGTTTCCCGCTTACCTGAGGAATATTTTTATTCAGGCTTTTACAGATGGCCTGAAGGATCCGGGCAAGCGCATTATTGAGAAGAAGTGGCAGGAGATACTGATCCGGCTCAGATCGGATATTATTCACTGCCCGGGCTGCGGAAAAGTGACTTACTCAACGCTGTTTCATCATGTAGAGCATTATGTATGTAAATGTAAGACCTGCGGGACGAATATTTATACCCTGCAGATCAAGGATATGGTGACGCCTCTTTATCCGGGATTGAAATTATATCGCTGCTATACGGAAAATGCCGAGGATTATGAGACGGTTACAGGAGAAATCATCGAGAATAAAAATAAAAAGGGCCTGTTCGGCATCAAAAATTTATCGAAACATACCTGGAAAGCAGCATTTCCGAACGGTGAGCTGCGGGAGATCCGGCCCGGTGCCGGTGCGCCGATCTGGAAAGGCTTAAAGATTGATTTTGGTGACAATGTAAAAGCCCGTGTATTGTGGTAGGGGAAGGAACTGTTGGTATATATGGATACGATTTGGACATTGAGGGATTATGCCGCGGAGCGGCAGGTCGAGATTCCGGGAGCAGAAAAGAATTATACCGTCCGGTTTGCAACAATGGAAGCCATGATTCGGGCGGCCGGTGAGCTTGTTGATCTGTTTGAAACATGGGAAAACCAGCATGTTTTCTGTATGGACGTCAATCAGGATATGTTTCTGTTCGATTCAAAGACCGGCAGACTGACTTTTCAGGCTGAAAAGAATATACGGGGAAGAGGTCTTGAATTGACAGAGGAGCAGCGGATTGGTTTTTACAGTGCGCCGGAGCTTGTTCTCGGTGAGATTGTTTCCGTGACAGCAGAGACACAGAATTGGACACTGGCTATGCTGTTATTTGCTCTGTTTTATCACGGGGGGGGGCATCCGCTGAGCGGAGCGCTGAGCTTTTCTCAGATTTTTATGGAACCGCAGGATGAGTACAGATGGTATGCGACAGACGGTTTTTTCAATATGGAAGAGAATACCTGTAAAAATCGTCCGATTCACGGGATTCAGGGACATCTGATCCGATATTGGGAATATTATCCGGAAGTTCTGCAGAAGGCATTTACGGAAACATTTTTACACGGGAAGGAAGAACCGGAACGGCGGCTGTCAGCCAGGCAGTGGAAAACAGTCCTGAATGAAATGCGTGCGGCCATGCCCTGCGGCTGCGGCTATAACGGGTTTATTGACACTTATCAAAAGGCTGCGAACGGTAATTATTCCTGTCCGCGCTGCGGGAAGATTTTTTACGCATTGTCATGCGGTGAAAGGCATATTTACATCAGCAACGAGACGCAGATTTATCGCTGGCAGCTGGAGCCTGATCAGCCGGATAATCAGGAGGTTGTCGCAGTCGTTGTAGAGAACAAACAACGCAAAGGGATTTTCGGCGTGAAAAATATGTCGGATGAGGTCTGGAAAGTCATGTTCCCGAATCAGACGGAGCGTGAGGTAACCAGAAATCAGGGAGCGCCGATCTGGCCGGGATTATCAATCACACTTCCGGACGGCGATGTCTGGAAGATACAATGAAAGTGTCATGAACAGACAGACAGATGGGGGTGCTTGCACACCCGGATGACTGGATATTTGATGACTTTCATGAATGTTGGCGCGCTGCGTCAGCAGCGTATGAGTGTTTACAAATAAAAGGGAGACGACAATGGCTGATATGATGGATATGATGAGCGGAGATGCCTGGGATGAGAGCATGTTTGATGATATAGCCGGCGACAGGCCGGATATTCTGAAAAAAGTAACCTTTTTGATTGACCGCTCCGGCAGTATGGATGGAACAACGATCGGAACGATCAATTCCGTGATGGAGGAAATACTTTCTGAACTCGATGAACATAAGACCAGGATCGCTGTTGCGGAAATAGACGAGGAGGTACAATGGAAGACAGAAATACCGGTATCTGTCTCACACATCGGATCCTGGGAACGGACGCGGTCCGGTTCCTTTTCAAACCTCGGCGCGACATTTTCTCAGCTGGCCGATCGGCTGGGTACAGTCGGATGGCAGGAAGAAGGTACAAAAGGCAGTGCTTTTTACTTTATACTTTTCTCTGACGGACTGGCTTCAGATGATGCAAAAACCGATTTAAAAAAGCTGGCGGCCATTCCGGATTTTCAGAACGGAAGAAGGATGTCGATTAATTTTTCTTCCGTTCGGAATGATGAACTGCTGAGTGCCTTTGCCGGTGGTGAAAAAAACGTGATTCAGGCATCCGGAAGCGGTGCGATCGATATGGTGGAAAATGCGGTTTTAAAAATATTGAAATAGAAAGATGGCGATAGTATGGCGGATGAATGGAATTTTGAAGAGATAGATATGGACGCGTTTATGGAGGAATCTGAGTGTGCGGAGGACGATCCGTTAAGCGGCATTTCACCGGTGAAGAAAAATATGGTTCTCTTTTTCCTGATCGATGTTTCTTCGAGCATGAAAGGGGAGCGAATCGATACCATGAACCGTGCGATGCGGGAAGTGCTGCCGGATCTCATTAATATCGGAGGTACCAATACGGATGTCCGGGTGGCCGTGCTGGAGTTCGGATCCGGATGGAACTGGGTCACACCGGAGCCTATGCTTCTGGAAGAATACCAGAACTGGAGAGATCTGAGTGCAGACGGTGTGACGGATCTGGGGATGGCGCTTGAAGAATTAAATGTGAAAATGTCAAGAAAGCAGTTTTTGAATTCACCTTCCCTTTCTTATGCGCCTGTCACATTTCTGATTACGGACGGATACCCCACGGATAATTATAAAAAGGGACTGGAGATTCTCAAAAAAAATAAATGGTTTCAGGCGGGCATTCGAGTGGCTCTTGCCCTGGGAAGCGGCGTAGATAAAAAAATATTGGAGGAGTTCACCGGCGATCCGGAGTTTGTGGTGGAGGCGAAGGATACAAAGATGCTGTATCAGCTTGTCCGCGCCATCTCCGTGACTTCTTCTCAGATCGGGAGCAGTTCTGTTCCGGTGGAAGAGACGGCGGATGAACTTTCAGAACGTGATGTAGAGGGAACAAAACAGGACATGATGCGCGACGCGCTCCGGGAGATACGGGGCGACATTATGGCAGCCGATATGAATGATGTTGATTTTGACAGCGGATGGTAGGCAATGGAGAAAACGGGAGAGTTATCTATGTTTCAGGGAGTACAATGTGTGATTCAGGGCGCTGATCATATAAAAGCAAATAAAATCTGCCAGGACGCGGCAAAAATCTGTGAACAGGATCATTTTGCGGTTGCATCTGTGTCGGACGGACACGGAGGCGCCAAATATATCCGCAGTGACATCGGTTCAAAGTATGCGGTAGAGGCTGCGGTTGAAACCGTCTGCGCATATATGGAAGATTATGGGCGGTTCACGGATGCAATCAGGAAAAATCCGGATTATATACTGAATCAGATGGAGTGCCATTTTATCACAAAATGGAACAACATGATAGAGATACACCGTGATGCGCATGAACTGACTGATGCGGAGAGGGAGATACTTGATAAAGTAAAGGAAAAAGAGAACCGTGAGGCAGACTGGCATTCCTGGTACGGGTGTACGGTACTTTGCGCTGTGATGGCGGAGGGCTACAGCTACGGTATGCTGGTGGGCGACGGAACGTTAGCGGTAGTGTATGAGGATGGTACGGTATCGATTCCGATTGAGGATCCTTACAGTGTCGCCAATATGACGTCATCCGTCTGTGACAAACAGTGCAAGGATAAGTTCCAGCATTATTATGAAGAAAAACAGCCGCTTTCCATGACGGTTTCCAGTGATGGTCTGTGTAAGTCTTTTGGCAGTGATGAGAGCCTGAAGGATTATCACCTGCGCCTGAGTTATATGATGAATACGGAACAGTTTGTGAACAGTCTGGAAAAAAATCTGCAGAATTTCACACAGAAGGGAAGCGGGGATGATATTTCCGTGGCGACTGTTTTTTCGCCGGAAGTGATCAATGAAAAGAAAGCGATGCTTTTCCAGCTGATTGAGGAAAAGAAAAAACTGGAGCAGGAAAGAAAAGCGGCAGAGGAAAAGCGTCTGGCGGAGGTAAAACGCCAGATGGAAGAGGCACGTCAGAAAGAAGAACGCCGCCGTCAGGAAGAAGAACGCCGTCGTCGGGAAGAAGAACGCCGCCGCCGGGATAGAGAAAAGAGCCGTCGGGAGCTGGAAAGACGTCATCGGGAAGAGATGCGTATCCTGGAAGAAAGAAACCGGATTCAGCAGGAGAAAGAACGTGAGACTCTCAGAAAAATGCAGGAGGATCAGAGGCGTCGGGAGCGTGAACTTCAGGAGCGCGAGCGTCGGGTCGCGCGGCAGCAGGCGGATATTGAAAAAAGAATGAGGGACGGTCTGGCCGCGGTGAAACAAATGACGCTTGAGGGCGCCGCTTATGTGGCTGAAAAGATCGGAACCGGAGCTCATAATATGGAAGAAATCTTAAATCAGAAGATGGATGAGCAGACGGATCTGCTGATCGAAGACGTCAATGACATGATGGAGACAGAGGAGACAGAGGAATGAAGCTGGAAGCAAATGTAGTGCTGGCAAGATGCAGTAATAAAGCGCTCTATGGTATGCGGGTGGAGAAAAAGGCGAATGACTGGTTCCGTACCTGGGCGTTTCCGATTAAAGAGGGTGACGCAGCCGAGGAGGGATTTGACAATGTGACCATATCCGGATCTTTTTATGCGGAGGAAGGATATCCCGGCTGCCCTTATTGCGGGCGAAGCAACTTTATCGTGTGTGGTGTTTGTAAAAAAATCAGCTGCTGGAATCCGGAGGAGGAAATGGCTCCCTGTTTCTGGTGCGGAAACACTTCCCGTGTGACGGTATCTGAATCGCTGGATGTTTCGGGAGGGGGATACTAATATGTCAGAATATCAGAGAATTGAAAATTCTGCTGATGCAGAACAGATTTATGCGGAAATGATTCGCGTGTTCGGAAAACAGATTCTGCTTGATAAATATCGCGCTGTCGGTGTTTTTCTGGATATCGCTCCGAAAATGAAGGAGGATGCAGGATATCTGATGAAGGCATTTGATGCCGGCGTGCCGCAGCATTTTGCAAAAGCTTCCGGACTGGAGAAGCCAAAAGCCGCCGAATTTCAGAAAAAGCTGTGCGGACAGGGAATCCCGGCGGATACTGCCATTG
>JAJQFQ010000095.1:17955-44755 GCA_021201035.1 Clostridiales bacterium
TGCTGTAGGAATGAAAGTCAATATCCGGCCGGATTACAGCAAAGGAGGAGAAATCCCATATGCTGCGGTAAAGGGAGATAATCTCGATGAGGCTATGCGCAAGCTGGATCATATACGCTGGTTTTTAAATAACAGCAGCAGATATCAGATGAAGGGGATGGATGGCAGACTGACCGAAATGAGGAAGCTGATGAACAATCCCGGTCGTGAATCAGACGCCGGTTGCGCTTGAATTTGCACGCAGTTATGGCGGATCCGGATTTGAAGACGGAGCAAAGTCTCTGAAAGCCAAACATTCTGCCATGATGAAACAGGTGACGGAATATCAGAAAGAAGTTTCGTCCATTTCATTCGGCGATGTTCATAACGGAGGTAAAAAGAGAAAGGCAGTCGCATTTATTGTTGTTTCTATTATTTTTATGCTCCTTTTCTATCAATGGCTGCAGATGCGTTTTATGGGAAGCGGAATAAAAAGTCTGTTCGAGGTGATGAAAGATAATCAGTTTGCCGTGAAAAAAGTGTTTTCCGCCATCCCGGTTCTGAGTCATCCGGCGGCATACGTTGCTCTTGGAATTGTCACAGCATTGATTTTGCTTTGTGCTGTTATTCTGATTATTAAGCTGATTGTTACGATCCGCAATATAGGCAGAGTACAGGACAGCAAGGGACCGGAGAACAGAAAAAAGAAGCTTACCAATATATTCGGTACGTCTGTGCCGAAAGAACTGGATGGCCTGATGGAAAAAATCAGCCAGTATAATTCCGGCAAATTGAAATCTCTGGAGCTGACACCGCATGATTATTCTCAGTCTGTGAAGGAAATCGTTACGCTAAAAAACATAAATATTTCTGAGGCGAAGGGGCTGGTGGCCGGCGGTGCAAAGGCAGCGTTGGCGTGGATGATCATATTGACGGCAATTGCATCTATTATGAGTGCGACAAAAATGCGAAGTGCGGTGATCGCATCCGCGTCAGAGCTTGAAAATGCGGTAACATTTAAGGAAGAGCTTTCCGAAACGGTGATACCGATCAGTGCTGCCGAATATAACGGTCATTATTATGCGATCTATGATGATACGTCTGACTGGTGGGCAGCATATGCGCGGTGTATTATGCTGGGCGGCCATCTGGTGACGATTTCTTCTGCGGAGGAAGCCAATGTCATAGAGAATTATGTCATGGAGCAGGAGCTTTCAGATGTGTATATCGGTATGGTCTATACGGCAAACAGCGAAGGTGTGCAGGACTGGATCTGGGTTACTCATGAGGATATGGCGTATACAGACTGGACGGAGACAGAGCCGGACATCGGAGATGCCGGAGATTGCATTTATGCTACGATCTGCAAATCGGATGGTTATCAGTGGCGTGCTCTTATGAATGATTACACTAATTATTATGTCTGCGAGTGGGAATCTCTTGATGCGGGTAAGGTGGATCAGACTGTGATGAACATTCCCGCAGGTTCGCTTAGCTACAACGGACATTATTATGCGGTTCTCGACGGGGCGGAGGATTACGCTTCAGCGGTTGAGATCTGCAGCAAAGCCGGCGGATATCTTTGTATGATCGACGACGCGGATGAGAATACGAATCTGTATAATTATATTGCCGGGCTCGGGTATGAGGATGTTTATTTCGGATACAGTGATGAGAATGAGGAAGGAAGCTGGATCTGGTCCTATACCGGTGAAACCGGCGGATATGCCAACTGGGCAGAAAATGAGCCGAACGGATATACGTCAGAAAATTACGCAATGTATTACAGCGGAAGCGCCGCTTATGCCTGGAACGATGGCGAATGGGGCGGCACAGATTCCCTTTTCCTGTGTGAATGGGATCTGCAATAACAGAATCATCAGGCAAATCAACCGGGTGCGGATTTATAATTATTTAATCGAAGGAATATGATTAAGATATTTTTCCCTTGAATCCGTGAGGGAATCCGTGTATAATCTGTAAAGATAAGATTCAAAATGAAAGAGAGGGAGACTGTGTACGGTTGAAGGTCTTTTTTATAAGCCATGCCTGCACGGAGAGAATCATGATTGATATCAAGTTTTTAAGAGAAAACCCGGATATTGTAAAACAGAACATCAAAAATAAATTTCAGGATCAGAAGCTGCCTCTGGTTGATGATGTCATTGTGCTGGACGCGCAGGCACGGGCGACCCAGAAAGAGGCGGACGACCTTCGTTCGAATCGTAATAAGGTTTCCAAACAGATTGGCGCCCTGATGGCTCAGGGCAAACGGGACGAGGCGATGGCGCTGAAAGAACAGGTGGCGAAGGACGCGGCCCGTCTGGAGGAGCTTGAGGAGCAGGAGAGAGTTCTTCAGGAACAGATTCGTCCCATTATGATGACGATTCCGAATATCATTGATCCCTCCGTACCGATCGGGAAGGACGACAGCGAGAATGTAGAGGTGGAGCGCTTCGGCGATCCGGTGGTGCCAGATTTTGAGATTCCGTATCATACGGAGATTATGGAGCGTTTTCATGGCATTGATCTGGATGCTGCCCGCAGAGTGGCAGGAAACGGCTTTTATTATCTGCAGGGAGACATTGCGCGTCTGCATTCCGCGATGACGGCTTATGCCCGCGATTTCATGATTGATCGCGGATTTACTTACTGCATCCCGCCGTTTATGATCCGCAGCAGCGTGGTGGACGGTGTGATGAGCTTTGATGAGATGGATGCCATGATGTACAAGATCGAGGGAGAGGATCTCTATCTGATCGGTACATCCGAGCACTCCATGATCGGCAAATTTATTGATCAGATGATCGAGGAAGAGGATCTGCCGAAGACATTAACCAGCTATTCTCCCTGCTTCCGCAAGGAGAAGGGCGCACACGGCATCGAGGAGCGCGGTGTTTACCGCATCCATCAGTTTGAAAAGCAGGAGATGATCGTTGTCTGCAAGCCGGAGGATTCCATGATGTGGTTTGACCGGCTGTGGCAGAATACCGTGGATCTGTTCAGAAGTCTTGATATTCCGGTGCGTACACTGGAGTGTTGTTCCGGCGATCTGGCTGACCTGAAAGTGAAATCCATTGATGTGGAGGCATGGTCTCCGCGCCAGAAGAAATATTTTGAGGTGGGAAGCTGTTCGAATCTGGGCGATGCGCAGGCGCGTCGTCTGCGGATTCGCGTAAAGGGAAAGAACGGCAAATATTTTGCCCATACGCTGAATAACACGGTGGTCGCTCCGCCGCGTATGCTTATTGCATTTCTGGAGAACAATCTGAACGCAGACGGAACCGTGAATATTCCGACGGTGCTTCAGCCGTATATGGGCGGCAAAACGAAAATTGAGTAATTCATGATTGATCATGTATAAACAGAAAAAAAGAGAAAGCAATTCCTCTTTTTTTTTGCGATGAAAGCGTCGTCAACAGACAATCAGATCGGCGTGCTTGCACGCCAGGCTGATTATCTGTTAGACGACCAAGACGACATGAGCAAGAAGGGCGGCAGCCCGGATTGCGATAATGCTCTCCCTTAATGAGCATGAAATGCGAATTTAGTGAGAGCTTATGCAGAGCAATGCCGTCGGCGATTGCGCAGCAATCGGCTTTCCTGATTTTTATTACGAAACAGAAAGGGGACTACGAATGAAAGCGTTTCTGATTTTGGAAGACGGAACCGTGTTTCAGGGAACCGGTATCGGTTCGGAGCGGGATGTCATCAGCGAGATCGTTTTTAACACTTCCATGACCGGTTATCTGGAGGTTCTGACCGACCCGTCCTACGCGGGACAGGCAGTCGTCATGACATATCCGTTGATCGGCAATTACGGCATTACACCGGATATGGAGTCAGAGAGACCCTGGCCGGACGGATATATTGTGAGGGAATTATCCAGAATGCCGAGCAATTTCCGCTGTGAGGGGACGATTCAGGATTTTTTGGAAAAATACGACATTCCGGGTATTGCCGGGATTGATACCCGGGCGCTGACGAAGATCCTTCGTGAGAAGGGTACGATGAACGGGATGATCACGCGGCGGGAAGATTATGATATAGAAGAGATTCTGCCGCGCCTTAAGAGTTATAAAACCGGAAAAGTGGTGGACAAGGTTACCTGTAAGGAGAAATATGTCCTTCCGGGCGATGGCTATAAGGTGGCGTTGCTGGATGTGGGCGCGAAACGAAACATTGCACGTTCCCTGAATGAACGGGGCTGCGAGGTTACGGTATATCCGGCCCGTACGACAGCTGCCGAGATTCTGGAGGCGAAGCCGGACGGTATCATGTTATCCAACGGCCCGGGAGATCCGAAGGAGTGCGATACGATCATAGACGAGGTGCGAAAGCTCTATGAGTCGGATGTACCGATTTTCGCTATCTGTCTCGGACATCAGCTTATGGCGCTGGCGACCGGAGCAGATACGCATAAGCTGAAATACGGACACCGCGGCGGGAACCATCCGGTGAAGGATCTGCGAACCGGACGGGTCTATGTTTCATCTCAGAACCACGGTTATGTGGTTGATACAGAACATCTTGACCCGGCAGTGGCAGTTCCGGCTTTTGTGAACGTCAACGACGGCACGAATGAGGGGCTGGCCTATACCGGAAAGAATATTTACACAGTACAGTTTCATCCGGAGGCGTGTCCGGGTCCGCAGGATTCCGCATACCTTTTTGATGTGTTTTTAGATATGATGGGAGGAAATCGCAATGCCTAAAAATCCTGAGATAAAAAAGGTTATGGTCATCGGTTCCGGCCCCATCGTGATCGGACAGGCGGCTGAGTTTGATTATGCGGGTACGCAGGCCTGCCGTGCCCTGAAGGAAGAAGGAGTGGAGGTTTGTCTGGTCAATTCCAATCCGGCGACCATCATGACGGACAAGCAGATTGCTGATCAGGTATATATTGAGCCGCTGACTGTGGATGTGTTGAAAAAGATTCTTCTTATTGAGAAACCGGATGCTGTGCTGCCCACGCTGGGCGGACAGGCGGGCTTAAACCTCGGTATGGAGCTGGAGGAGTCCGGATTTTTAAGAGAAAACGGCATACGCCTGATCGGCGCAATGGCGGAGACCATCTTCCGCGCGGAGGACAGGCAGGCGTTCAAGGATACCATGGAGAAGATCGGTGAGCCGTGCGCGCCGTCTGAGGTGGTGCATTCCATTGAGGAGGGCATACAGTTTACCAACACCATCGGGTATCCGGTCGTATTGCGTCCTGCTTTTACGCTGGGAGGCAGCGGCGGAGGCATCGCAAACAACGAGGCTGAACTGGTGGAGATTTTATCCAACGGCCTGCGTTTAAGCCGCGTCGGCGAGGTGCTCGTGGAGCGCTGTATCGCGGGATGGAAGGAGATTGAGTATGAGGTGATGCGGGATGCCATGGGCAACTGTATTACCGTCTGCAATATGGAAAATATTGACCCGGTCGGCGTGCATACCGGCGACTCCATTGTCGTTGCGCCGTCCCAGACGCTGGGTGACAAGGAGTATCAGATGCTCAGGAGCTCCGCGCTGAATATTATCACGGAGCTTGAGATCACGGGCGGCTGCAACGTACAGTATGCCCTGCATCCGGACACCTTTGAATACTGCGTGATTGAGGTAAACCCGCGTGTGAGCCGTTCATCCGCGCTGGCTTCCAAAGCGACCGGATACCCGATCGCGAAGGTGGCGGCGAAGATCGCTATCGGATATACGCTGGATGAGATAAAAAACGCGGTGACGCAGAAGACCTACGCCAGTTTTGAGCCGATGCTGGATTACTGCGTGGTCAAGATTCCGCGTCTTCCTTTTGATAAATTTATCACGGCGAAGCGTACTCTGACGACGCAGATGAAAGCGACCGGCGAGGTGATGAGCATCTGCACGAACTTTGAAGGGGCTTTGATGAAGGCCATCCGCTCTCTGGAGCAGCATGTCGACAGCCTTCATACGCAGGAATACCGGCATTTGTCTTATGATCAGCTTGTGGAGAAGCTGAAAGTGGTGGATGACCGCCGGATCTGGGTGATCGCGGAGGCCTGCCATCGGGGGATGTCATATGATCTGATTCATGATCTGACGAAGATTGACAAATGGTTTATTGATAAAATTGCTATCATTGTTGAGATGGAGCGCCGTCTGATCAGCGAACCGCTGACGACGGAGCTGTTAAAGGAAGCAAAACGCATCGAGTTCCCGGATAATGTAATCTCACAGTTGACCGGAAAGAGCGAAGCGTTTATCAAAAATATGCGTTATGAGAACGGTATCACGGCCTCTTTCAAGATGGTAGATACATGTGCCGCGGAGTTCGCGGCGGCGACACCCTATTATTATTCCTGTTTTGACGGGGAGAACGAGGCGGACGGTACGACAGACCGGAAGAAGATTCTGGTTCTCGGTTCCGGACCGATCCGGATCGGACAGGGAATCGAGTTTGATTTCTGTTCCGTACATTGTACCTGGGCATTCGCAAAAGCCGGTTACGAGACCATTATTATCAATAATAACCCGGAGACGGTTTCCACAGACTTTGATATCGCGGATAAGCTGTATTTTGAGCCGCTGACGCCGGAGGATGTGGAAAATGTCGTACGCGTGGAGCATCCGGACGGCGCGGTCGTTCAGTTCGGCGGACAGACAGCGATCAAGCTTACAGAGCATCTGATGAAGATGGGTGTATCCATTCTCGGAACGAAGGCAGAGGATGTGGATGCTGCGGAGGATCGCGAGCTTTTTGATCAGATCCTTCAGAAGACGGAGATTCCCCGCGCGGCAGGCGGCACCGTGTTCACCGCACAGGAGGCGAAGGAAGTTGCGAACCGGCTCGGGTACCCGGTTCTGGTCCGACCGTCCTATGTCCTCGGCGGGCAGGGCATGCATATTGCCTTTAACGATGATGAGATCGTGGAGTTTATCGACAATATCAATCAGATCGCGCAGGATCACCCGATCCTGATCGACAAATACCTGATGGGAAAGGAGATCGAGGTTGATGCGGTCTGCGACGGCACGGATATTCTCATTCCAGGTATCATGGAGCATATTGAGCGCACCGGCGTCCATTCGGGAGACAGTATTTCGGTTTATCCTGCCCCGACGATCTCCGATGATGTGAAAACTGTCATTGTGGATTACACCAAACGGCTGGCGCAGGCGCTGCATGTTGTCGGACTGATCAATATCCAGTTTATTGTGATGGACGGCGAGGTGTATGTGATCGAAGTGAATCCGCGCTCCTCGCGGACTGTACCTTACATCAGTAAAGTGACAGGGATTCCCATCGTTGACCTGGCGACCAGGGTGATTCTCGGCGAGAGTCTTCGGGAGATGGGGTATACGGCGGATATAGCGCCGGAGGCGGATTACGTGGCGATCAAGATGCCGGTATTCTCCTTTGAAAAACTGCGCGGCGCGGAGATCAGCCTCGGACCGGAGATGAAATCCACCGGTGAGTGCCTGGGTATCGCGAAGAGCTTCAACGAAGCGCTTTATAAAGCGTTTCTCGGAGCGGGCATCCAGCTTCCGAAATATAAACAGATGATCATGACCGTTAATGATAAGGATAAACCGGAAGCCGTAGGCGTGGCAAAGCGTTTTGAAGCGCTTGGTTATCGCATTTACGCGACCCGCAGCACGGCGAAATATCTGCAGGAGCATGGTGTACACGCACTCCGTATCAATAAACTGTCACAGGAGTCTCCGAATGTCCTGGATCTGATTCTAGGACATAAGATCGATCTTGTGATCGATACGCCGACGCAGGGGCGTGATAAGTCCAGAGACGGCTTCCTGATCCGCAGAAATGCCATTGAGACAGGAGTTCACTGTCTGACATCCATGGATACGGCCAACGCGCTGGCACTATCGCTCGAGACGGCACGGGATGAGATGGAAATGATCGATATCGCTACCGTACGGGGAATCTGACTCCTCATATGTATGGTTGGCTGCGGAAAGAACCGTAAATAAAATCCGGAATATTTATAAAGAGTAAGAAAGCTTCCAGGGTCAGAAATACGGATGCAGATATCCGGTTTCTGACCCTTTGTTTCCTACACTATGACATGCAGCGAATGTCAATAACTGCATCAGAATTTTTCTTGTATAATTTTTATTTATGGGGTACAATAAAGTTCAGTATACGATAGATGGAGGATTTTATGGAAGAAAAAACAATTCAGGTGACATTGGCACCTTATAAAGGCGTACAGGTACAGAAGCGCGAGGTGACGGTGACTGAGCAGGAGATTCTGTCTGAGATGAACCGTGCGCGCAGTTACGCGTCCAGAACGGAGGATAAGCCGGACGGCAGCGCCGAGATGGGTGATCAGGTCGTGATTGACTTTATCGGTTATATCGATGACGAGCCTTTTGAAGGCGGAGACGGGACGGATTATCCTATTGTCCTCGGCTCCAATACATTTATTCCCGGATTTGAAGAACAGCTTGTGGGAGCGAAGGCCGGAGATTGTGTTGACGTGCGTGTTCCGTTCCCGGAGAATTATCACGCGAAGGAATATGCGGGACGTGACGCTGTTTTTAAAGTGACGGTGAAGAGTCTTCGCGCGACGATCGTGCCGGAGCTTACGGATGAGGTGGTTTCCAGAATTTCGCCGTGTAAGACGGTGGAGGAGTTTCGAACCTATGTGGAGGAGCAGATTCGCAGCCACAGGTCCGATCAGTTTCTGCAGGAGAAGGAGAATGAGGTCCTCGAACAGATCGTGGAGAAATCTGAGATTGAGGTTCCGGAGGAACTGGTGCAGGAGCGCGCGGACATTCTGAAGAACAATCTTTTCGCACAGCTGCGCAACAGCGGCAATACGCTGGAGGCATATCTGGACTATCACAATCTGACGCAGGAGATGTTTGACGCGTGCGCAAGGAATGATGCCATGAATATGCTGAAGGGACAGGCTGTTCTGGCTGAAATCGCAAAGGCGGAAAGCTTTGGCTATACTCCGGAGGAACTGATGCAGGAGCTTTTTACCATGGCGCGTAATTATCAGATGACGGTAGATGAACTGCGGGAAAAGATCGGAGAGAAGGGTGTAGAGATGGTTGGAAATGACATCCTGCATAAGAGGGCTCTGGATTTTATCACTCAGCAGAGCGTTGAGGTATAGTTCACCGAAAACGCTGTACGGATACATTGTCTCAGACGTATGAGTGAATGACATTTTTATTCCCCGGTGAAGGGAATAACTACAAAAGAAACGGTATATACTAAGCTGGCAACGTGATAGAAAGGAGGTCACAGGATGACTCAGTTAGATTGTACCGTAACAAGCTGTCTTTATAACAGGGACTGTTTATGCAGTAAGGGTGATATTACCGTGGGAGGGCATGATGCCCGTCACTCTGGCGAGACCTGCTGCGAGAGCTTTTGTGAAAAAGGAACGAATACGATGAATTCCACGGGACACGCTGGTGCCAGCGTCGAGATCGAGTGTGAGGCGTGCAGATGTATCCATAATGAAAACTGCAAGTGTACGGCGGCGCATATCGGTATCGGCGGCGGAAGCAGTGTCTGTCAGTGCAGAGAAACAGAATGCCAGGACTTCAGATGCAGATAGCCGGCGTCAGGATATGGCCGGCTTTCCGGCTATTTCAGACCGCCGCGGCTGTGGCAGGGAGGAGACATTATGGAAACAAAAGAGACATTGCTACAGAAAATCGGACAGGAACAGGAACGCCTGAATGAGCTTGCGGGCGCGGGGCTGAATGAGCCTGAGGTGATCGAACAGAGCCGGAAGGTCGATCAGCTGCTGGAAAAATATTACCGGATGCAGGATGGAACAGAATAAAAATCCTTCTTGGAGAGGATGGGGAACGGAGTCAGTCTGACTCCGTTTTATCATTATCAGACGATAAAAAAATTGAGAAAATTCGTTTGTTCAGGATAAGTTAATGCAAAAAAAGAAATATACATATGTTTTGTATCTGTTATAATAAGATAACGGAGGTCAGCATAGATGGAACGGCAGAAATTCGATTCAAAGCGTGTTTCAAACATGGCGGCGGACAACCCCAATATGCAAGGGGGGGGTATACCGGTATGTTTGACAAAGAGACTGAAAATTTCATTCTGGGGTCGAAGATTTTTATTGATTTCAGCCGGGAGAATTTTCAGAATCTGTGCGAACAGATTTCGGAGTTCCCGCAGAAGAGTTTCCGATGCGGAGAGACGATTCTTGCCGAAGGTGATACCATCTTGTATATAGGTCTGATTCTGTCCGGGAAAGTAGAAGTCAGCCGACTGCTTGTGAACGGAGAAAATTTCCTGATCAATAAGCTGGGCAGAAGGAACACGATTGGGATTGATACAGCCTACAAGGTCGGACATACCAGTGATTATTTTTACAAAGCCGTGACTGATGTGTGTTTTTTCCGGATTCCGCTTTTCAATGTGATTGAAGAGGGTCATATTGATGAAAATCTGAGGATTCGTCTTGTGACAAATATCGCCATTATTCTGACGCAGGAGAATCTTCGTATTAATATGCGGCTGAATATTCTGTCTGAGAAAAGTCTCCGGAGAAGAATTTATCTATATCTGAATGATAAAAGAAGAGCATGCAAAAAAGACTCTTTTTCGATTCCGTATAACAGAGAGGAGATGGCGAACTTTCTCTGTGTTAACCGCTCGGCCCTTTCCAAAGAACTGGCGAAGATGAAGGAGGATGGGATTCTGGATTATTACCAGAACAGTTTCCGGCTTCTGAAATGACTGGAGAGGATGAGTTTTTCGGCTTTCAGTCCGATTTGTCCAAACGGGACAGATAGACTTTATAGCCGGTGGTGTACATGGAGCCGAACTGTCCTCCGGTCAGGATACGGTCCGCTTTATCCATGTCACGGAACACAAAGCCGGACATATCGTCTACGCCGTGTGAAAAAAGCAGCGGTGTGAGCGGAGTGGCGGGACCGACCAGGACGGTCCAGGCATTTTTCGACAGCTCCAGCAGCCGCGGAAGTCTTTTGTCGGTCAGCGTCCCGCAGGTAAGAAATACATAGTCAGCTTCCGGGATCAGGTATTCGCCCGCGGAGATCGGATAGTCCCCCTTCTGGGGATCCAGCTCCAGTATGGAGAGATTGCAGATGGGCTCGATCAGGGTTTCAAGATAAGGAAAGTGGCCGACGACGGCGACATTTTTGTTCCGGACTCTTTTCTGGTAGCTGATAAAGGGATCGTTCATGCGATCCTCCCCGGAACGGGCGGTCGGGATGTGGATGCCGTTCTGAATAGCCTGTTCCATCGAATTATAGTAGCAGTTGATGGCCGCTATGCCGACAGACGCCTCGATTAGATTCCATGATTTAGCGCAGCAGGCGATATCTTTGAGCGGCTTTCCGGTCCAGTCTGTTTTGAAACGGGGCATCCGGCTGTCAATGGGATACATGACGCCGATGCCGCAGTTGTTTTCACAGGATACATATCCCCAGGAAGATCCGATGCGCACGTCCTTCGCGCAGATGTTTCCCGGAATGTTTTCGATGAGTTCGTCATATAATTCCCACATGATAATCTCCATTCCGCCGCCGGTCGGCGGCACAAATAATAATGAAAGTTCTGCATTCTTTCACAGTAATTAAATCTTCTTATTGTATATGGATGTCCCTTACAGTCACGCGTCCGCCCCTGCGCAGATCGTCCCTGACGCGGTGCAGGGCATCGTCCATTCGTTCTATGATATCCAGATCGGCGCGTTCTTCGTCTGTCGTGCGCAGAATGCGGGAGATGCCGCCGTTTTTTATGACGATGCGCTGGGAGGCATTCAGGGCGAGTACCGGATCATGGGTGGAGAGAAACACGATTTTTTCTCCCTTTGACAGCAGACGGATGGCTTCGTGCCGGTTGATGCCGGCATTTTCAATCTCATCCACCAGGATGATCGGGGAACTGCTGATACAGGCTGTGTCAGCGATCATCAGCGCCCGGGACTGTCCTCCGCTCAGTTGGGTTACTTTCGTGTCGGGGTCAAACGGTTCTCCGGACAGCCGGATGGCACAGTCAAAACAGGCGGCGATCAGATCCTCCGCGTCAGGACGGAGGCGGCATCGCGCATGCATTTCCAGAAATTCGCGCACTGTCAGATCCATGATGAAATTCATATTCTGCGTCAACTGGGCGACCAGTCTGCGCTGTGTTCCGAACCGGATTTCATCCGGGACCGGTGCGCAGTTCAGGAGGATGCTGCGCTCCGTGGGCGTATCCCCCTGCGCCAGACATTCTATATCTTCAAGAAGACGGCTTTTTCCGGAGCCGGTAGGTCCTACAATGCTGATGACCTCGCCCGGGTAAACATCCAGTCTGCATTCTTCCGGATTACCGGATTTGTCATTTCCGCCGATGATCGTCAGACTCTGAATATCTGAGGATTCGTTGTCAGATGCGGTAAAGTGCTCGAAGAATAACAGAAACTGATCATATACATCTATCGGAGTCAGTTCAAAGTCGGCGAGGGTATCCGGATGAAGATCCAGGACGGCATCCTCCGCCGGAAGAGATTCATCGAGAGAGAAAAGACGCAGATTCTCAAAAAAATCGCGGAGGATGGGCCATGTCCGAAAAAGTTCGGCGAGAGTCATGCTTTCCGGCGTCTTCTGTATGGTGTCGCTCATGTCAGTCTCCTTTATAGTGAATGAGAAATTATTTTTGCCGTTCACTGTAAAACTCCATCTTTTTCATGGTTCCGAGCTGGTGAGATTCGCCGATCCTTGTTTCCCCGGTGCAGTAAGAGCAGATGGAGGATGGTGTGGTGAAGCGCAGCTTCATATCCCGGACGGTGTCGATCTCTGCGGCTCGCCGGACATAACCGGCGAGCGGGAGCACGCCCTGTCCCGTGATGCCGTTCACAAACAGGACGCGTGCGTTCGGATTGATCTGCGAGATGTTGAATGCAAATACTTCACGCTCGGCCTGAGAGACAATATCGCTTTTTGTGATGACCGCGACGTCTGCTGCCCTCAGCATGGGTCCGACCTTTTTCGGTGTCTGAACACCGGCCAGACAATCGATGACGCAGACGGCCGGAACCGCGCGTATGTACGGAGAACAGCGGTTGCACAGACCAGCGCTCTCCGTGAAGAGAAAATCAAACCCGGAGGTATGTCCCCGCTCGACGGCCTCCTCGATATTGCTGACAAAGAAATGATCCGGACAGATTTTGCCGGCATAGCCGACGCATGCCGGGACGCCGTGCTGTCGGTAGCGATCCCGGTCGAACGAGGTGAGACAGTCAAACTTTACCACGCCGGATGTAAAACCGGATTTTTTCAGATGCAGGATTGTCTGTATGATGACAGACGTCTTTCCGGACGACGGCGGACCGGCAAATGTGATCAGTTTCATGGATGCCTCCGAATATGTCAAAAAGCTTTGTCTATTATAGGAAAAATAACTGTATTTTTCAATCTGTTATGCTGAAATTATAACTTATAATTTGTTTCGATATCGTTGCCATGGCAACGGCACGGACTATAAATACTGGTTATTGAAAAAGCGGATCTGATATAAGTTGTTTTGACGGGAATGATGATTGGGGACATCGAAACGCTCTGCTAGGATGCACTTAACGGACAGACTTGAGAATCCCTTATTGCTGTGCCTTATTTCCCTGCCTCGTGAAAAGTACCAGACCTGACGATGCCCGAAAATTGAATTTGAAATTCAAATTGAAATCCATGGAAAACTATGATATGCTTTTCCCATAAAAGCATATGATTTCTTATTCTTATTTCTGAAGATTCTGAAGCTCTTAATGTTTCATTGTAAATCCGTGCTTTTACATTCAACATGACAAAGCAGAGGGTTTTACAATCAGAGACAGGAGAGCGAAAGGAGGATCTGCCGCACGTAAAGTGCCTCTGCGTACAACGAGGAGGTACTTTATGGAAAAAGGAGTAGCGGCAGGAAAGCGAAAAGACGGGATCGCTGCCGACAGGGAGAAAAAGAAAAGCAGAATCACACCCGACGTCGCCGTAAAAAACTACTGGAGCGGGAACAGGGAATTCGCGGATCTGTTCAATGCCGTATTATTTCGCGGGGAAGACGTCATTCACCCGGAGGAACTTATCGCGGATGATACCGAGACATCCGTTCTTCTGGAGGATAAAACGGGACATCCTGCCGGATTCATCCGCGGCGCGCGGGACACGCTGAAGGTCTGCAGGCGGTCTGCGGCATGGGGCGTACAGTTGGCGATCCTCGGTTTAGAATCCCAGGAGATGGTGCATTACGCGATGCCTCTGCGGGTGATGGGGTATGATTGCGGGAAGTATAAAAAAACAGTATGATGCGAACGCCAGAGAGTTCATGGAGATGTATAAATCCAAACAGGAAGGCGCAGTGGCGGACACGGAATCAGAGTCCATTGCTGACGAGAGGCAGGAGTCAGTCACAGAGGCGGAATATCTTTCGAGGATGAGGCGGACAGACAGGTTCGCCCCGGTAGTGACAGTTGTGATCTATTATGGGGAAAAACCCTGGGACGGAGCGGTGTCGCTCCATGAGATGCTGGATATCCCAGAGGAAATGAAGCTGTATGTGAACGATTACAAAATTATATTAGTGGAGGCAGGTCGCAATGATCTGGTTTTCCATAACGTGAATAACCGGGATCTGTTTTATTTATTTAAACTGATGATGGATAAGAATATTCCGCAGGTAGAAAAAAAGAAGCGGTTTCAGGAATATTGTGACGATCAGCAGACGAGCCGGGAAGTGCTGATCGCGCTGGCCGGGACAATGAATATGAAACTGGATGACAGTGTTTTTGAAAAGGAGGACAAATCAGTGAGTTGCACATTTTTCGAGGAAATTTTAGCAGAAGGAAAAGCAGAAGAAATCATAGAAACCGGCATGGAATATGGTGCCTCCGACGAGGACATCCTGAACAGACTGCAGCGCAAGCTGGACATATCCCTGCAGAAAGCGCAGGAGTATTTTGAGATGTTCGGTAAACAGGCGTTGTGAGCCGCAATACAAAAACTGCCTGAACACATCCGCAAGCATCGGAAGAAGCCTTATCTACTTCATAATTGATGAAATCCAGCCCCCGCCGGGACATTCTGCAGACCACTCTGCGAGATACCCGGCGGGGGATATTTTATGAGTAATGTAAGGAACTGGCATCTGTTTTTTTGTCAAATGAAAAGCTTCCAAATGAAATGGAGATAATATCCTTTCATTATGTTTATTTATGTTGCCATGGCAACGGCACGAATTGTAAATAAATGTTACACTGAATCCGGTTTCGTTCATTTGAAAAATTATTCATAAAGGTAGGGAAATTATATGCGGATTAAAGTCAGTTATGTAAAATATAAAATGCATACATGGAAAATTTCTGCCTGGCTTGACAGGGATGAATACAACTCTCTGAGGGAACAGGCTCATAAGAACAATATGCGGACGCCGAAATATGTGAATAAATTGCTGAATTATGCCATGTCGAATGATTCCTGGCTTGACTGAATCCGGAAATGTTCATGCGGATGGAATTCCGCATTCTCTGCTGCGCTGTGTGAACGGCGTGTGAAAGTATGCGTATGATTTTGGGGGAGTGGTAATGTTTACGTGGAGTGATGAGAGTATTCTGTGGTATCTGGCGGCGTCGGAATGGACCGGATACCATGCGCTTCTGGCAAAGGAGGCTTCTGAGTTCCTGAAGCCTGACGACGAGGTGTGCGATATCGGCTGCGGACCGGGCTGCCTGGCTGTCAAGCTGGCCCCTCTGGTGCGGCAGGTGACGGCCGTCGATGTGGACGACAGGGTGCTGCAATGTATACGTGACAGAACCACTGCGGACGGAATCAAAAATATCAGTCCGGTTCTGACTGACTACGCCAAACTGCCGGAGAACTGCTGTGACGTGGTGGTGGCCTGTTCTTTCGGCGTCATGGAGAAAAACGCTTATGAATTTATGAAACTGGCGCGGAAACGGATGATCGTCATAAAACGGAAGGACCCGCCGGCGGAAGAGGGATTTACGACGGCATACGGACGAAAATATAAATCATATGATGATGAAAAGTATCTGGATGAGCATCAGATCTCGTATCGGCTTTATACGTTTGACGGCGATTTCGGACAGCCTCTGCATGACCGGGAGGAGGCGCTTCGTTATCTGGACTATTATGGGTTTGACGGAGAGGAGTCTGCGGATGATTTTCTGAAACACTGTGAGATCACGGATCCGGAAAATATGTATCGGTATTACATTCCGAATAAAAAGGAAGTGCATATGCTGGTTATCGAAAAAGTGGATCTGATGTAAAAAACTGTTTTGACAGGAATGATGATTGGGGACGTCGAAAGGCGTCCTCTTTTTCAACGTTTTTTCCATAATTCCATCTGCTCCGTTGCCATGGCAACGGAAGAAGCAGAAGAATGATGTTAGAATAGAAAAAGGATTTTATCATATTTATGTGAAGTGCACAATAAAACAAAAGGGAGTTTTTTAAATTTGTCTATTTTGCATAACAACATGCAATATCTGCATAAACCGATGCAGTGTAAAAGGAAGGAGGGTAAATCTGCTTATGAGACAGGCAATAAAAAGACGACAACGGATTCGGTTTCTCTGGCGGCGTTGAGCGGTTCGGCAGAAGGAGATTCTCTAAGGAATGAAAAAGCCGCTTGTCTTTGAAACAGAGGGAGGCTGTAAAAAAAGGAAAGGAGTTTTGAAATGAAGAAACCAGCAAAAAAGTTTTTGTCGATTCTGGCAGCGGTTGCCATGGTCGTCTGCCTGATCGGCGGAACCGGCCTGACCGGCCTTGCGACGACAGATACGGATTCCACATGGTATGATGCGGATGAGACTGAATTTACGATCAGCAGCGCGAGTGAGCTGGCCGCTCTCGCGGAGATCGTAAACAGCGGTCAGGATACTTTTTCAGAGAAAACGGTTACGCTGGACGCAGATGAAATCGATATGAGCAGTTATGATTCTTTCGCGGGCATCGGGAACAGCAGTTATTCTTTTGCAGGTACCTTTGACGGCGGAGAGTGTACCGTCACGGTAAGCATCAGTACGACGGATTCCGCCGCCCTGTTTCCCTATGTAAACGGTGCGGTGATTGAGAACCTGACCGTGGCGGGCAGCGTGACGACGACGGGCACGGCCGGGGCCGGCGCGATCGTGGGTGTGACCGGAACGGACGGAGTCACCATTGAAAATTGCGAAAATCAGGCGGCAGTCACCGGAGTCGGCTATGTGGGCGGCCTGGTCGGAAACGCCGGTACGGGTATGACAACTATTTCGGGCAGTGTGAACAACGGAACGGTCGTCAGCACGGCGATGTATACAGGCGGTGTGATCGGCTATGTCGCAGCCGGAACCATATCGGATGTTGACAATTACGGGGATGTGGACTGTACCGTGTCATCTGGCGGAACGGCGTATGCGGGCGGTATTGCGGGATATGCGTTTGCGTCGACGACCTATGGCAGCCTGACGATCAGTGACTGCCTGAATTACGGCGGAATAAGCTCGAACGGTGAGTATGGGGGAGGTATTACAGGTTACGCAAGCGGAACGGACGATACGTCTTATGTCCTTTCCATCCTCCGCTGCGGCAATGAGGGAAGCGTCGCGCCGGCAAAGACCGCGGGCGGCATTGCGGGACGTGTCGAAGGTTCGTCCAGCGTACTGCAGAGCCTGTACAATGCGGGGGCTGTTTCCGTGAATTATACTTCGGGAACATATGCGGGCGGCATCGTCGGCACCACCTACGGCGCCTTCGGCATGACAGACGTATATAATGTGGGCACTGTTACCACAAATCTGGACTCACAGTACGCGGGCGGAATTATCGGGAACAATTCCGGGCTTAATGAGTCTGGCGCCCCTACGATTAAAAACGCATATAATGCGGGCACCGTGACAATGGGCAGTGGCAGTACGTCCGTGGGCAGCCTGATCGGGTATCTCCAAAGCAGGCGGTACGTGTATGTGTCCAACGTGTATTATATAAGCCTGAGCGGAGACGATGATAATCCGGATACGCTGTGCGCTTCTGGCAACACAAGGGTTTACAGTAGCGATACCTCCGCAGCCATAACGGATGAAGAGGCGGCTGAGGCTATTGTTGACGCGGATACCCTGAAGGGTATGGCGTCCACCCTGAACGAAGAAAGTTTCGAGGATAACCCAGACAACACCTACACCTACCATCTGGGTTATCCGATCCTGGTCTGGGAGGTTGTACCCTCTGAAGAAGAGGAGGAGCTGGACGGAGCGGCATCCGTAAATGACGGTACGTCTACAACCTGCTATGATACCGTTGAGGAGGCGTTCACCTACGCGAACACACTGGAGACCGATTCGACGATCACGCTTCTGGAGGACTGCGAGACCGGTACGACGCTGACGACGGCATCGGGCCAGACGATCACGCTGGATCTGGCGGGGTATACGCTGAGCGCGCCGCAAACATCTTTCCCCGTATTGACCGTGAACGGTACTCTGACACTGACGGACAGCGGTGAGAACGGTACGGTGACCGGCGGGAAATCCGGAAGCGGAGGCGGTGTGTATGTCGCTTCCGGCGGCGAGCTGATTCAAAATGGCGGTGTGATCACCGGAAATACAGCCGGCTCATACGGCGGCGGCGTTTATGTGGTCGGCGACTATACCATGAACGGCGGAAGCGTCAGCGCGAATGAGGCCGGAACGTATGGCGGCGGCATCTATGTGGAGGGAAGTGTTGTCCTCAACGGCGGAAGCGTGAGTGAAAATACGAGCGGAACCTATGGCGGCGGTATTTATGTGAAAAAAGGCGGATCCGTTGCCGTTGCGGAAAACGGCAATATCAGCGGCAATGAAACAGGCACATCCGGCGGCGGCGTATATGTGACCGGCGGCAGTTTCACCATGACCGGCGGAGAGGTCAGTGAAAACACGAGCATACGGTATGGCGCGGGTGTGTATCTGACGTCCAGCAGCACGTTTACAATAAGCGATGGAACAATATCGGGCAATGCTGTTGCGGAGTGCACGGCGACAAGCGCGGCGGGCGGCGGAATCTATTTGTCCGGCGGCACGTTTACGATGAGCGGAGGAGAGATTACAGGAAATACCATAGAGGCAACCGACAGCTCACTCGGCGCGGGTGTCTATGCAACGGGCAGCTATACGGCTTACCTGTCCGGTACTCCGGTGATTTCCGAAAATACGGTGGACGGCACGGAAAATAACTATTACCTGGCCAACGGAAAGACGATTACACTGGCTGACGGTTTGGCGAAAGGAGCGTCGATCGGTGTAACATCGGCTGTGACGCCGAAAGCTTCCGCGGCGGTGCAGGTAACTGCGGCAGAAACCGGGACATCGTATTATGAAACGGCGATTGAGTATATCTCATCAGATTCGGGATATGATCTTCGCTCAAATGAGAGCGGATATATTGAGCTTTATGTTCCGGCGTCTGTCTATATGGTATCGACAAACCTGACGAACCTGACCTGCAGCGGTGAGGCGAGTGCGAGCAACGCGGAGGATTATACGGCGACCCTTACGCCGGAGAGCGGGTATGAATTGTCGGAAGAGATTACGGTGACGGTCGGAGGAGAAACGCTTGATTCTTCGAGTTACAGCTACAGTGTGGTGACCGGTATACTGACACTTTCTTCAGATGTGATTACCGGGGATATTGTCATTACAGCCCAGGCTGATTTGATTCCTTCCTCCCCGGAACAGGATGAAGACAGTTATTATCTGCTCTGCTCAGAGGATGATGTTCTTTGGCTTCAGTCGCGTGTCCTACGGGGTACAACGGACATCAATGCCAGAGTGGCGTCGGATATCGTTATGTCATCCGGGTTTACCGGAATCGGAACAGCTTCTTATCCTTATGAGGGTACGTTGGATGGAGACGGATACACGATTACGCTGGAGATCAGCACTTCTTCTGCGGCCGGATTGTTTTCCTATGCAAATGGAGCGGTGATTCGGGATCTTATCACGGCGGGCAGCGTGGAATCAACGTCCAATTATATCGGCGGCCTGTTGGGCTACGCGGGAAATAATGGTGTGACGGTTGAGAACTGTGTGAATCAGGCATCAGTGAGCGGTCAGGCATATGTCGCGGGACTGGTTGGCTACTGTATCGGCCAGGCGCAGATTTCCGGCAGTTCCAACGAGGGAACGATTACAGCCACAGGCAATTATACGGGCGGTATTCTGGGATATTGCAATTACGGAAGCATCACGGACACGACAAACAACGGCGCGGTAAACGGCGTCGGTTATCTCGGAGGCATTCAGGGATATACGTCTGTCAGCGCGAGCAAAGGATGCGGCATGGTCATTGAATACTGCGTCAATTACGGTGCGGTCACCGGCACGGGTACCAGAGTGGGCGGTATTATCGGATCGGCACAGACTTCATCGACGGTCTATGTGGTTGAGATTCAACGCTGCGGTAATGAAGGACCGGTCGCCAGCTCCGGCAGCAACAGTTCGGGTGTGGGCGGTATCGTGGGTTATTGTTCGGGATACGCCAATATTCTGGAAAGCCTGTATAATGCCGGGAGTATCAGCGGAACCACGCAGATGGGCGGTATTGTGGGATCTGTCAACTGTAGTCTGGTTGACGTATATAATGTAGGTGATGTGACCGGAACCGGACAGCAGATCGGCGGTATTCTGGGAAATTTCGGAAATGTTACAGCTGCCGCACAGATCAGCCTGTCCAATGTCTATAACGCGGGTGCGGTGACAGGGGGCAGTGCAGCATCCTACGTGGGCATTCTCGCGGGGAAATTGGAGACTAATACATATTTGTATGAAGAAAATGTCTATTATCTGAGTACCTTAAGCGGTTCGATTGTGGGGTCGGGAGAGAGTTACCTCTACAGCATCAGTACCGGTGAAGTGCTCACGGATGATGATAAAACGGCCATGCAGAAATCATCTGACGAACTTATTGCGCTTGCGTCTGTTCTGAATGGGGGCGATGAAGAGGGAAGCTTCAAAGATAACACGAACAGCGATTACCATCTCGGATATCCGGTTCTGGCATGGGAGGAAATCCCGGCCGTAGACGAGACGGTTGAGTATGTGCTGGGCGATGTGGACGGAGACGGTTCTGTGACAGCATATGACGTGACCTGGCTGGCACGTTATATAGCGGGTGTAGAACTCGACTTCGACATCGATTCGCTGGCGTCGGATATCAATGTCGACGGTTCTGTGACGGCCCAGGATCTGACACTTCTGGCACGATATATCGCAGGACTGGATGAAGGCTACGGGATCGGCGAAACCATGACGACAGCAGAATGAGAGAGCCTTCCTGAAAGAATATCTGAATAATAAACCATCTGCTTCTGGTCAATAGGAACGCTTTTTTAATTTTTCCATCTGTTCCGTTGCCATGGCAACGGAACAGATGGAAAAATAGTGTTAAAATGATTAAAAATGTTGGACTATGCGATTTTATCCTGTACTGCGCTGCCGTATAGCGTATACGGATCCGGAAAGAAGAGGTGGAGAACCGTCATGAAGGTAAATGTAAAGAGGGCAATATCGGTGTTTTTTCTGTGCCTGACGCTGGCGATGGCTCTTCTCTCCGGCTGCGGAGGCACGGATAAGTCCTCCGGAACGCAGTCGGCGGAGGCAGAGACTGTCATTTTTACGGATTCTCTCGGCAGGGAGGTGGAACTGCCGGCCGATATCGAGCGCTATGCGGTGACGGGACCTCTGGCGCAGATCGTCTGCTTTGCTCTGGATCCGGACGAGATGGTGGCGTTGGCCAGCGACTGGTCGGCGGAGGCAGAACTGTACATAGATGAGGCATATTATAATCTGCCGGTTCTCGGTCAGTTATACGGGGGAAGCGGCGATTTAAACCGTGAGGAGCTTGCGAAAGCGGATCCCCAGGTGATCATAGACGTCGGCGAGACAAAGACAGATCTGGAGGATGACCTGGAGGGAATCGAAGAACAGACCGGCATCCCCGCGGTGCATATATCCATGAATACGGAGACCGCGTCAGAGGCTTACCGTATGCTTGGAGAACTGTTTGGCATGGAGGAGGAGGCGGAGACACTCGCCTCCTACTGTGATGAGATTTACGGTGAGATGGAAGATATCATGGATCAGGTGGGGGATGACAGGAAGACGGTGCTGTACTGCCTGGGCGATCTGGGCTGCAACGTGATCTGTAAGGATTCTTATCACGCCGAGGTCATCGATCTGCTCTCGGATAATCTGGCGGTGGTGGACACACCGTCGTCAAAGGGCACCGGCAATGAGGTGGATTTTGAACAGATCCTGAAGTGGAACCCGGAGGTGATCTTTTTTGCCCCTCAGAGTGTCTATTCCGTGGTGGCGGAGGATTCGCTCTGGCAGGAACTGGACGCGATTCAGAACGGGAATTATTACGAAGTTCCCTACGGACCGTACAACTGGATGGGTTTTCCTCCTTCCGTACAGCGGTATCTGGGCATGATGTGGATGGCGAAGATTTTATATCCCGAGTACGCGACCTATGACCTGGAGGAGGAAGTGATTCGTTATTATGAACTTTTTTATCACTGCGAGCTGACGTCGGAGCAGTATCATGACCTTGTTGCAAATTCTATTCCGGAGTGATGTAAATTCGGGGAGAATCCGGGAACAGAGCTGCGGATATGACAGGAAACCGGCTGGAAAAGCCGGCGCGGGGGGGGCAGAATACATGTGAAGATATGAAACAGTTGCGAAGACTTCGGTTGGAAAGGGAGGCGGCACGCTTTGAAAAAGAAGCCCGGATCATGGATAAACAGATGGAAATAGACCGGTCTGCTTCTGCTTGTGGCGATCACTTTTGTGTTTTCTCAGCCGGATGGTATTTCTGCTCTGGCGGACAGCGGGAGCGGTGTGTCCCATGATATCGTGAGCGGCAGTATCCGTTTATCCGTTGCGGCAGCGGCGGAAGATACCGACGGGGCAGATGAGTCCGGCGATGACAGTGCGGCCGGAGAGAACAGTGGTTCCGACGAGTCCGGGGATGCCGGCACCGATGGAAGCGAAGACGATGAATCCGGATCTGTCTGCGCGCGTTCCCGCACGGAGCTTGAGGGAGCGGTGGAGGCCACCTGTCTGGAAACGGGTTATACCGGTGATCTGGTCTGCCTGGACTGCGGCGCGGTTCTGGAATACGGGGAAGAGATTCCCGCTACCGATCATGTCTGGGACGAAGGGACGGTGACACAGGAGGCGGACTGCACGAATTCCGGTTCCGTCACCTACACCTGTACCGTTTGCGGCAGCGTTCGCGTGGATGCGGTCAATGCCCTGGGACATGACTACAGCATGGTGGAATATGTGTCCCCGAAGAGCGATGAGGACGGCTATGCCATATATGAGTGTACGCGTTGCGGCGATTCCTACACGCAGATTTTCGCCGCGACCGGCGGGGACGATGCGGAACTCATTTACGGGGACATCAGTGAAGCCAGTTCAGACACTCTGACGTTCTATGTCGGGTATTACGGTATGAGTTATGTGGAAAAGTCGGTCGTAACGCTGAATGAGATTCTCGCGAACTGTGTCATGGTGACTCAGATCTACTCTTATATAGACAAAAGCGACCATGCGGTTTATGACCAGGCCACGGGTCCTCTGTTCGTGGAGCTGCTGGATTATGCCGGGATTGATACGGATTCCATCAGCCGGTTCCGATTTGCCACGACGGATTCGGGGGAGAGTTATTTTGGCGGGGAGTATACGTATTCCCTGATCTTTCAGAAACGTTATTATTATCCTCTGATCGGGGACTATTTATCGGCGGACGGCTTTACGGATATCACGGCGGCGACGTCGACGCAGATCAGAGTGGAGCCTATGCTTGCCGTGTGGGACAGCTGGCTGAGATATGGTTACGGGGAGGGATATGACGCTTCAAACCATGTAAATATGAAAGCAACGAATTGTTTCCGTCTTATGTACGGGCAGACGACAATCAGCGAGGTGGACGCGTCAAGCTCCGCGCATTCCATTCATTCGATTTATATCCAGTATGAAGGTTCTCCCTCCATCGACGCGGGCGATGATCTGGAATTAAAGGTTTCCGAGGATTATCAGGTAAGCGTTGAGATAAGCACCGCGGATGAGGCGCTGACAGATGCGTTTCTCGACGCTGTTTCCTGGAACTCCAGCGATGAGAGCGTGGTGCAGGTGGATTCTTCTACCGGGCAGCTCACCGTGGTGGGAGAGGGTACGGCTACAATTACGGTTTCGGCTGTTGTGGGCGGGATGACGATCTCGGACAGCCTGACTGTTACGGTTACCGCAGGTGATGAGGATCTGGATGGCGGAGGAGAAGGAGACGGCAGCGGAACAGGCAGCGAAGAAGGAGAGGGAAACGGTTCCGGTGAGGACGGGGGAAGCGGCACGGGTACCGGAGAGGGAGACGGCAGCGGTACCGGAGACGGCGACGGTGAAGGAAGCGGCACGGGTACCGAAGAAGGAGACGGAGACGGTGAGGGAAGCGGCACGGGGAGCGAAGAGGGAGACGGTGAGGGAAGCGGCACGGAAACCGATGAGGGAGACGGCAGTTATACCGATGAACCGGATGAAGCCGACACGGACGACAGTGACGGCACGGCAGCTTACGAGCCGGATGACGGGGACAGCGGTGACGAGGATATTTCCGACACAGATGATGCAAATGACAGCAGCTCAGAGGCTTCAGACACGGATGAAAATGACAGCGGCACGGCGGAGAGCGGCGGTGGAGACACGGAGACCTCGGAATCTTCCGCTTCGGATGATGCCGGCTCGTCCGAATCGGTTTCATCTGACAGCCGGACGCAGAGTCAGTATGTTGTGGCGAGCGCAGAGGGACAGCCGGATCAGCTGGTCAATGTGTATGTGTTAAGCGCCGCGGATCTGTCGGAGACAGAGGAAAATTCAGAATCCGAAAACGAAGAAACCCAGGAGGAAGCTTCGGAGCTCGAGGACGCGTCAGAGTCTGAGGATACGCAGGCAGTTGAAGATGTGGCGGGGATCGTTGCGGCGCAGACGAATAACGGGACGGGCGTTTCCGGAGTATCATATAACGCCGACCTTATACCGGTTAAGGCGGACCAGGACAATGTTTTTCTTACGACATATCTCTGCGAAGCATATACCTGGCTTCTGGCTGACGCGGACGGAAACGGCATCAGCGATCTGGTGGAGACGGAAAACCTGCATGTGATTAATATGAGTCTCAGCTCGCTGGGTTCCGTCAGCGGGGACGACGCCCTGCTCACGTTGATTGACTGCGCGTATGATCAGGATATACTGACCGTCTGCGCCGCAGGGAATAATTCAACAGAGAATGTCGGTTCTGAAAACACCTGTTACCCGGGCGATTATGAGACCTGTATCAGCGTGATTAACCTCAATAAGACGCTGAGCCGCTACACATCTTCTAATTATGGCGACGCGAAGGATATTTCCGCGCCGGGAACCAGCATTCTGAGTACGACATATAACGGCAGTTACGGGAGTAAAACGGGGACATCCATGGCTGCTCCCGTCGTGTCGGGCATCGCAGCCCTGGTTTTTGCCGGGCACAGCGACTATACCGCGGACATGGTAAAAGAAATTCTGGAAATGTCTGCGCAGGATCTGGGGGATGCCGGATTTGATACGGAGACTGCCTGGGGATGTGTAGACGCCCGTGCGGCGGTCAGGGCAAATTACGGAGATAATGTCATAACTGTCAGCGGGGGAGAGCACGCGAAGATCAGCGACGGGGAGAATCTGACGGACAGTTACACGCAGACGGTTGCTTTCGGGGATACGCCGGACGACAGCTTTACGGTGGTGACGGACGAGGGGTATTCCTGTATCGGCTTTTTTGCGGATGACGGTACCTTTTACAGCAGCCTGGAGAACCATCGGATTACTTCCGCGGAAAACTTTGAGGCGGTGTGTATCAGCAGGGATTCTGAGACGTCGCAGACAACTCTGGTGATCCGGCTGACGGATACGGGGAAGCTTAAGCCTGCGATCCGGATCTCCGGAGGGACGGTGACGATCGACTGGGGAGACGGGGAAACGTCGACGGGAACGGGGACTATGACAAAGCCGACCGCGTATGAGTCGACCGGATTTTATTTGATAACCATATCTGCATCAGATGTCTATTGCCTGGGCAATGAGGGGATTTTTTCCCAGAGTTACCAGTCGGCTCTTCTGTACGCGTATACGGGGGCGGACGCCTGTGTAAACGGGGCGGCTTTCAGTGGCTGCGAGAATCTGATCGGCGCGGACCTGTCCTGCTGCAGCGTTTCTTTAACGGAATCCATGGATGATATGTTTTATGGCTGTGAATCACTAGAAAGCCTTGATCTGTCGGGATTTGGTGGTTCCCGTGTGACGTCGATGGATTCGGTTTTTTACAACTGTTCTTCTCTGGAATCTCTGGATGTATCCGCCCTGGATGTTTCATCCGTGGAGAGTATGAGTTGCGCCTTTTATGGCTGCGAAGGATTGGGAAAACTGGATATAAGCGGGTTTGATACATCGTCCGTGACGGATATGTCGTATCTGTTTTATGGTTGTACGGGACTGGAAGAACTGGATATAAGCGGATTTGATTTGTCGTCCGCGACGGATCTGTCGTATTTATTTTACGGCTGTACGGGACTGCAGACGCTGAATGTCGCGCGGTCTGATATGTCGTCTGCGGCGGATTTGTCGTATATGTTTGGCGGCTGTATCAACTTGAAGGAGCTGAACTGGAGCGGCGCCGGTACGCTGTCGGCGATCAGTGTGCAGGGTATGTTTTACGGCTGTGTGGGTCTGGAGGAACTGGATATAAGCGGGTTTGACACATCGTCCGCGACGGACCTGTC
>JAJQFQ010000095.1:44855-53258 GCA_021201035.1 Clostridiales bacterium
TGTCGTATCTGTTTTATGGCTGTGAAAATCTCACAGAATTGGATATGACCGGATTTGACACATCCTCCGTGACTGCCATGAAAAATATATTCACAGGCTGTTACTCGCTGAGAAAGATTACCGTTTCCGAACGGTTTTCCTTCTGCGGAGCCGGAAGCACCCGGCTTGCCTCTTTCCCTTATGTTCAACGGCTGATCTATGGGTCTTCCGGCATATGGGCTGATATTGATACAGGAGACGAATATTCTTATAATGAGATTCCGGATTATATGGCGGCAACGTATTACGCGAAGGCTGACAGGACTCAGCGCTTTACAGAGAGTGATTTTTCCATTGCGGAGACGATGTACTATATGGGAGAAGCCGTGGAGCCGGATGTTGATACGTATCTGCTGCATGGTACGGAATATATGATCTCCTGTGAAAACAATGTGGAATGCGGCACGGCGACCGTCACGGTCACCGGCGTGGGGAATTTTGTTGGATCCGGTTTTCAGACAACATTTGAGATTATTGAAAAGCCGGTGCAGACCGTGGCTTATCTGCTCGGCGATGCGGACGGTGACGGCAGCGTGACCGTTCGGGATGTTACCTGGATGGCGCGCAGCCTGGCCGGCGTAGATATTCCGTATGAGTTTGATTCTATGACATGGGATGTGGACGGCGACGGTGAACTGACCGTTCGCGATGTGACGCATCTTGCCCGTTATGTTTCCGGCGTGGATGAAGGACTGGGAATCGGAGAGATTTACATGGTGGAAAAGTGAGTACAGGCAGAATATTAGCCGCAGCAGGTGCTGCGGCTTTTTGTTTTACAGGAAAGTTCGTCCTAAAAAACGCTCCGCGAGGATGCGTCGGGGCGCATTTTTTTATACGTTTTTTCAGTCTCATTCAGGAAATAGCTATTGATTTTTACAAAGAAATGCTTTAGAATGAATTGCAAGTGGCGCGAAGTGGATGATTTGTGGCATAAAATGGTGCAAAGTGGATAAAGTGGATAACTCTGTTGATAACTTACTATGAAAGTGTCATCAATAGACAGACTCGTGACGTGCTTGCACGGCTAAGAGGATGGATATTGGATGACCAAGCCGGTATGAGTATGTAGGCCGACAGGCCGGAATACGAATACCGGCGGCGATTGCGAGAGCTCGCAGAGCGGAGCAATCGGCTTTCATAGATGTTGGCGCGCTGCGTTAGCAGTCATGCCCGTTCACCGTCCATTCACTTTGAATCCGGCCGTGGAAGAAGGTGTTTTTGATGTTCAAGGGACAGTATAACCATTCCGTAGACGCGAAGGGCAGGATCATCATGCCGGCCAAGTACCGCGAGATTCTTGGAGAAGAGTTTGTGGTTACCAAGGGAATGGACGGCTGTCTGTTTGTCTACTCCAATGAGGAGTGGGAGAACATCGAAAACAAATTTCAGAATGTATCCTCGGCCAATAAAGACGCCAGGAAGTTTATGCGTTTCTTCTTTGCCGGAGCTGCCGACTGCGAGGTGGACAAGCAGGGCAGGGTGCTGATTCCTCCGAAACTGCGCGAATACGCGGGTCTGCAGAAGGAAGTGGTGCTGGCCGGCGTCGGAAACCGGATTGAGATCTGGAGTACCGAAAGATGGCAGGAGAATGAGTTTGACGATATGGATGAGATCGCGGAGCATATGGCGGATCTGGGTCTTATGCTCTGATCACGATTCAACCGGAGGCAAAAATGGATTTTGAACATGTTCCCGTACTGCTGTATGAGGTGCTGGACGCCCTGATCACGGATCCGGACGGTATCTATGCGGACGGTACGCTCGGCGGAGCCGGACACAGCTATGAGATCTGCCGCCGGCTTTCGGAAAAGGGCCGGCTGATCGGTATCGACCAGGACGCGGATGCCATTGCGGCAGCCACAGAGCGGCTGAAGCCATTCGAAGAACGGGTGACTATCATCCGCGGCAATTACCGTGAGATGTGCGGCCGTCTTTCGGATCTGGGAATCGGCCGGGTAGACGGGATTCTGCTCGATCTGGGTGTATCCTCTTATCAGCTGGACACGCCTGCCCGCGGGTTCACGTATCGGGAGGAGAATGCGCCTCTGGACATGCGGATGGATCAGCGGCAGAGCCTGACGGCGCGGGATATTCTGGCGACATACAGTGAGCAGGAATTGTACCGCATGATCCGGGACTACGGTGAGGATCGCTTCGCGAAGAATATCGCAAAGCACATCGTGGCGGCGAGACAGAATAAGCCTATTGAGACCACGGGCGAATTAAACGAGATTATCCGCGCGGCCATTCCCGCGAAGGTGCGGGCGACCGGCGGCCATCCTTCGAAACGCACCTATCAGGCAATCCGGATCGAGCTGAACCGGGAGATGGAAGTGCTCGCTGATTCCCTGGACGGGATGATCGATCGGTTAAAGCCGGGCGGCCGGCTGTGCGTAATCACGTTTCACTCGATCGAGGACCGGATCGTGAAGACGAATTTTAAGAGAAATGAAAATCCCTGCACATGTCCGGACAATTTTCCGGTCTGTGTCTGCGGAAAAGTTTCGAAAGGAAAAATGCTGACGAGAAAACCGATTCTTCCGTCTGAGGAAGAGATGGAACATAATAAGAGAGCGAAAAGCGCGAAATTGCGCGTATTTGAAAAAGCGCAGGATGCTTAAAAAGCAGTTGCAGATTGTTTTAAAACGGATTTTTCGTGAACGAGTCATTGACGGCAGTTGCGAATGCATGAGAGAGGATGTAAGACCATGGCACGCAGAATGAATGACGGCACCCCGACATATATAGAAGGAAACACAGTGCGCAGACAGCAGTCTGTACCGAATCGCAGGCAGACAGCACCGGAACGTCAGCCGGTTCTGCCGGATAAGACCCGGGAGGAGATTATCCGCGACCGCGAGCGGCGGCTTTCGGCGAAGAGAAATCTGAACCGTGCCCTGTCGATCAATCCGGGCTATGTTCTTTTCCTGACGGCAGCGACCGCCGTCTGTTTTTGCGCATGCATTCTGTTTGTTCATCTTCAGTCAAACATTACTACGCATATGTCTGCAATCACTTCTCTGGAGACGCAGATCAGTGACCTGAAATCGGATAATGAAGCGGCAGAGAACCGTCTCGAGTCAGAGATGACACTGGCGGAAGTGAAGCAGCGTGCGGCGGAACTCGGACTGGTTTACCCGTCTTCCGAACAGATTCAATATTATTCGGTGGAGAACAGTGATTACATGAACCAGTATTCTGATGTGGAGTGACCGGCTGATTACGCAGGAATACCACGGTACGGCAAAACCGGACGGGAAATGACGGGAGGATGATCCGGATATGGCAGCACGCAGAAAGAGAAAAAAGAAAAGAAAGATTACCTTTCCGTTTCTGTTCCGCATGAAAAAAAAGCTGGCGGTTCTGTTCGTGATCGTGATCGGGTGCCTGGCTGTTCTGGTCGGGCGTCTGGTTTTTATTGATGTAAAAAGCGGAGACCGATATGAGAAGATTGTTCTCAGCAATCAGGAATATTCCAGCACGACGATTCCGTTCCGGCGGGGAGATATTACAGACCGCAAGGGGACGGTTCTCGCGACCAGTACGGATGTATACAATGTGATTCTGGATTGCACCGTGATTAATTACAAAGAGGATTATCTGGAACCGACGCTTGCGGCGCTGGAAGAGTGTTTTGACGAGACTGAACTGAGAATCGTGAAGGATTCGGACGGAAATAAAACACAGCTTACCTTTGAAAAGATCCGGTCATACATTACGGAGAATCCCGACAGCACGTATTATGTGATCGCGGAGGACCTCTCCTATGAGGAGGCAGAGTCTTTTGAGGCGATGCAGGAAGAGAATTCCCTGATTAAGGGAATCTGGTTTGAGAAGGAGTATGTGAGAGAGTATCCTTACGGATCCCTTGCGAGTGCATTGATCGGCTACACCGCTTCCGGAAACGTCGGTGTCGGAGGTATAGAGGATTCTTATGACGATGTGCTGAACGGAACAGACGGCCGCCAGTACGGCTATCTGAATTCTGACTCGAATTATGAGGTGGCGGTGAAGGACGCAGTCAACGGTGAGACGGTGGTTTCTACGATCGACGCGAATCTGCAGTCAATTGTGGAGGAAAAGATTAAGGAGTTTTATGATACGCTGACGGATAATGCCGCAGAGGGCGGCGGCGCCGAACATATCGCGGTTATGATGATGGATCCGGATACCGGTGAAGTGCTTGCCATGGCAAATTATCCGAATTATGATTATACGATTCTGGAGGATGAGGAGACGATCTCCTCGCTTTCGCAGTATTATTCTGAGGATGAGCTCGGCGACATGAGTGATACCGAGGTCATGAACCTGGCCAATCTGTCTCTTTTTAATTCTATTGAGACGATCGAGGAAATGGATGACTCGGCGCAGACGAAAGCGGTGGAGGCTCTGAAACAGAATTTCTGCATCACCTACACCTATGAACCGGGTTCCACGGCAAAGCCTTTTACGGTCGCCTGCGGACTGGATACCGGCACGATCACGGAGGACATGACGTTTTACTGTGACGGCTACGAACAGATATCTGGCCATACCATCCACTGTGTGAACCGCAGCGGCCACGGGATGGAGACAGTGTCCGAGACGCTGGAGAATTCCTGTAATGATGCGCTGATGCAGATGTCATATCTGATCGGGGCGTCGAATTTCGCAAAATATCAGCAATTGTTTAATTTCGGATTAAAGACGAATATTGACCTGCCGGGAGAGTCACGGACATCCTCTCTGATTTACACGGAGGAAAATCTGTCAACAATCAATCTGGCTACCAATGCCTTCGGACAGAACTTTAATGTGACGATGATTCAGCTGGCCAGCGCTTATTGCTCACTTGTTAACGGCGGAAACTACTATCTGCCGCATGTGGCGCTGGAGATTCAGGATGAGAACGGGAATACAGTGGAGAGTATTGAACCGACACTGCTGAAGAGGACCGTATCGGAAGAAACTTCGGCCACAATCATTCAGTATCTTGCCAACGTCGTTGAGCAGGGAACCGGTTCGACCGCGAAGGTAGACGGTTATTCCATGTGCGGTAAGACCGGTACCGCTGAAAAATATGTGCTTGACGAGGACGGCAACGCGACGAGCGTGCGTGCTGACGGTGAGTATGTGGTTTCCTTTATCGGCTCCGTGCCGGCGGAGGATCCCGAAATCGTTATTTATGCTGTGATTGATGCTCCGAATGTGGAGGATCAGGCGCACAGTTCCTATGCTCAGAATGTGGTGCGGGAGATTCTGGAAGAGGCGCTGCCTTACCTGAATATCTATCCGGATCAGGAGCTGACCGGTATCAATGCCGATAAAAATATTATTGGTGAGACGGATGACACGGACGGAACTGACGCGGACGAGATCACGCAGACAGAGGATGCGGACGGGACGGATACGGACGAAGCGGATAACGGTACTGCAGATGAGACCGGCGAAGCCGGAGCAGAGGATACACAGGATGAAACCGGATCAGAGGAGGAGACACAGACGCAGGATGAAAACGGGGAATAGGCCGGATACAAAAAATTGCGATGCAGGGGAATAGCGGGCCGGAAACCGAATAGATTGTAGTAAATGGCATTTTCGGGGCATCGTTTTGAAGCGCATCAGGACATTTCAAAAGAAAAAAATGTTCGTCATGATACTCATGGTCATCGGACTTTTACTTTTTCTGACCGGCAGGCTGGCATGGATCATGATATTCCGGTCTGAATTTTACGGACAGAAGGCGGAGGATCTGCATGAAAGAGAACGCAGCATCAAGGCGGCGCGCGGTGAGATCCTGGACAGAAACGGAGTTGTTCTGGCGTCGAACCAGTCTGTCTGTACCATATCGGTCATTCATGCGCAGATTGAGGATGCTGAGGAAGTTATCCGTGTGCTTTCTGAAGAATTGGACATGTCGGAAGAGACGGTGCGGGAAAGAGTGGAGAAAGTCAGCTCCATCGAACGCATCCGTACCAATGTTTCCAAGGAAACGGGCGACGCGATTCTGGCATATGATCTTGCGGGAGTTAAGGTGGATGTCGATTATAAACGTTATTATCCCTATGATGAACTGGCTTCCAGGGTCATCGGTTTTACCGGAAGCGATAATCAGGGCATTCTGGGTCTGGAGGTTATGTATGAAGAATATCTCGCGGGCACGGCCGGAAAGATACTGACATTGACGGATGCGTCCGGCGTCGAGATCGAGGCGGCGGGAGAGCGCCGGCAGGAGCCGGTCAGCGGTCATGATCTGGTGATCAGTCTGGACTACAATATCCAGTGTTATGTTCAGCAGGCGGCAGAAACCGTTCTGGAGGAGAAAGAAGCAGATGCGGTCAGCGTGATTCTGATGAACCCTCAGAATGGGGAAATACTTGCCATGGTCAATCTCCCCGAATATAATTTAAACGATCCTTTTACGTTAAATACTGTCACTGAAGAAAATCTGACGGATGAGGAGACGCAGGATCTGCTGAATGAAATGTGGAGAAATCCGTCCGTCAGCGACACCTATGAGCCGGGTTCTACCTTTAAGGTGATCACAACGGCTGCGGCTCTGGAAGAGAATCTGGTCTCGCTGGAAGAAAATTTTTATTGTCCCGGTTATAAAGTGGTAGAGGATCGAAAAATCCGCTGCCATAAAACCGGAGGACACGGATCCGAGACGTTTACGGAAGCAATCATGAATTCCTGCAACCCGGTATTTATTGAACTGGGACTCCGGCTGGGGGCCTCCGCGTTTTATCATTATTTTGAGCAGTTCGGCCTGCTGGAAAAGACGGGCGTGGATCTGCCCGGTGAGGCGGCGACCATCATGCATGCCGAGGACGCCATGGGCCAGGTGGAGCTGGCGACCGTGGCTTTCGGACAGTCCTTTCAGATCACACCGCTTCAGCTGATCACTACCGTATCCTCTCTGATCAATGGAGGTACGCGTATTACGCCGCATTTCGGTGTATGCGTTGAAGATGAGGACGGGGAAGTGCTTGAGACATTTACTTATCCGGAGCAGGAGAATCTCGTCAGTGCCGAAACCTCGGAGACGCTGCAGTATCTGCTTGAAAAGGTTGTGTCGGAGGGAACCGGGAAGAACGGAGCGGTGGAAGGATATTCCGTCGGCGGAAAGACTGCCACGTCGCAGACTCTGCCGCGTAGTGAGAATAAATATATCTCCTCCTTTATCGGCTTTGCACCGGCGGACGATCCGCAGGTGATCGGCCTGGTTGTTATTTACAACCCGCAGGGGACGTATTACGGAGGTACGGTCGCAGCGCCGGTGATGCAGGAGATTTTTAAAGATGTGCTGCCGTACCTGGGCATAGAACAATCTGAAGAAAAATAAAAAGAGCGGTGTTGCAAATGCTGCCGAAAAGCACTATACTGAGATACCGTAAGAACGATAGATACAAATGGAAGAGGTAGAAAAATGACATTTCAGGTAATTATTCCGGTTTTGATCGCCTTCGCGATCACGGCGGTCTTAGGTCCTTTTATGATTCCTTTGCTGAGGAAACTAAAGGTCGGGAACACGGAGAGGGAGGAGCTTACATCCCATCAGAAAAAGACGGGTACGCCGACGATGGGCGGCATTATGATCCTGATTGCAATCGTGGTCACGTCTCTGATCTATGTGCGTGATTATCCGAGGATCATTCCGGTTCTTTTTGTGACGGTGGGCTTTGGAATTATCGGTTTTCTGGATGATTATCTGAAAGTGGTACTGCGGCGTTCGGACGGACTGCTGGCCTGGCAGAAGATGCTGTGCGAGATCGCGGTGACGGCGGTGTTCGCCGTATATCTGGTTCGCTCGGATATTTCTCTGGCCATGCTGATTCCGTTTTCCGGCGGGAAATATCTTTATCTTTCGTGGCTGGCGGTTCCGATTCTGTTTCTGGCAGTCATCGGGACGGTTAACGGCGTCAATTTCACAGACGGCCTGGACGGTCTGGCATCCAGCGTGACGGTTCTGGTCGCCACATTTTTTTCCGTGGTCGCCGTGGGCAATGCCTGCGGGATCGCACCGATCACCTGTGCGGTCGTGGGCGCCCTGCTCGGATTTTTACTGTTTAATGTCTATCCGGCCAGTGTTTTTATGGGAGATACGGGTTCGCTCGCGCTGGGAGGATTTGTGGCGGCTGCCGCTTATATGCTGCAGATGCCGATATTTATTCTGATTGTCGGCCTGGTTTACTGGGTTGAGATTATTTCTGTTATGATACAGGTGACTTACTTTAAAAAGACAGGCGGAAAACGTTTCTTTAAGATGGCGCCGATTCACCATCATTTTGAACTTTGCGGGTGGTCGGAGACGAGGATTGTGGCCGTGTTTTCCATTATTACGGCTTTGCTTTGCCTGGTGGCATTTATAGGGTTGGGATGAGG